>NZ_JBYIVZ010000035.1:0-113666 GCF_057710365.1 Streptomyces sp. bgisy027
GGTCATGGCGCCGGTGTCCTTCGTCCGATGTGAATGACCTTCAGGATAGGGCATCTGCGAAATTTCCAGCGATTGCGTGTAGAGCGCGGTTGCAAGGATCGCGGTGCTTGCGGTGCTTGCAGTGCTTGCGGGGATTGGAGCGCTTGGAGGGGTTGTGGAGAACTCCGTTGCTGCCCTCCGGCGCGGCTAGCCCCGTGCGAGGTGCCGCATCGCCAGCGCCAGGCCCAGCCTGAACCGGCCTTGCGGTGTGCGCAGTGGCCAGCCCAGCAGGTGCTCGGCGTGCGCCAGCCGTTCCTGGAGCGTGGAGTGGTGGACGTTGATCTCGGCCGCCGCCGCCCGCAGGCTCACCGTCGAGGCGACCGCGTGCAGTGTCCCGAGCAGCCAGGGCGCCGCCGCCGAGGCCGCCTCCAGGGCCTGTACGTCGGGTGGCGGCTCGGCGCCCGCTACGACGAGGTCGGCGAGGAGCGCGATACCGCCCAGCGCGTCGGCGTGGACGACACCGGGGCCGGGGTCCTGGGCGGTGCCCTCGGCCGAGAACCGCAGGGCGACGCGGGCCTCGGACCAGGAGCGGGGCAGTTCGAGCACCGGAACCGCGGGTCCGACGCCGACACGGCCGACCGGCGGCACGGCGTCGGGGTGCGCGGGAACGACCACGGGGCGGCCGGCAAGCGGGGCCAGGACGCGGGCCGGGGCGGCGGGGTCGAGCCCCAGCCCCCGTGCCGCGTGCAGCCGTGCCGCTTCCGGCGCCGAGGCGTCGAGGACGGTCTCGACCAATGCCGGATCGTCGGCGGGCGCCCGTCCGCGGGTCCGATCGAGAACCACTCGGATGACCCCCGCGGCCCGCTCCAGGATCACCGCGTCCACGACGCTCGGCTCCGCCTGCCCGGCCCGCTCCAGCCACAGACCGGTGGCACCGCCCGGCGTCAGCGCGACCGACGGCCACGCGGGGTCGGCCGCCGCCTCGCTCTCCCGGCGCGTCCCGTCCGCCTCGACCCGGACACGCACCCGCCGCTCCACATCCACCAGCCGCGCGGGCACCCCCGCCAGCACGGCAGCGCCACGCACCAACGCCTCCAGCCCGGCCCGCCCCTCGGCAAGCCGATCAAAGTAGGCAATGACCCGAACAGCGGCCCCCGCATCCGGATCAAGCGCAGTCAAACGCCCGGCCAGCTCTTTCATGGGCCCCATGGTGCGCCATGAGACGGAAAACAGGGGAGGCCGATGCCCTGGAACGCTCAGAACGCCGAGCCCGCCGGCGACCTGAAGCGGCGCGGGGAACTGCGCGACCAGCCACATACAGCCCGCACCCACCCAACGACAGAACCCGGCGGACGAGCAGGCACGGCCCGGCACCTCAAGGGGCGCGGGGAACTGCGCGACCAGCCGCACGAGACCCTGCGCGACCAGCCGCACGAGACCCTGTGCGACCAGCCGCACGAGACCCTGCGCGACCAGCCGCACGAGACCCTGTGCGACCAGCCGCACGAGACCCGCACAACCACCCAACCCGGCCCATCCCCCGGGTCACCGCCCCAACAACCGCCGCAGCCACCCCACATGCGCCCCTCGACACGCCCGGGACACCGCCGCCTGCGGAGCGAACCCGTCAAACCCGTGGAACCCCCCGGGCCACACATGAAGCTCCGCCACGCCCCCCGCCTGCCAGATCCGCGACGCATACGCCACGACCTCGTCCCGGAACGTCTCCGCCGAACCGACATCCAGAAACGCCGGCGGCAACCCGGACAGATCCCCGGCCCGAGCCGGCGCAGCGTACGCGGGCACCTCGGGCCCACCTCGCCGCTCCCCGAGCAGCGCAGTCCACCCGGTCTCGTTCGCCGTCCGGTCCCACACACCGAGCCCCGCCATCTGATACGTGGACGGACTGTCGTTGCGGTCGTCCAGCATCGGGCACATCAGCATCTGCCCGATCAGCTCGGGCCCCTTGCGGTCCCGCGCGAGCAACGCCAGCGCGGCCGAGAGCCCCCCACCCGCACTGGCCCCCGCCACCACGATCCGCCCCGCGTCACCACCGAACTCGCCCGCGTGCGCCGCCGTCCACTCCAGCCCGGCGTACACGTCCTCGACCGGCGCCGGATGCGGATGCTCGGGCGCCAGCCGGTACTCCACCGACACCACCACCGCGTCCAGCTCCTTCGCCCAGGCCAGGGGAGCGTCCACGCCGACACGGTTGTTGCCGATGATCATCCCGCCGCCGTGCACGTGGTAGATCACGGGCCGCGGTCCCGCGTCCACGGGCGCGGCCGGCCGGCAGATCAGCAACGAGATCTCCGGCGCGCCGACGGGACCCGGCACCGCTCGGTCCTCGACCTCGAAGTACCCGTCCATCGTCAGGTCCAGCTCGGCCAGCAACTGGATTCCCGCACCCTGACGGACCTCGGCTATCTCGTCCATCGTCAGGCCGGGTGAGATCACGTCCTTGATGAGTTCCAGCGCGGCGGCCAGCTCGGGATCGAACGGGGGTGGGGCCTGGGTCATGGCTACTCCTCACACAGGGGGCACTCACGTGCCTCGCGGCTCTGCGGTCAGCATCCGCGCACCGGCCCCGCCCGCGGGGGCCGCCGGACGGCGGAAGCTGCCCGCCGCCCGGCGGGTGGCACACCCGTGACCGGGAGCTTGCCAGGACATGACCGGCTCAGCACCTCCTTCTCGCCCGGCTTCGGTGTGCTCGTCCGCGCGGTCGTGACGGCGACCGGCCCGTGCGCTTCGAGGAGACGGGAGCGGGCATCCGCCGAACCCGTACGAGCAGATGGCGTCCCAGCGCCACTGCCGTCAACGCGGCGACCAGCGCGCACACGCCGAGCCACCCGAAGCCGCCGTAGGCACGCGCCCCCAGCCACGAGCCCGCGGTGCCGCCGAGGTAGGCGCAGGTCATGTACGCGGTGCTCAAGCGGGCGCGGACATCGGTGCCGAGGCCGTAGATCCGGACCAGGTTCGCCACTTGGCCGGACTGCATGCCGACATCGAGCAGCAGCGTGCCGACGACCAGCGCGCCGAACCCCGGTAGGCCGCCGACGACGCCGAGGGCCAGGACCGGCGCCGCCGCGCCGACCATGAGCAGGCACACAAGGGTGACGCGGTCCGGACCGTGGCGGTCCACCAGCCGCCCCGCGACCGGCGTGCACACCATCGTCGCCGCGTTGACCAGGGCCAGCAGCCCGGCCGCCGTCGCGTCGAGGCCGTACGCCGGGCCCGTGAGCAGCAGCGCCACGCCCGTCCACACGGCGGAGAACCCGGCGAACACCATGGCCTGGTACAGGCCCGAGCGGCGCAACTCGGGCTCGGTGCGCAGCAGGCGCAGCGGTGCGGCGAGCAGCGCCGGGTAGGGCTCCGCGGTGGACGGCTCCGGGGACGGCAGCATGCGGGCCAGCAGCACGGCGACCGTCAGGGAGAGCGCGGCGGCCACGACGTACGGTGCCCGCCAGCCGAGCCAGTCGCCGAGGGCGCCGCCGAGCGCGCGGGACAGCAGCATGCCGGCGAGGCAGCCGCTGAGCAGGGTGCCGCCGACCACGCCCTGCCGCTCGGCGGGCACCAGGCCGGCCGCCAGCGGGCCGGCGAGCGGGGCGATCACCGTCGCCGTGCCGACCAGGACGCTCGCGGCGAGGAGCGGCATCAGCGCCTGCGCGGCGGACGCCGCGAGCAGGCCGGCACCGGTCAGGGTGAGCAGGGCGACGAGCAGCCGGCGGGGCCGCAGCCGGTCGCCGAGCGGGACGAGCAGGTAGATGCCGGCCGCGTAGCCGAACTGGGTCGCCGTCACCACCGTGGTCGCCGTGTCGGGGGAGACACCGAGGCCGGAGGCCACCAACGGGCCGATCGCCTGCGGGAAGTAGACATTGCCCACGGCGACTCCGCAGGCGAAGGCGAGCAGCGCGACCGCGGAGGTAGTCTGCCGGTGGTTGAGATCCGTCATGCACCGAAGTCCACGTCGGCGACGGTCCGTTGCCAAAGGATGTAGCCCGGGGCTTAATGATCAGCTTCCTGCTCGACGTCGACGACCTCGCGGACACCCGGTTCGCGATCTCGCCGCTGCGCGAGGTCATGGGCAGCCTGCGAGCCCTGCGCGCCCCCGCCCTCTTCCCCCTGCACACCCCGTGGCGCCGCGCGGTGCTCGACCGCCTCGACCCCGCCGACGCGCGGCTGCTGCGAGCCCTGGTCGGACAGACCCTGGTCCTGCCCGACTTCCTCACCCCGCGCCCGACGACCTTCGCACCCGCGCTGGAGGACCAGCTCGCCGTCGTACGGGCGACGCCACCCGAACTCATGCGGCGCGACCTGCTCGCCACCCACGCCCCGCACCCCCTGCCCGACGCACTGCGGCAGATCACCGCACCCGGCGACGGGCCGGTGACGGATCTGCTGGAGGAACTGTCCGAACTGCTCCTGCGCTACTGGGAGTTGGCCATCGGACCGCACTGGCCGAGGATGCGGCTGGTGCTGGAGGCAGACATCACCCACCGTGCCCGGCAGCTGGCCACCGGCGGCGCCCAGCTCCTCTTCTCCGACCTGCACCGCAACGTGCGCTGGCGAGACGGAGTGCTGCGCGTCGGGCAGATGATCGGCCGGCACGAGGTGGACGGATCCGGGCGGGGACTGCGCCTGGTGCCCTCCCTCTTCGCCCACAAGCCCGCGCCCCCGGTCAGCGCCGACGAGCCGCCGATGCTCGCCTACCCCGGCCGGGGCGCCGCCACCTTGTGGGAACCACGGCCCGACCCCGACGCCTCCGCGCTCACCGCCCTGCTCGGTGCTCCCCGGACCACCGTGCTGCGCCTCCTCGCCGAACCGCTGCCCACGGTCGAACTCGCCCGCCGCCTCGGCGTCACGCCCAGCGCGGTCTCCCAGCATCTGAAGGTGCTGCACGCGACGGGGCTGGTCACCCGGGCCCGGGACGGGCGGCGTGTGCTCTACCGGCGCACCGGACTCGGCGACCAGTTGGCCGACCGGGCTTGACTTCGAGAGCGCTCCAAGTCCTAGCGTCGTCAGGGACGGGGCAGGAACCGGGCGAACGGAGACAGGACATGCGGGTCGGCGTGCACATCAACCGGTTCGACCATCCCGGAGGAGGTCCCGCGCTCGGCGCCGAACTCGCCGCCGCGGGTGCCGCAGCCGAGGCGGCGGGCGTGAGCTGGCTGTCGGTGATGGACCACTACTTCCAGATGGAGTTCAACGACCGCGCCGAGGACCCCATGCTGGAGGCCTACACGACCCTGGGCTTCCTCGCCGGGCACACCTCCACGGTCCGCCTCGGCGCGCTGGTGACCGGGGTGACGTACCGTCACCCCGGTCTGCTCGCCAAGATCGCCACCACGCTCGACGTGCTCTCCGGCGGCCGCGCCACCCTCGGCATCGGCGCCGCCTGGTACGACCGGGAGCACGCGGGCCTCGGTGTGCCGTTCCCGCCGGTCGCCGAGCGGTTCGAGCGGCTGGAGGAGACCCTGCGGATCTGCCTGCAGATGTGGGACCCGGCGACGAACGGCCTGTTCGAGGGCAGGCATTACCGGCTCGCCGAGACCCTCGGCATCCCGGCGCCGGTCAGCACCCCGCACCCCGAGATCATGATCGGCGGGGGCGGGGAGAAGAAGACGCTGCGGCTGGTGGCCCGGTACGGCGACGCGTGCAACCTGTTCATGACCTCGCCGGAGGAGGTCGGGCACAAGCTCGACGTGCTGCGCGGCCACTGCGACACCGAGGGGCGCGACTACGACGAGATCCGCAAGACCGTCGTCCACTCGGGCGAGGCCGCGATGAAGGGCGACCTCGACGCCTTCACCCGGGAGATCGCGGGCTACACCGAGCTCGGCATCGACACGGTGATCCTCGGCCCTCGTACGGGGGAGCCGGCGGCGTTCATCGAGAACTTCGCGGCTCCCGCCGTACAGCGGCTGGCCGGGCTCGACTGAACCCCGGCGGCTACCCGCACGGTGTGCTCGACCGAGGGGTGTCCGCGTCGGCGGGGCGGCTGCGGGAGACGATCCGCATCCCGCGGGCGTCGACGACCCGGACCTGCAGCGACCCGCAGCCGCACCGTGTCCACATCGTGCTGCCCGCCGCCGTGTTGTGCCGGGAGATGATCCGGAAGGGCTCGGCACCGTCGGGCCATCCGCAGTGCGGGCAGACGGTGCCGGTCGTGCTGGTCATGGTGACTCCTCGTTCGTCGTGTGGCTGATCGACCGTCGCGACACCATCAAGCGTGCGATGAGCCTTCGTACACGTCCAGGTTGACTTTGTGGACCTGACCTTGAAGCGTGGGCTTCATGATTGACCTGCGCCGACTGCACGTACTGAGAGCCGTGGCGCACTACGGCACGGTCACCGCGGCCGCCAGCGCCCTGCACTTCACAACGTCCGCCGCCTCCCAACAGATCCGGCAACTGGCCCGGGAACTGGGCGTCGACCTGCTGGAGCCGCAGGGCCGCGGGGTGCGCCTCACCTCGGCGGCCGAGAGCCTGCTGGCGCACGCCGACGCGATCCAGGCGCGCTGGGAGCAGGCCGAGCTGGATCTGCGGGCCGACCGTGGCGCGCCGGCGGGGCTGTTGCGCGTGAGCGGTTTCCCGGTGGCCGTCTCGATGCTGCTCGCGCCCATGGCGTCCCGGCTGCGCGAACGGCACCCGGGGCTCACCGTCCGGATCCGGGAGGCGGAGGCGCCGACCGGCTTCGACCTGCTCTTCGAGGGGGAGGCCGACCTGGCCGTCGTCGAGGCGACCATCTACAACCCGCCCCTCAGCGACGACCGCTTCGACCAGCAGCCGCTTCTGGACGACCCGTTCGACCTGGTCGTCCCCGAGGATCATCCGCTCGCCGGACGGGACCGCGTCGACCTCGCGGAGGCGGCGCGCGAGGACTGGATCGCGCCGGTGCCGGACAGCCCCTGTCGGCCGCATGTGCTGTCGGCGTGCGGCGCGGCCGGCTTCACACCGGACATCGTCCATCACGCGAGGGACTGGAACGTCATGGCCCACCTCATCGCCCACGGGCTCGGCGTCGCTCTCGTCCCGCGACTCGCCCAGCTCACGCCCCACCTGCCGATCACCCGGGTCCGCTGTACGGGCGACCCGCACCGCAAACTGCTGACCTGCACCCGGGGCGGCGGGCACGCCCGGCCCGCGGTGGCGGCGGCCCTGGCGGAACTGCGCGAACTGGCACCGAAGGCGGTGGCCTGAGGCACGGGAAAGGGCCGGAGCGCAAGGCTCCGGCCCTTCGTGGTGACCCGTGGCGGGGTCAGGCGGCGACGGCCTCGCCCGCGTGGCCGTGGACGCGCGCGATGACCTCGGTCAGCTGGGCCGCGACCTCGGCGTCGTCGGCCGGGTGGGTCTCGGCGAATCGGGTCACCGAGCCGGGGATGGACAGCTTGACGTCCTCGAGCACCTTGCCGCCGGCGATGCCCACGGCCTTGCGGGTCTCGTCCTGCGCCCACACGCCGCCGAACTGGCCGAAGGCGGTGCCGACCACGGCGACCGGCTTGCCGCCGAAGGCGCCGGAGCCGTACGGGCGGGACAGCCAGTCGATGGCGTTCTTCAGGACGGCCGGGATCGTGCCGTTGTACTCGGGGGAGAACAGCAGGAACGCGTCGGACGCCTGCGCGGCCTCACGCAGCTTCGCGGCGGCGGCCGGGACCCCGCCCTCGACGTCGATGTCCTCGTTGTAGAAGGGGATGTCGGCGAGGCCCTCGAAGAGCACGACCTCGGCGCCCTCGGGAGCGAGCTTGACGGCCGCCTCGGCCAGCTGACGGTTGTGCGAACCGGCGCGAAGGCTGCCGACGAGCGCGAGGATGCGAACAGACATGCGAACTCCAGGGGGGATGAAACACTGCCGTAATGAACCGGACCGAGGTCCGCTTACGTTTCTAGCACCCTAACCGGACCGCGGTCCAGTTTCATTCCCGATGCTTTACGCTGGCTTCATGTCCGCCGCCCTGTCCCCCTTCCCGAAGCCCGAGGAGCCCGACGGCGCGCCCCGGTTGCTGGAGGTCGGTTCCGCCGCCGACGAGCCCTGCCTGCGCGCCGACGCGGCACGCAACCGCGCCCGGTTGCTGGAGGCCGCCTCCGAGCTGATCGCCGAGCACGGCGCGGCCGGCGTCACCATGGAGGCGGTGGCGGCCGCGGCCGGCGTCGGCAAGGGGACCGTCTTCCGTCGCTTCGGCGACCGCACCGGCCTGCTCACGGCGCTGCTGGACCACTCCGCGCGCAAGCTCCAGGGCGACTTCCTGGGCGGACCTCCGCCGCTGGGCCCCGGGGCGCCCCCGGTCGACCGGCTGCGCGCGTTCGGCGTGGCCGTGCTCCACCGCTCGGCGGAGCAGCTGGACCTGCAGCTGGCGGCCCAGCCCGAGCCGACCCGCAGGTTCAGCCACCCCTCGGTCACGGCACTGCACACCCACGTCACGGTGCTGCTGCGGCAGATACAGCCGGAGGCCGACTGCGACCTCCTCGCCCAGACCCTGCTGGCGTACCTCGACCCCGCCCTGATACACCACCTGACCAGGCAGTGCGGTATGCCCATGGACCGGCTGGAGACGGGCTGGCTCGACCTCGTGGACCGGGTGACACGCACACAGGTGTGAACGTTCCGGGGGTCCCCGGAACACCTCAACAGGGCGGCCACGGACCCTAATCGGAACCCCGCGCACAGGTTCTGCAAAGATGCCGTACGTCATGGTGCAGATACCGAAAACGCCCGCGCCCGCTTCCCCCGCACAGCGCTCGGTACCCACGAGCGCCGATGTGGCCCGCCTGGCCGGCGTCTCGCGCGCGACCGTCTCCTACGTCCTCAACAACACCAGTGCCGTCCGCATCAGCGAGCCCACCCGCCGCCGCGTCCACGAGGCCGCCAAGGAACTCGGCTACGTCCCGCACGCCGCGGCCCGCAGCCTGCGCGCCGGGCACAGCCGTATGGTCCTGATGCCCGCGCCCGGCTTCCCCGTCGGCTCCCTGTACAGCCGCTTCCTCGGCGACCTCCAGCTGGCCCTCGGCCGCCTCGACTACACCGTCGTCCAGCACGGCAGCGTCGGCCTGCACGGCGACGAGGCCGCCCGCGCCTGGGCGGAGCTGCGGCCCGTCGCCGTCCTGGTGTCGGGCGCCGGCCTCGGCCCGAAGGGCGTGACGGTCCTCAAGCGCTCCGGCGCCCGGGCCGTGGTCACCCTCGGCCCCGAGTCCGTCGACGGGGCACACGCCCTGCTCATGGACCACGAGGCCGTGGGTCACTGCGCGGCCCGTCATCTGCACGATCGCGGCAGGCGCCGTATCGGCGTCGTCGTGCCCGAGGAGGAGGGCCTGGAGTCCTTCTCGGCACCCCGTCTGCAAGGCGTGCGCCGCGCCCTGTACGGCACCGGCGCCACCCTCACCGAGCTCCCCCTCGCCTACGCGGAGGGGTCCGCGGCGCGGCTCGCCGCCCGCTGGCGCGACCTCGGCCTGGACGCCGTGTTCGCCTACAACGACGAGTACGCGATGCTGCTGACCCGCGCCCTGCAGGACGAGGGCGTCCGCGTCCCCGCCGACACCGCCGTCATCGGCGCCGACGACCTGATGCTCGGACGGCTGCTGCGGCCCAGGCTGAGCACCGTCCACATCGAGCTGCCGTCCGGCCGGGACCTCGCGGAGCTGGTCGACCGCGCGGTGCGCGACCCCGGTGCCGCGCCCGGGACGCACAAGGTGCTGGGGGCGACGGTGGTGCACCGCGAGTCCAGCTGAGGCCGCAGGGCCCTCGCCGGGGCATCCCGCCCGCGCCCCGGGCTCCAGCAGGCCCTGACCGGTCCGGCCGACGTACCGTCGAACTCAGGGAGGCGTGGAATGCGCACGACGGTCGGCATCATCGGCGGCGGCCCCGCCGGGCTGCTCCTGGCCCGGCTGCTGCACCGCGCGGGCATCGACTGCGTGGTCCTGGAGGCCAGGACCCGCGCGTACGTCGAGGCGCGCCAGCGGGCCGGCATGCTGGAGCAGGGCACGGTCGACGCGCTGCGCGAGGCCGGCGCCGCCGAGCGGCTGACGGCCGAGGGCCTGGTGCACCAGGGCATCGAGCTGCGCTTCGACCGGGAACGCCACCACATCGACTTCCCGGCCCTGACCGGCGGCCGTACGGTGACGATCTACGCGCAGACCGAGATCGTGAAGGACCTCGTCGCCCTGCAACTCGCGGACGGGCCACCGCTGTTGTTCGAGGCGGAGGCGCTCGCCGTCGAGGAACCGGACAGCGCCACGCCCGCCGTGCGGTTCGTGCACGAGGGCCGCGAGCACACGCTGACCTGCGACTGGATCGCCGGCTGCGACGGCTTCCACGGCATCGCCCGCGACGCCTTCCCGACCGGGGCCGGCCGCAGTTACGCGCACGAGTACCCGTACTCCTGGCTCGGCATCATGGCCGAAGTCGCCCCGTCCGGCGACGAGTTGATCTACGCACGCGGTGAACGCGGCTTCGCGCTGCACAGCATGCGCTCACCGTCGGTCTCCCGGCTCTACCTCCAGGTCCCCAACGGCACCGCCCCCGACGACTGGCCCGATGAGCGCATCTGGGACGAACTCGCCGCCCGCTTCGCGATCGACGGCGACTGGACTCTGGAGCGCGGCCCCGTCACCGCCAAGTCGGTGACCTCGATGCGCAGTTACGTCCACGAACCGATGCGGCACGGCCGCCTGCTGCTCGCCGGGGACGCCGCGCACATCGTCCCGCCGACGGGCGCCAAGGGCCTCAACCTCGCCGTGGCGGACGTCAGGGTGCTGGCCCGCGCGCTCATCGAGCTGCACCGCACAGGGAACACACAACCCCTGGACCGATACTCGGAGTTGTGCCTTCAGCGGGTGTGGCAGGCCACCCGTTTCTCGGACGACATGACTAGGATGTTGCACGCTCAACCAGACGGGGATGCGTTCGACCACCGGATGCAGCTCGCGCGTCTGCGCCGGATCACCGCATCCCGCCACGCCGCCGCCGAACTGGCGGTGAACTACTCGGGACTTCCGCTCCCGTTGTGAGTCCCGCCGGTGATCGAACGGAGAGTCGCCATGCCGTTGCTCGACCCCAGCACCTGGCAGTCCCCCTCCCTGTCGGGAGGTGAGTACGCCGTCACCGAGCCCGCCACGGGCGACAGGCTCGGCACCGTCACCCTGGCCACCGCCGAGGACATCGGCACCGCGGCCCAGGCCGCCCGTGCCGCACGGTCGGAGTGGGCCCGTGTCCCGCACTTCGTCCGGGCCGCGGTGCTGCGCAAGGCCGGCGACCTGTTCACCGCGCACGCCGACGAACTGCGTGGATGGCTCGTCCGGGAGTCAGGCTCCATCCCCGGCAAGGCCGACTTCGAGCTGCACGTCGCCGCCCAGGAGTGCTACGAGGCCGCCGCCCTCGCCTCCCGCCCCGCCGGGCACGTCCTGCCCAGCGAGGCACCCCGGCTGTCGTACACACGCCGGGTCCCCGTCGGCGTCGTCGGCGTCATCGCGCCGTTCAACGCCCCGCTGATCCTCTCCATCCGCTCCGTCGCCCCGGCCCTCGCGCTGGGCAACGCCGTGGTGCTGAAGCCGGATCCGCGAACAGCGGTCTGCGGCGGTCTGTCGCTCGCCGCGGTCTTCGCTGAGGCCGGTCTGCCCGAGGGGCTGCTGCATGTGCTGCCGGGCGGCCCGGAGGCGGGTCAGGCGCTGGTCGCGGACCCGCGCGTGCCGGTCCTCTCCTTCACCGGCTCCACGGCCGCCGGGCGCGCTGTCGGCGAGGCCGCCGGGCGCCATCTCAAGCGCGCGCACCTGGAACTCGGCGGCAACTCGGCCCTGATCGTGCTGGAGGACGCCGACCTGGACGCCGTGATCTCCACCGCCGCCTGGGGCTCCTTCTTCCACCAGGGCCAGATCTGCATGACGACCGGCCGCCATCTCGTCCACCGGTCGCTGTACGAGGAGTACGTCGAGCGGCTCGCCGCCAAGGCGGACTCCCTCGCCGTCGGCGACCCGCACCGGGCCGAGGTCCACCTCGGCCCGCTCATCGACTCCGGCCAGCTGAACAAGGTGCACGCACTGGTCGAGGCGAGCACCTCACGGGGCGCCAAGCTGGCCGCCGGCGGCACCCACGAGCAGCTCTTCTACCGGCCGACCGTGCTCGCCGGGACGGACGACGAGACGCCCGCGTACGCCGAGGAGGTCTTCGGCCCGGTCGCGCCGGTCCGTTCCTTCGCGACAGCCGACGAGGCCGCGGCCCTCGCGGCGGCGAGTGCCTACGGCCTCTCTCTGGGCATCGTCACCCGGGACACCGCCCGGGGCCTCGACCTGGCCGAACGGATCCCGACCGGCATCGTGCACATCAACGACCAGACCGTGAACGACGAAGCCGTCGCCCCCTTCGGAGGCGTCGCCGCCTCCGGGACCGGCGCCCGGTTCGGCGGCGAGGCCAACCTGGAGGCGTTCACCGACGTGCGCTGGACGACAGTGCGCGGCGACGTGGCGCCGTACCCCTTCTAGGCCGGGCCCCGCGAGGCCGCCTTCCGGATCCGGTCCCTGCGGGTTCCTACTGGCCGTCCTGCTGCGCCTGCGCCTGCTGGGCGGCGACGGCCTTGCGGACCTCGTCCATGTCGAGCCCACGGGCCTGCCCGATGACGTCCGTGAGGGCGGCCTCGGGCAGGGCACCGGGCTGCGCGAACACGGCGACACGGTCACGCACGATCATCAGCGTCGGGATCGACTGGATACCGAAGGCGGCGGCCAGCTCCGGCTGCGCCTCGGTGTCGACCTTGCCGAACACGAGGTCCGGGTTCTCCTCGGCCGCCTTCTCGTACACGGGGGCGAACTGACGGCAGGGCCCGCACCAGGACGCCCAGAAGTCGATCAGAACGAACTCGTTGTCCGTGACCGTCTGGTCGAAGTTCTCCTTGGTGAGCTCCACGGTGCTGCTCATGGCGTATTTCCCTCTTCCTGGTGTCGGGGGCGAAGCCGTCGGCGACAACACGACCGTACGGTCACGTATTCCGCGCGCGTACCCGTGTGGCCACGCCGCACACCACCCGTAAGACTGACCCCATGACGGAAACGGATTCCATCGCTTACGACGTCGTGGTGCTCGGTGCAGGGCCTGTGGGGGAGAACGTCGCGGACCGCACCCGTGCGGCCGGTCTGTCCACCGCGGTCGTGGAGAGCGAGCTCGTCGGCGGCGAATGCTCGTACTGGGCCTGCATGCCCAGCAAGGCCCTCCTGCGCCCCGGCCTCGCCCAGGCCGACGCCCGCAGGCTCCCGGGTCTCTCCCAGGCCGTGCAGGGCCCCCTGGACGCGGCCGCTGTCCTCGCCCGGCGCAACGCCTTCACCGGGGACTGGAACGACGACGGCCAGGTCCGGTGGCTGACCGGTATCGGCGCCGACTTCTACCGCGGCCACGGCCGCCTCGCCGGACCCCGGACGGTGGAGGTGACCGGCGCGGACGGCGCCCGGCACGTCCTGACCGCCCGGCACGCCGTCGCCGTGTCCACCGGCAGCCGGGCCGTCCTGCCCGACCTGCCGGGACTCGACGAGGTCAAGCCCTGGACCAGCCGCGAGGCCACCAGTTCGCAGACCGTGCCCGGACGGCTCATCGTGATCGGCGGGGGAGTGGTCGCCACCGAGATGGCCACCGCATGGCACGCCCTCGGCTCCCGGGTCACGCTCCTCGTGCGCGGCAAGGGCCTGTTGAACCGTATGGAGCCCTTCGCCGGCGAAATGGTCGCCGAGGCGCTCACCGAGGCGGGCGTGGACGTCCGCACCGGCACCTCGGTCACCTCGGTGACCAGGGACAACGGCACCGTCGTGGCCGTCACCGACAGCGGCGACCGCATCGAGGCCGACGAGATCCTCTTCGCCACCGGCCGCGCCCCGCGCACCGACGACATCGGCCTGGACACCATCGGCCTGGAGCCCGGCTCCTGGCTGGAGGTCGACGACAGCCTGCGCGTCACCGGCAGCGAGTGGCTGTACGCGGTCGGCGACGTGAACCACCGCGCGCTCCTCACCCACCAGGGCAAGTACCAGGCCCGTATCGCGGGCGCGGCCATCGCCGCCCGTGCCTCCGGCGTGTCCCTGCTCGACTCGGACCCGTGGAGCGCCCACGCCGCCACCGCCGACCACGGCGCCGTGCCCCAGGTCGTGTTCACCGATCCGGAGGCCGCCGCCGTCGGTCTGTCCCTGGCGGAGGCCGAGCAGGCCGGCCACCGGGTGCGCGCCGTCGACTACGACCTCGGCTCGGTCGCGGGCGCCTCGCTGTACGGCGACGACTACCGGGGCCGCGCCCGCATGGTCGTCGACCTGGAGCGGGAGATCCTCCGCGGCGTGACCTTCGTCGGCCCCGGCGTCGGCGAGCTCATCCACTCGGCGACGATCGCGGTCGCCGGCCAGGTGCCGATCAGCAGGCTCTGGCACGCGGTCCCGTCGTATCCGACGATCAGCGAGGTGTGGCTGCGGCTGCTGGAGTCGTACCGCGACAACTGACGCGCGCGCCGGCCCGGCCGGGGCTCACTCCGGCAGCGTGAAGCCGAGGGCCCTGGCCGCCCCGTCCGGGGCCGGCTGGGCCCAGTGCTCCGCCATCGCCTGATCGGACGACAGGGAGTGCAGTTCGGCCCGGTCCAGATAGAGCACTCCGTCGAGGTGGTCCGTCTCGTGCTGCACGATGCGGGCGGGCCACCCCGAGAACACCTCGTCGACGGCGTGCCCGTGCTCGTCCTCGCCGGTCAGCCGCACCTCGGCGTGCCGGGCCACCACCGCCTGATAGCCCGGGACGCTCAGACAGCCCTCGAAGAACGCGGCACGCCCGTCGCCGACTCCTTCGTACGACGGGTTCACCAGCACCCGGAACGGCTGCGGCACCCGCCCGCGCAGCAGCCGTACCTCCTCTGGCACCGGTGCCGGATCCTCGATCACCGCGATCCGCAGCGACACGCCCACCTGCGGTGCGGCGACGCCGACGCCCGGCGCCGCGTGCATCGTGATCCGCAGGGACTCCACGAAGCGGGCGAGCAGCGCCGGTTCAAGCTGACCGTCGAAGCGCTCGGTGGGGCGCCGCAGCACCGGGTCGCCGGCCGCCACGATGGGCAACGGGCCCTCAGCGGCCAGGAGCTGCTCGACCTGCTCGGCGAGCGGTGCGCGATGGTTCGGAAGTGCCATCGCGCCAGAATGCCACGGCGCGCCCGCGACGGGCGGACTTCCTTGTGGCGTACGTCACTTGAGATGCCGGGAACTCGGCGGTCCCGCGCTCCGACTACTGGACCGCCACAGCAGAGAAACTCCCCACTCCCCGGAGAAGCCGCCGATGTCCACCGCTCCCACCACCACCGAGGCGGAGGCGTCCCCACCCGGCGCCCCGGCGTCGTCGCCCCGCAGATGGGCGCCCCTGCGCCCGCTGGTCCTGCGTCTGCACTTCTACGCCGGAATTCTCGTCGCGCCGTTCCTCCTCGTCGCAGCGACCACCGGATTCCTGTACGCCGGGGCCTTCCAGGCCGAGAAGCTCGTCTACTCCCACGAGATGAACGTCCCCGTGGGCGACACGAAACTGCCGGTATCCGAGCAGGTCGCCGCCGCGCGCAAGGCCCACCCCGAGGGCACGATCTCCGCGGTGCGGCCCTCCCCGGCCGACGACGAGTCCACCCGGGTCATGCTGTCCGGGGTCGAGGGCATCGACCCCGACCACGCGCTGGCCGTGTTCGTCGACCCGTACACCGCCGAGGTGCGCGGCGCACTCGAACAGTACGGCTCGACCGGCGCGTTGCCGCTGCGCACCTGGATCGACGAGTTCCACCGCGACCTCCACCTCGGTGAAACAGGCCGTCTCTACAGCGAGTTGGCGGCCGGCTGGCTGTGGGTGATCGCGGCCGGCGGCCTGGTGCTGTGGTTCTCCCGCCGCCGCGCCCTGCGCAAGGTGCGCGGCACCAGCGGCCGCCGCCGCACGCTCGGCCTGCACGGCACCGTCGGCGTCTGGGCGGCCCTCGGCTTCCTCTTCCTGTCGGCGACCGGCCTGACCTGGTCGACCTACGCGGGCGCCAACATCGACGAGCTGCGCACCTCGCTGCGCCAGGCCACCCCGTCCCTCTCGGCCTCGGTGGGCGGCGAGCACGGGGGTCACGGCGGCGCCGCCGGTGCGGGCGGTAGCGGCGACCACGGTGTCGGCCTCGACAAGGTCCTGGCCACCGCGCGCGCCGAGGGCCTCGGCGACCCGGTCGAGATCGTACCGCCCGCCGACGCCTCCTCCGCGTATGTCGTGAAGCAGGTGCAGCGCAGCTGGCCGACGAAGCAGGACTCGGTCGCGATCGACCCGGCGACCGGTGAGGTGACCGACGTGCTGCGGTTCGCCGACTACCCGGTGCTCGCCAAGCTGACCCGCTGGGGCATCGACCTGCACACCGGGGTCCTGTTCGGCCTGGTCAACCAGATCCTCCTGATGGCGCTCACGCTGGCTCTGATCCTGCTGATCGTGTGGGGCTACCGCATGTGGTGGCAGCGCGGCCGTGACTCCGCCTTCGGCCGGCCCGTCCCGCGCGGCGCCTGGCAGCAGGTGCCGCCGCAGATCCTGGTCCCGCTGGTGGCGGTCGTCGCGGTCATCGGCTACTTCGTGCCGCTGCTCGGCATCTCGCTGGCGGCCTTCCTCGCCGTGGACGTCGTGCTCGGCGAGATCTCCCATCGCCGGGGCAAGCGGACGCCGACCGGCGCGAGCTAGCTCGAACGCATGGCGAGGGGCCCGGTTCCTGGGGGAACCGGGCCCCTCGCGTCGCGCGTATTCAGTCCTCGCCGAAGTCGCCGGTCAGCGCGGAAGCGAGGCGCATGTGCGGCTCCGCCTCCTCATGCCGCCCCTGACGCTGGAGGGTGCGGCCCAGCATCAGCCGGGCGTACTGCTCGACGGGGTCGCGCTCTACGATGACGCGCAACTCGGTCTCCGCGCGCCGCAGTTGGGCCGAGTGGTAGTAGGCACGCGCCAGCAGCAGCCGCGGACCCGTCTGCTCCGGCACCTCCTCGACCAGCCTGCCGAGGACGCGCGCGGCACCCGCGTAGTCCTTGGCGTCGAAGAACAGCTGCGCGCGCTCCCAGCGCTCGGCCGGTGTTCCGTGGTCGTAGTACATCGTCTCCACTCTGACCTCCTTCGTCGCGCTCAACGAAGGTCAGTGGTTCAATATTCCACTACTTGGCGGCGGTCGCGGTCATGGCGGCGAACTCGGCGTCGGCGCGCTCCGTGATGAGGGTCAGCACCCGTCCGGCGGCGGCCAGGTCCTCCTTCGGGATGCCGTCGTAGATACGGGCGGTGATGGGAGCGGTCGCGGCGGACGTGCTCGTGTGGCGCTCCCGTCCGGCCTCCGTGATCCGAACCGCGGACGGCTCCTGGTCCGCCAGCAGCTCCGCCGCGATCAGCTCGTCGACCACGGAGTGGGCCTGGGCCGCGTCGATCTTCAGCGCGCCGACGACGCCGGCGACGAGGGTGTCGCGCTCGACGGGCCCCTCGGCCACGGCGACGAGCCGGAGCGTGACGGACTGCTGGAAGGTCGAACCGTGGCGGGCCAGCACGTTCTCGAGCAGCGCGCGGCCGGCGTAGTGGGCCAGGGCTATGACCCGGGGGTCGACCAGGGGAGTGGTGGTCGTCATGACTGCTCCTTGTCGGACTTTCGGTCGTTGGACTCGCTGTCTCAGGGCTGGTTGCCGTCGGACTCGCTGTCGTTCACGAACGGGTCAAGCGGTACGTCGAGCAGGGTCGTCAACTCACGGGTGAACTCCCGCGTGCGCGCGCTGCCCAGCCCGCCGAGCGGTGCCAGCAGTTGCTGCAGGAGCCCCTGGACGACCTCGATCGCCTGCCGGGTCCGCTCCTGCCCCTGTTCGGTCAGCGCCAGCTGTACGGCGCGCGGGTCGCGGGGGTCCCGGGTGCGTTCGAGGAGGCCGGCCGACTCCAGGGAGCGCGCCAGCTTGGAGACGTACAGCGGTTCCAGGCCCGTGTGGTCGGCGAGGCGCCGCTGACTGGGGCGTTCTCCGCGGTGCTGCATGCCGTGGAGCGAGGCCACCAGCGCGTACTGCGCGTGGGTGAGCCCCAGTGGGGTGACGGCCCGGTCGACCGCGACCCGCCACTTCGTGGACAGGCGCCACACCAGAAACCCGGGTGAGACGTTCTCGGAACCCTTGCTCATGACGAATACAGTACATGGCGATTATATCCATGGCTACT
The DNA here is from genome assembly GCF_057710365.1 of Streptomyces sp. bgisy027. Lineage (NCBI taxonomy): Bacteria > Bacillati > Actinomycetota > Actinomycetes > Kitasatosporales > Streptomycetaceae > Streptomyces > Streptomyces sp. bgisy027. The sequence continues at coordinate 18,142 of NZ_JBYIVZ010000035.1, forward strand.
ATTTCGCGAACGCATCGAGCCAGCCCCGGGTTACGGACTGACGAGGTGGCCCCGGCAGGGCTAGGTTGGGCCTCATGAGCAATCTTGATCGCGAAGCGGTGCCCGCCGTCTGCGGCGGCCGCGGCTTCGTCGTGGCGGAGCCCGTACGCGAACTTCTCAGCCCTCGCCGCGTCAAGCTCGGCGAATCCACCGAAGTCCGTCGCCTGCTGCCCAACCTGGGCCGTCGCATGGTCGGCGCCTGGTGCTTCGTCGATCACTACGGTCCCGACGACATCGCCGAAGAGCCCGGCATGCAGGTGCCGCCGCACCCGCACATGGGCCTTCAGACGGTGAGCTGGCTGCACGAGGGCGAGGTGCTGCATCGCGACTCCACGGGCAGCCTCCAGACGATCCGACCGCGGGAGCTGGGCCTGATGACCTCCGGCCGGGCGATCAGCCACTCCGAGGAGAGCCCGAAGTCGCACGCCCGCTTCCTGCACGGCGCACAGCTCTGGGTCGCCCTCCCGGACAGCCACCGGCACACGGACCCACACTTCGAACACCACGGCGAACTGCCGGCCGTCACGGCGCCGGGCCTGAGCGCCACGCTGATCCTCGGCAGCCTCGACGGGGCGACCTCGCCCGGCACGACATACACGCCGATCGTCGGCGCGGACCTGGCCCTGACCCGCGGCGCCGACGTACGCCTCCCGCTGGAACCGGACTTCGAGTACGCCGTCCTGTCCATGTCCGGCGAGGCCCACGTCGACGGCGTGCCCGTACTGCCCGGCTCCATGCTCTACCTCGGCTGCGGCCGCACCGAACTGCCGCTGCGCGCGGAGTCGGACGCCGACCTGATGCTCCTCGGCGGCGAGCCGTTCGAGGAGGAGCTGATCATGTTCTGGAACTGGATCGGCCGCACCCAGGCGGAGATCGAGCAGGCCCGCGAGGACTGGATGCGGGGCTCTCGGTTCGGCGAGGTGAAGGGGTACGACGGTGCTCCACTGCCCGCACCGGAACTGCCGCCGGTGCCGTTGAAGCCGCGGGGAAGGGTGCGCTGACCTGCGGAAATGCGTCAGCGTTGGTGGTCGTGGGGCGGAGGGCGGTCGGGTCGTTCTCGCTGTCTTCCACCTGCTTGCCGGGAGGCGTCTGAACAGCTGGCTGACTCCGGCCGGTGCGGTTGGCGATTCCACAGTGTGGCTGCCTGTGGGCGGCTGTGGCAGGACTCTTGCTGACCTAGTGCTGACTTTGCTGACGCCCCGTCATGCTGGGGTGAGGAGCTCTTTTCCCGGCTTCGGCGCTTTCGTAGGCGTTTGCAGGTTCGATGGCGCCCGGACCGATGCTGACCTGGCTGGCGGTCGAGTAAGACGTTGCGGCGGGACGGCGTCGCCTCCCTGCCGCCTTGTGGAGATTCCACAAGATCCCGATGTCATCGCTGCCTGTCGGCAGCGCCGCTTGTGTCCGATCCGAAAGGTGCTGCGCTGGAGAGTGACTGGCAGGTTCTTCGTCTGCGAGAGCAGGACAGAGCCGTCAGGAACGTCCGCCGACTCCCACCTGGCAGGGATGGAACGGCGTCGTACGGGTCGTGCAGTTGAGGTTGACGCAACCACGCACTGAAGATCCACAGCGTGATTGACCGGCCACGTCCCAGAGACAGTGGACTGCTGGGCCTTCTGGGCCTCGTCAAGTAGCTACTTCGGCCTCCAGATCACCCCCTCGTTGGGGGCCAGCACCAGCGAGTCGCCGCTCGCGGAGGCCGCGGGGCAAGTGGAAAGGGACCGCCCCCAGTCACGGCCACCGAGGATCTGGTCGATAGGAACCGTGCGATCAATCAAGTTGAGCGTGATCAGGAGGCTTTCGGTCCCTGGCCGTCTGGAGCGCGTATAGGCCAACACTTCGGTGGGGCTGTCGAGGAATTCGATCACGCCGGGTCCGAGTGCCGGTTGGTTGCGGCGCAGATCCAGCAGCGCCCGTGTGAGCCGGAGCAAGGATCGGGGATCATCTTCCTGCGCTACTGCGGTGCCTCCGGGGGGAAGCGTCAGGGGAAGCCAGGGACTTACGCCTGGCTTGGTGAACCCCGCTGTCGGGCCGTCGTTCCAAGGCATGGGAGAGCGTGCGGGATCGCGGCTCAGTCCGGGGGCTCTCAGTCCCCAGGGGTCCCGGATGTCTTCGGGAGTGATGTCCGCGTTTGGTAAACCGAGTTCATCGCCGTTGTACAGGATGGCTGTGCCAGGCAGGGTGAGGAGCAGCATCATGGCGTTGGGGGCTTGTGCTGTTCCGACTCGTGAGGCCACCCTCGGGTCGTCGTGGCTGCCCATGACCCAGGTCGGCACCGCCGTGCTGGGAAGCACACGGGTGACGGCGCGAACGAGTTCTCTGATGGCCTGGGCCCGCCAAGGGGTCTGGAGCAGGCCGAAGTTGATGCGGTCACGGCGCAAAGCGCCGACGCCTACGCGAACTGGCTCAGCCGTCGCACCGGCCGCCGCTTTCGTCTGCCCACCGAGCAGGAATGGGAGTACGCCGCGGCAGGGCTGGCGGGGCTGCGTCATCCCTGGGGCGACAGCTGGAGCGCCCAGGCGGCCAACACACTGGAGACCGGCCTTCTCATGACCAGCCCGGTCGGGGTCTTCCCCGAGGGCCGGTCATGGTGCGGGGCCTTGGACATGGCGGGCAACGTCGAGGAGTACACCAGCAGCACCTACGGACCGTACCCGGGCGGGGAAGTGGTGCACGACGACCTGTACGTGAGGCTCGGCGCCTACCGCATCGCCCGGGGCGGATCCTTCAACCGGTTCCGTGATCTGGCCAGGTGTCAGCGCCGGCACGGCCCCTACCCGCGCTCGCTGTATGCGATGGGCTTCCGGCTGGCCGAGGACGTTCCCGCGTCGGGGGAGGGCTGACGAGCAGTGCCCAGGCCCGGCAGACGGTGGACGACTTCGAGAAGGAACACGACACATACTTCAGCCACCTCGTCCACTTCGACCCCCAACTACTGGAGTCGCTGCACGCCCCCGGCGCCCTGTCGGACAGCATGCGGATCGCGTCCACCAACGATCCGGTAGTGATCGAGCGGATGTCCACCGTCACCGCGGTCGCCAACCTTCCCGAACAGCATGAGGCCGATCGCAGCCGCTACCTACAGGCGCTGCTCGACATCTACGGCATGCTTCCCGTCCAGGCACAGCACAGTGCCTCTGTGGCAGGAACAACGGTCATCGCGCCGGAGCGCGAGGGGCGCATCCTGGCCGAGCGCCTCGACGTCCTGCCCCAGAAACGGGGGTGGACACCGCATGCCAAGCGGATGCCGGTGGCCGGGGGACTGCTCGTCGGTGTGGACGAGTGGCTGCCCTCGCAGGCAGACCGGCTGGTCATCGTTGACGGCGTCGTGGCCAGCGGGGTGACCCTCATGGCGATGCTGCAGCTGACACTCCGGCCGGGAGCCGACGTCGAGATCTTCACCTGCCACTCCACCCGGCAAGGCGCACTTGCCCTGGCGAGGTACGCCGAACAGCTGAAGGTGTCGCTGACCCTCCACGTCGGTCACGTGTCCGGGGCACTGAACGGAAAGTTCTACGCCGTGGAACCTGACGCACCCGACCAGGTACTGCTGGGCGATGTCGGAGACACCATTAGCCCCGTAACCCCCGCCTTTCCGCCACGCGGACAACGACGTGACCGCGCCTGACCGCCCAGGACTCAGGCCGAAGCCGGTCTCACACAACCCCATCTCCGGCCACGGAGCCGTCGACCGGTACTTCTCCCTGAGCGCGAGGGGCTCAACCTGGCGCCGCGAGATCTCCGCCGGGATATCGACGTTCCTGGCCCTCTCCTACATCGTCGTCGTCAACCCGGCGATCCTCAGCCAGGGAGGCATCCCCCACGCCGCCGCCTTCTTCGCGACAGCAGCAGTCGGCGGCCTCGCCACCATCACCATGGGCTATGGGCACGGCTCCCCTTCGCCGTGGCACCCGGCATGGAGATGAACGCGATGATCGCCTTCTCCGTGGTCGGTACCCTCGCCTACACCTGGCCCGAGGCACTGGGAATGGTGTTCTGGTCCGGCATCGCGATGCTCGCGGTGTCCCTGCTGCGGCTGCGCGAGGCCGTGATCAACGCGATCCCCCCGCAGATGCGTTCGGGACTCGCCGCCGCGGTCGGCATGTTCATCGGACTCATCGGCCTGCAGATCGCCCACCTCGTCACCACGTCCGACGGGCGGCTGTCCGGCCTGGGCGACTGGACGGGACCACCTGCCATCGCCCTCTACATCGGCCTCACCGTCGCCCTGGCCCTGGACGCCGTGGGCGCCCGTGCCGCGGCGGTCCTGGGAGGCATCGCAGCCGCCGCGCTGTACTGCGCGTTCGCGGGCATCCGCACCGACGCCGTCCACGACGGCGTCCACGGCAGCGGCGCCGCACTACTCCGCTTCGACCTCACCGTCATCACCGACCCGAGGGCTTGGAGCATCGTCCTCGTGCTCTTCGCCCTCGACTTCTTCGGCAGCATCGCGAAGGTGGTGGGCCTGTCGGCGCACACCCCCCTGCAGGACGGCAACGGACAGGTGCCCGGTATGCGTCAGGCGCTCCTCGTCGACGCCGGCGCCACCGTGGCCGGATCCGCAGCCGGATCCTCCAGCTTCGTGGCCTTCGTGGAGAGCGCGGTCGGCATCCGAGCCGGCGCCCGCACCGGGATCATGGCGATCGTCACCGGACTGCTTCTGTTCTCCTGCCTGTTTCTAGGCCCGCTCCTGGCCCACGTCCCCGTCGAAGCCACCACCGGTGCTCTGGTCTTCGTGGCGGTCAAGATGCTCGCCGCGCCCCGCTCAGGTGGAGCGGATCGCCTGGGCCTGGCCGTCACAGCGACTGCCGTGGGTGTCACGATCGTCACCCTCGCGATCGACCAGGCCATGGCCGCGGCCTTCATCGTGTGCACGGCCGCGAGCGTACTCAGCCGCCGACGACCGCATCCCGCTCTGTGGGTGACGACGTTGGTCCTCACGGCCAGCGTCCTACTGCAATATTTCAACCTCTGAACAGTGCACGCATGAACCTCTCAAGGAGCCTGCCATGCCCCACGACGACGCCCCCCTGCTCGCCGAATCGGTCCAGCAGCCCGACGGCACCCCCGACAGACTGCGCCGCCAGATCGAGTTCATCATCGAGGTGGACCGGCTCAAGGACATTTTCCGGCAGAGCCCGCTGCTGGCCGCGAACCGCAAAGAGAACGACGCCGAGCACTCCTGGCACCTCGCCCTGATGACCCTGGTACTCGCCGAATACGCGGACGAACCCATCGACACAAGCAAGGTCCTCGCCCTCGTCGTCCTCCACGACCTGGTGGAGATCTACGCCGGAGACACCTTCCTGTACGACACCGAAGCTGCCGCCGACCAGGAAGCACGGGAACAACAGGCGGCGGACAAGCTCTTCGCACTCCTGCCCGCCGACCAACGGGACCATTTCCGGTCCCTGTCGGACGAGTTCGAAGAACGCAGCACACCCGAGGCGCGATTCGCCAAGGCCATGGACCGGCTCCAGCCCCTGCTGCTCAATTACGGAAACCGAGGCGGGACTTGGCGCACCCCTGGCGTCACCGAGAAGGACGTGCTCGCCCGCAAGTCCGTGATCAAGGACGCCTCCGCAGACCTCTGGCAATACGCACAGGACCTGATCCACACCGGAGCCGCCAACGGCTGGGTCCCCCGCGCAGATCCCAGCACCTGAGGAAACTCCGCGTATGTTCACCGACATGGTGTCGTACGCGAGTGGCTGATCACCCTGTCGCGGCCGAAGGCGCCGGGGACGGCCGAGCGGCTGGTCGAGCAGATCTTCACCGCCGGAGTCCGAAGCGGTGCGGCCGGGACCGCGCGCCATGTCCGAGGCGGGACGTCAGCTCATCTTCTCGGCGAGTTCGGCGAGTTCGGCGAGGAACTGCGGCATTCGGCCGGCACCGAAGTCGTAGAACCTCGCCCACTGCGGCTCGAGGGCGATACGCGCCATCCGGTCGTACATGGCCCGGCAGTTCCGCTCGAACTCGGCCGCGTATTCGGCGTCGAAATTCTTCCTCGCGGCCGCGAGGTACTCCGGCACCACCCCGTCGACGATGGTCAGGTGAACCACACCGCGCACCGACAGCGCCTTGGCCGAGCCCGGGCTGTCGCCGGCGTCGATGGTCAGTGCGACCTCGGGGCGGGCCGACAGCGCCTTTACCTTGGGCGCCGTGGCCGCGGTGGACATGACGATCTCCTCGCCGGTCCAGAAGATGCCGATCGGGATGACGCGCGGCAGGCCGTCGAGTCCGTTGTACGCCAGCCGCGCCATGGACGCCTGGTTCAACAACTCTCGTGCGTCGGCCAGCTCCTGCTGCATCTGCCTGCGGTCCATGGTCGCCCTCCTCCTCTGCCAGGCGGCCCCTGCGGCCGCTCATGTCCCTGGGACGGAGCCGTCGAGCCGTTCTCGACATCGCGACCGATCTGGTTCGACCTCGTCAACGAAGCCGACGCCGCCTAGGACATGGAAGGACTCATTGGGTACGACGGGGCGCAGGAGGCTTCGCTGAACTGCGGGAATGCCTGAAGTCACGCGGTTGACGAGCGGGCGGCGGTCGGGCGTGGCCTCCTGTTTTTGATCCCTGAGGGACCCTGAGGGTGTTTATTCCGGCCGCTCAGGATCACGCGACCAGTGGGCACGAGGTGCCCCAGATGCGCGACGTCACTGCTGACGCACCACGAGAGGCAGACTCATGACGGAGATCCGACCCGCCACCACGACCGACTCCGGCGCGCCGGTGGAGAGCGACGAACACTCACTCACCGTGGGCCCCGGGGGACCGATTCTGCTCCAGGACGCCTACCTGATCGAGCAGATGGCGCAGTTCAACCGCGAACGGATTCCCGAGCGCCAGCCGCACGCCAAGGGAAGCGGGGCGTTCGGTCACTTCGAGGTCACGCACGATGTCAGTACGTACACGAAGGCGGCCCTGTTCCAGCCGGGCACCCGCACCGACCTGGTCGTCCGCTTCTCGACCGTCGCCGGCGAGCGTGGCAGCCCGGACACCTGGCGTGACCCGCGCGGCTTCGCGGTGAAGTTCTACACCAGCGAAGGCAACTACGACATGGTCGGCAACAACACGCCGGTGTTCTTCGTGAAGGACCCGATGAAGTTCCAGCACTTCATCCGGTCCCAGAAGCGCCGCGCCGACAACAACCTGCGCGACCACGACATGCAGTGGGACTTCTGGACGCTCTCCCCGGAATCCGCCCACCAGGTCACCTGGCTGATGGGGGACCGGGGCATCCCGCGGACCTGGCGTCACATGAACGGCTACACCTCCCACACCTACATGTGGATCAACGCCGACGGCGGGCGGTTCTGGGTGAAGTACCACTTCAAGACCGACCAGGGCATCGAGTACTTCACACAGCACGAGGCCGACCAGATGGCCGCCGCCGACACGGATTACCACACACGCGACCTCTTCGAGCACATCCGGGACGGAGACCACCCGAGCTGGACCCTCTACGTCCAGGTGATGCCGTACGAGGAGGCCGCGGGCTACCGGTTCAACCCGTTCGACCTCACCAAGGTGTGGCCGCACGGTGACTACCCGCTCATCCCCGTCGGTCGCATGACGCTGGACCGGAACCCCACCGACAACCACGCCCAGATCGAACAGGCGGCCTTCCAGCCCAACAACTTCGTGCCGGGCATCGGACCGAGCCCGGACCGGATGCTGCTGGCCCGGTTGTTCTCGTACGCGGACGCCCACCGCCACCGCATCGGCGGCAACTACCAGCAACTGCCGGTGAACGCGCCCGTCGTCGATGTCCACACGTACTCCAAGGACGGCGCGATGGCCTACCGGAACACCACCGACCCGGTGTACGCCCCGAACTCCAAGGGCGGTCCCGCCGCGGACACGGAGCGTTTCGGGTCCCCGCCCAGCTGGACGGCCGACGGCGAGATCACTCGCGCCGCCTACGTCTCCCACCCGGAGGACGACGACTGGGGGCAGCCCGGCACCATGGTGCGCGAGGTCCTGGACGACGCCGCCCGGGACCGCCTGGTCGACAACGTCGTCGGACATCTCCTCAACGGAGTGAGCGAACCGGTCCTCGAACGGGCCTTCGCGTACTGGTCCAACATCGACGAGACCATCGGCAAACGCATCGCCGACGGCGTACGGGCCAAGGCCGACGAGAAGGACCCCAAGGCTGCCGAACAGGGCAACAGCGCTCGGCGCTCCATGCAGCACAAGGCGTGACGGGCTGGGTGATCGTTGTGCCGGGCTGAGCGTTGCCGGGCGGTCACCGGGCCGCCTGACCGGCGGGCGGGGTCGCATCCCGCCCACGCACTGCCCGGGGCCTGCCAGGCGATGACCGGAGCCGCTGTGCCGCCGTCCGGCCTGCTCGCGCTGGGCGAGAGCACGGCGCCGACGCGAGCCCGCGCGCCGGGGTCGTGCCGGCCGGGCATCTCGTCGCCGTGGTCAGCGCCGCCCGGCTTCTCGGCCCGACCGAACGGCTGTTGTGGCAGAGCGGGCCGATGCTGGACGCCGTACACCGGCTGCCGCTGTTCGTCCGGCCGCTCCCAGGCCGGGTGCACGGCACCGGGCCGGCGCCCGCCATCAGCGAGGACACGACACCGCCGCGGTCGGCGGCACCGGTACGGCGGCACTCGGGCAGGGCGCCTCCTGCGAGCGTGCGCGTCTCCTTCGCCCCCTTCCGGCCGATGCCGATCGGCCTCCTGCTCCTGCCCTGACGGGCGTGACGCGGGGGCCGCCCGGTGCGGCCGGTCCCTCCCATGACCGAGAAGCAGGCTGGTGGTCGCTGCTGGAGCGGCCCTGGGCCGAGGGCCCGTTGGCGGACCAGTACGACGCAGGCGCCGTCGCCCGGGCCACCGGCGACATCCCCGTGCTCATCACCACGATCATCGCTGCTGGAGCGGCCCTGGGCCGAGGGCCCGATGGCGGACCGATACGACGCCGGCGCCGTTGCCTGGGCCACCGGCGACATCCCCGTGCTCATCACCACGATCATCCTCGCGATCCAGTGGGTCCGCTCCGACCGGCGCGAGGCCCGCCGCGTGGGCCGGCGGTCCGCCGTGTGGGGCGGTGGTCACTCACGGTGGCGAAGGCGATGGCCGTGAGCTTTCCGGTCATCTTCATGGCCCGGGACGCTTGCAGCGGGATCCTGCTGCTTGCAGCGCAATCCTGGGCTCGGTGCGTCGCCCGCGGCGGCGCACAGGGCCAATCAGGGCCATGCGTCACCTGATGCGGTGAGCCGTCGTCGGTGATGAGCGCTTTGCGTACGCGACTGATTACGGTTTGTTCTCATGTCGGCCGTGCCAGCTCCTCGACACCACCGCTCCGCGTCACGGACCGGAGCGGTGCTCGTGCTGCTGCTGGCCGCGCTCCTGCATGTGCTGGCCTGTGCCCACGGCCCGACCCCTGCGGGTGAGGTGCGCGCGGACACCCCGCTCGTCGCCGCCGTGTGTGGACAGACACCGCACGACCAGCAGCAGACAGGCACCGGGCAGTCGGCGCCGTATCACGACAGCGACGCGCACTGCTGGGGCGGGGACGAGCCGACGGTGCAGCCTCCGCGTGACGTCACGCCGGCCCTGCCCGTGGTGCATGACGCCGTGCCCGGCGGACACACAGCCGTCCCGGCACCTCCCTCGCGCCCCGGCCCGGCGCCGGCGGCCTTCGGCGGACCGTCGGCCGGGCATGCGCGGGCCCTCCTGGGCGTGTGGCGGGCCTGATCGGCCCCGCTGCCGACCCCGAACCTGACCCGGGCGTACGGCAGCCGACCAGCTCCGCCCCCCTTCCCCGAGCACCCGGCCGACGGCCCTTCACGGCACCGGCCGCAGGAGAAGCACGTCATGAACCACCCCAGCCGTACGCCCGTCCCGCCTTCCCCGGCCCAGCTCCTGGCCGACACCAAACGGCCGGCGCGCACCGTCGCCGGACTCGTCGGCGACACCCCCGTGTTGTGGATCGGGGAGCCCTTCACCGCCGCCGGCCGTGGCTTCTGGGTGAAGCTCGAAGGCCACAATCCCGGAGGCATCAAGGACCGCACCGCCCTGTACATGGTCCGGGCGGCCCGTGAACGCGGCCTGCTGCTGCCCGGTGCCCGGATCGTGGAGTCCACTTCGGGCACGCTCGGCCTCGGTCTGGCCCTCGCCGGCGCCACTTTCGGCCACCCCGTCACCGTCGTCACCGACCCGGGCATGGAACCGCTGATGACCGGCCTGCTCACCGCCTACGGCGCCGAGGTCGAACTCGTCGACACGCCCCACCCCACCGGCGGCTGGCAGGAGGCGCGCCGTCGACGGGTCGAGGAACTCCTGGCCGGCCGGCCGGACGCGTGGTGCCCCGACCAGTACAACAACCCGGACAACGTCGCCGCCTACGCCCCGCTCGCCCACGAGATCGTCGCCCAACTCGGCCGCGTCGACAGCCTCGTGGTGTCCGTGGGCACGGGCGGTCACTCCGCCGGGATCGCCACCGTGCTGCGCGGATTCTTCCCCCGCCTGCGGGTGGTCGGGGTGGACACCACCGGCTCGACGATCTTCGGGCAGCCCGCCGCGCCCCGCATCATGCGGGGACTGGGCTCCAGCATCCACCCCCGCAACGTCGCCTACGACCTGTTCGACGAGGTCCACTGGGTCGCCGCGCCCGAGGCGGTGTGGGCCGCGCGGCGGCTGGCCCGCGACCACTACGCCACCGGCGGCTGGAGCGTCGGGGCCGTGGCGCTGGTCGCCCGCTGGCTGGCCCGCGGGCTGCCGCCGGAGGAAAGGATCGTCGCCGTCTTCCCGGACGGCCCGCAGCGCTACGTCGGCACCGTCTTCGACGACCCCTACTGCCGTGAGCACGGCCTCCTCGGGCATCCGCCGGCCGACGACCCGGACGAGATCGCCCACCCCGCAGAACGGACCGTCACCCGCTGGACCCGCTGCACCCACGTGACCGACCCCCTCGCCACGGCCTCCGCTTCGGGGCTGACGGGAGCCGCCCGATGAGGACGCTGTGGCGGCAGACCCGCTCCTTCCCGCCCGCCGTACGGCTGCTGATGGCCAATCAGTTCGCCATCAACCTCGCCTTCTACATGCTGATGCCCTACCTCGCCGCCCACCTGTCCGGCGGTGTCGGCCTGGCGGCCTGGGCCGTGGGACTCGTGCTGGGCGTACGCAACTTCTCCCAGCAGGGCATGTTCCTCATCGGCGGCACCCTCGCCGACCGCCTCGGCCACAAGATCCCGATCATGACGGGCTGCCTGCTGCGCACGGTGGGCTTCGCGCTGCTCGGCTGGGTCGACAACCTCGCCACCCTGATCGTGGCCTCCGCCGCCACCGGCTTCGCAGGTGCCCTGTTCAACCCGGCGGTCCGTGCCTACCTGGCCGCCGAGGCGGGCGAGCGGCGGGTGGAGGCGTTCGCCGCGTTCAACGTTCACTACCAGGCCGGCATGCTCCTGGGGCCGCTCGTCGGACTTGCCCTGCTCGCCGCCGACTTCCGGCTCGTGTGCACGACCGCCGCGGCCGTCTTCGCCGCACTGACCGTGTTCCAGTGGCGCCGTCTGCCGGCCCGTCCCGGCCATGCGCAGGGAACCGTCCGCCGGGAGGGCGTGCTGTCGCAGTGGCGAACGGTCGCCGCCAACCGGCCCTTCCTGCTCTTCGCCGCCGCCATGATCGGCTCGTACGTGCTGACCTTCCAGGTCTACCTGGCGCTCCCGCTGGCAGCCGCCGACGCCCTCGGCGCCAACGCCACCGCGGCCACGAGCGGACTGTTCGTCGTCTCGGCGGCGGTCGCCGTCGTCGGCCAGTTGCGGCTGACCGGCTGGGCCGGACGGCGCTGGCGATCCGACCAGGCGCTGGCGCGGGGACTGGCCGCGATGGGGCCGGCCTTCCTGCCGCTCGCGCTCGTCCCGCGCGGCTCCTCGGCGGCGGCGCTGGGCGCGCTGGTCGTCGCGGTGGTCCTGCTCGCGGTGGGCTCCGCCGTGGTCTACCCGTTCGAGATGGACACCATCGTCGCCCTGTCCGGCAATCGCCTGGTCGCCACCCACTACGGCCTCTACAACACCATCTCGGGCCTGGGCATCACGCTGGGCAACCTCGTCACCGGAGCACTGTGGGACTTCGCCCGACGGCACGACGCCCTCTGGCTGACCTGGACGGCCCTGACCGCCGTCGGACTCGCCTGCGCCTTCGCCGTCACCGCCCTCGCGCGCACCGGCCGTCTCACCCCCGCGCGCAGGCCGGAGCCGGCCCCCGTCTGACGAGCGCGCTCACCGCGTGGGACGGTCCCCGGTGTCGGGCTGCTCCAGGTGGGAGGCCAGGACCGCGGCCTGGACACGGCGCTGGACGCCCAGCTTGGCCAGCAGCCGCGAGATGTGGTTCTTGACGGTCTTCTCCGAGAGGTAGAGCTTCCTGCCGATCTCGCGGTTGGTGAGACCGTCGCCGATCAGGGCGAGAATGTCCCGCTCACGCGGCGACAGACTCGCCAGCTCCGGGGGCACGGACGGGGTCTCCGCGGGGTCGGCCCGCAGCGAGCGCATCAGCCGGGCCGTCGTCGCGGGGTCCAGCATGGACTGGCCCGAGGCGACCGTGCGCACCGCCGAGACCAGGTCGGAGCCCCTGATCTGCTTGAGGACGTAGCCCGAGGCGCCGGCCATGATGGCGTCGAGCAGGGCGTCCTCGTCGTCGAACGACGTCAGCATCAGACAGGCCAGCTCCGGCATCTGGCTGCGCAGCTCGCGGCAGACGGTGATGCCGTCGCCGTCCGGGAGGCGTACGTCGAGCACCGCGACGTGCGGGCGCAGGGCCGGACCACGGACCAGGGCGTGCTCGACGGTGCCGGCGTCGCCGACCACGGAGATGTCCGGTTCGGCGTCGAGCAGGTCGGTCAGGCCCCGGCGTACGACCTCGTGGTCGTCCAGCAGGAACACGCGGATCGGGTTCTGCTCCGTGAAGGTGCCTGGCCCAGTCATGACGACCCCTCGTTCCCCGGTGTGGCTTCTGACGACGATCATCGCTCGCCGGGGCCGGTCGCACTAGGGCCGACCGGCCCTAGTGGCCCCCGGGAAGCGCCCGGGTCGGCCCGAGAGGTTTACTCACCGGCTCCAAGCGGTGCTCTCACCTGCCGATATGGGGGATTCCAGGGCGAAGTCCACATCCACCACCCCTTCGACGGTACGGATCAGACGGGCGGCGACGGGGATCAAGGACGTGTCCCGGACATGCCCGGCGAGGTTCACCACGCCGTCGTGGACCTCGACCCGGATCGCCGCGGACGACATGGGGAAGAGGTGGGCGACGACCTCGCGCCGTACCTCCTCGGCGATCTCGTCGTCCTCACGCAGGAACACCTTGAGCAGGTCGGCCCGGCTGACGACGCCCTCCAGCATGCCCAGCTCGTTGACCACCGGCAGCCGCTTGACCTTGGCGCGGGCCATGGTCCGGGCGGCCTGGGCCAGAGTCGCGTCCGGGCGGGTGGTGAGCGCCGGGGAGGTCATGAGCTCCTCCGCGGTGACCGCGCCGGCCTTCGCCAGGTCGGACAGGCGCCGCAGCTGGGTGTAGCGGTCCGGGTCGCTGTCGCGGAACTCCTCCTTGGGCAGCAGGTCGGCCTCGGAGACGACGCCGATCACCCGGCCCTCGCCCTCCAGCACGGGCAGGGCGCTGACCTTCCAGTCCTGCATCAGCCGCACGATCTCCACGAACGTGGCCCGGCGGCCGACAGCGGCGACCGTGTGCGTCATGACGTCGCTGACGACGTGCGGGTTGCCGAACATGACGGCTTCTCCTCACTTGCCTCGCGGGCGGGTCAGACGGAGCTGCCGGCGCCGTACGGCGCGTAGAGGTCCAGCAGCCGGGTGCGGGCCGAGCGCAGACGGTGCGCGAGGACGTTGCCGACCCACTGGGCGACGGCGTTGCCGAGCGCCGGGTCCTCCCGGCACATCGCGCGCACGGTCGTCGCGTCGAACTCGTACGCCCGGACGGGGGTCGTCGCCTCGGCGCCCAGGTGCCAGACGTGCGGGGTGAACAGCCAGGACCAGCCGACGAGTTCGTTGTGCCGCAGGCTCTCGATGACGGCCGGGCGGCGGCCCGGTACACGCATGTCGAGTTCTACGGTGCCGGTGCGGATGATCCAGAACCGGTCCGCCCTGTCGCCCTCCTCGAACAGGCGCGTCCCTTCGGGGAAGGACACCTCGCGTGCCATCTGCATGAGCCGTTGCCGGTGTTCGGCCGGCAGCGCGCGCAGCAAGCTGGGCGTGGGTGTGGTGATCATGGCGTGCCTCCCGACGGGTGCAGGGACTTCCACTGCCAGCGTCCGCCCGCCGGCCGCGCCGGACCATGGGCCACCCGGCCCCTCGCGGCGGGCCACCCGGCTCCCGCGCCCCGGTGCCGCCTACCGGTCGCCCGACCACTCGCGGTAGGCGGCCACGGCGGTCGGCAGGGTCGGAAAGATCCGCTCCGCCCCCACGGCGTCCGCGAGGCCGTACGCCTGGAGGTCCTCCCGGAGGTCCTGCTTCACGCGGGCGAGGGCGAACACGATGCCACGGTCCGTGAGCTCCTTGCGCAGCTCGTCGACCGCGTCCAGCGCGGTGATGTCGACCTCCACGTTGGCCTCGGTGTTCAGGACGAACCAGCGGACGGGTGCGGTCTGCTCGTCCACGGCGGCCAGGGCACGGCGGCGGAAGTCCTCGGCGTTGGCGAAGAAGAGCGGTGAGTCGTAGCGGTAGACCAGCAGCCCGGGGATCGTGCGGGCGGTCGGGTAGTCGTCGACGTCGTGCATGCCGGCGACGCCGGGGACCACGCCCTGGATGGCGTCGTGCGGCCGGGCGACCCGGGTCAGCAGCTCGGCCACCGACAGGCCGACCGCGACGAGGACGCCGTACAGGATGTCCAGGGCGAGGACGCCGACCAGGCAGCCGAGCGCGAGAAGGAGTTCGCGGCGGCGGAAGGACGCCAGGCGGCGGAAGCCCGCGAGGTCGATCATGCGGACCGCCGCGTAGACGACGAGCGCGCCGAGGGCGGCCGACGGCGTCCGGCTGAGCAGCGGGCTGAGGAACAGCAGGACCGTGAGGACCACGACCCCGGCGATCAGCGAATACCCTTGGCTGCGGGCGCCGGACGAGGCGGCGAGCGCGGTCCGGCTCGCGCTGCTGCTGACCGGGAAACCGTGCAGGGCGGCGGCGCCGAGGTTGGCCGCGCCCAGCGCCAGGAACTCCTGGTCGGCGTCGAGTTCGGGGCCGTCGTCCGAGTCGTCCTTGCGGCCGGAGAACGCCCGCGCGGTCAGGATGAAGTCCGTGTACCCGACCAGGAGTACGCCGAGGGCGGGCAGCACCAGACCCGGCACCTCGGCCCAGTCCGGCCGGGCGAGGCCGGGCAGGCCCGAGGGGACGTCGCCGATCACCTTGACGCCGTAGCGCTCGTCGAGGTCGAAGAACATCACGGCGAGCGTGCCGAGGAGCACGGCGAGCAGTGGACCGGGCACGGCACGGACGTACTTCGCCACCAGGAAGAGCAGGGCGAGGGCGGTGGCCGACAGCAGGACGGTGGCCACGTGGGCCTCCGTCACACCGGCCGCGAACGACCACACCTGAGGGAAGAACCTGGACCCCGTCGTCTCGACCCCGGTCAGCTTGGTCAACTGGTCCGCCATCATGATCAGCGCCACGCCCGCCATGTACCCGATCAGCACCGGGCGCGAGAGCAGATCCGCGAGGAAGCCGAGCCGTACCGCCCGCGCGACCAGGCACAACAGCCCGACGGTGACCGCGAGGGTGACGGCCAGGGTGGCGTACCGGCCGGGGTCGCCGGCGGCGAGCGGGGCGACCACGGTGGCTGTCATCAGCGCGGTCGTGGACTCCGGGCCGACCGACAGCAGGCGCGAGGACCCGAACACCGCGTACAGGGCCAGCGCCGGCAGGATCGCCCACAGCCCCGCGACCGGCGGCAGCCCGGCCACGCCCGCGTACGCCATCACCTGGGGGACGAGATACGCCGCCACGGTAAGGCCGGCCAGGACGTCACCGCGCAGCCAGGAGCGCCGGTAGCCGAGGAGGGCGACGACTCCCGGCACCAGGTGCCGCCACTGCGGAACGTGCCCGCTCCTGCCCTGCTTCATCGGCCACCCTTCTGCGTCGTGCCTCAGGATCCACCGGAGTGCCCACGGCCGCGACAGACGAATCGATTCCGGCCGAGCATGCACCCCAACGGGCCGTGCCGGCACCTCCGTTCAGCCCACCGGATCCCGCAACGGCCGGGGCCGGTCGGCCCCTTGCAGGGACTTGCGGCCCCTGCCGGGCACGCCGTCCGTGGGCGACGCTCGGATCGGGACCCCCGACTCGGGACCCCCGATCCAGGAGGTGGAACCATGACCCGCACCGTCACTCTCAGCGTGACCGCCGGGTTCGACGGCTCGCGTGAGAGTCGTGCGGCGGCCGAGTGGGCGGCTCGCGAAGCACAATTGCTCGGTCTGCCGCTGAAGCTCATTCACGTGTGGGAGCCCGTACCGGAGCCCATGGCCCAGGCACCGCTCCTCGGCGTCGAGACCCAGCGGCACCGGACCGAGCGAAGCGAGACGGGGGCACCCCCGGCCGAAGGCCCGGGGAGGATTCCACAGGACGCGGCCGAGGGCATCCGAGCGCGGCACCCCGGCCTCGACGTGACGGTCGAGCAGCTGTCCGGGCGGCCCGCCGAGGTGCTGGCCGACGAGGCGAAGGACGCCGAACTCCTCGTCCTCGGCTCGCGCGGACTCAGCGGTATCACCGGCTTCCTCGTCGGCTCGGTCGGCCTCGCGGTCGTGGCCCACGCCGACCGGCCCGTCGTCCTGGTCCGCGCCGCGGGACAGGACGCCGACGAGCACGAGAGCGACCCCGTCGGCACACAGTCCGCCGCGACCGCCCTCCGGCCTGTCGTCCTCGGCCTCGACATCGACAGCCCCGACCATGAGCTGATCGAGTTCGCGTTCGCCGCCGCTGCCCGCCGGGGTACCACGCTGCGGGTCGTACACGGCTGGAACCCGCCCCCGTACTACGCTTACGGCCTGTCCGCGGACCTCGAACTCCACGCTTCCCTCGCACAGCGCGAGACCACGGTCCTCACCGAGGTCATGCGCCCGTGGCGCAAGAAGTTCCCGGAGGTCGAGGTCACCGAGGAATCCCACTACGGCACCCCCGGCGGCCATCTCGTCGACGCCTCCCGGGACGCCTCCCTGGTCGTCGTCGGACGCCGGATCCGCCGCAGCACGTTCGGCGCCCACATCGGCCCCGTCACGCACGCCGTGCTCCATCACGCCATGGCCCCCGTCGCCGTCGTACCGCACAACTGACGGAAATCCGGAGGAGTTGAACGATGAACGCGATGGACCTGCCGATCGTCGTCGGTGTAGACGGCTCCGAACCCAGCCTGCGGGCCGTCGACTGGGCGGCCGACGAGGCCGTGCTGCGCGGACTGCCGCTGCGGCTGGTCCACGCCTCGCTGTGGGAGCGGTACGAGGGTGACGCCCTCGCCCACGACCTGGGCAAGCCGTCCGAACAGGTGCGGGCCCAGGACATCGTGACCACCGCGGCCCGGCGCGCCCACCGCCGCCGGGCCGATGTGAAGGTCCTGACCGACACGCTGCCCGAGGAACCCGAGTACGCGCTGGTGCGGGAGAGCCGCACCGCCACGCTGCTGGTGACGGGCACCCGCGGCCGCGGCGGCATGGCCGAGGCGCTGCTGGGCTCTGTGAGCCTGACCGTCGCCGGGCACGCACACTGCCCGATGGTCGTCGTGCGCGGCAACCACGACAACGCGGTCCGGCCGGGTGGCCGGATCGTCGTGGGGGTCGGAGAGGGGGCGCCGGTCCGGTTCGCCTTCGAGGAGGCAGGGCTGCGCGGAGCGTCGGTGGAAGCCGTACGGGCCTGGCGGTCCCCGGCACGTGAGACCACCGATCACCCGCTGCTCGCCGGCGAACCCGCTCGGCTGCACGAGCAGGAGGCGGCCCAGGCCCTGGAGAAGGCCCTGCGAGGGGTGCCCGCCGATACGGAGGTGCACCGGCGGGTCGTGGAGGGCCACGCCCGGACCGTGCTGGCGGACGCCTCCCGCGACGCCGACCTGCTCATAGTCGGGGCCCGGCGCCGGCCGCGGCACTTCGGGCTCCAACTGGGCCGTGTGGCGCACGGAGTGCTGCACCACTCCCTCTGCCCGGTCGTGGTCGTGCCCGAGCACGACGGATGACGCGCAGCGGGGTACCCGGCCGGATGACCCCGCCGACCGACGGGCCATTCCCATCAACCAACTGATGCTGAAATCAAGGCAGTTCGAAGCATCGACGACTCCGGAGTCGCCTTCATGTCCAAGGCCGAGAACCAGGACACCACCGAACTCTCCGCCGACGAGCTGCGCAAGCTCGACGCTCACTGGCGGGCCGCCAACTACCTGGCCGCGGGCCAGATCTATCTGCTGTCCAACCCCCTGCTGACCGAGCCGCTGAAGCCGGAGCACATCAAGCCGCGGCTGCTCGGCCACTGGGGCACCTCGCCGGGCCTGAACCTCGTGTACACCCACCTCAACCGGGTGATCGGGGCGCGCGGGCTCGACACGCTGTGCGTGTGGGGGCCGGGACACGGCGGGCCGTCCGTGCTCGCCGGGTCCTGGCTGGACGGCAGCTACAGCGAGATCTACCCGGACGTGCCGCGGGACGGCGGAGGGATGGAGCGGCTGTTCCGGCAGTTCTCCTTCCCGGGCGGCGTGCCGAGCCACGTCGCCCCCGAGGTCCCGGGATCCATCCACGAGGGTGGCGAGCTCGGATACTCCCTCGCCCACGCCTACGGCGCCGCCTTCGACAACCCGGACCTGCTCGTGGCCTGCGTGATCGGCGACGGCGAGGCCGAGACCGGGCCGCTGGCCGCCTCCTGGCACTCCAACAAGTTCCTCGACCCGGTGCACGACGGCGCCGTCCTGCCGATCCTGCACCTCAACGGCTACAAGATCGCCAATCCCACCGTGCTGTCCCGGCTGCCCGCGGCCGAACTCGACCAGCTGCTGCGCGGCTACGGCCACGACCCGCTCCACGTCACCGGTGACGACCCCGCCGCCGTCCACCGCGCGCTGGCCCGCGCCCTCGACGAGGCACTGGACCGGATCGCCCTGATGCAGCGGTCGGCCCGTGAGGGCGGCGTCGCCGAGCGGGTGCACTGGCCGATGATCGTGCTGCGCACGCCGAAGGGCTGGACCGGCCCCGCCGAGGTCGACGGTCTGCCCGTGGAGGGCACCTGGCGCGCCCATCAGGTCCCGCTCGCCGGCGTGCGCGAGAACCCGGAGCACCTGCGGCAGCTGGAGGCGTGGCTGCGCTCCTACCGGCCCGAGGAACTCTTCGGCCCGGACGGGCGGCCCGTCGCCGACGTCCTCGCCTGTGTCCCCGACGGCCCCCGCCGACTGGGCGCCACCGCGCATGCCAACGGCGGGCTCCTCGTCCGCGACCTGCCCATCGGGTCCCTGGACTCCTTCGCCGTACCGGTCGACAAGCCCGGCACGACCCTGCACGAACCGACCAGGGTTCTCGCAGAGATGCTCCGACAGGTCATGAAGGACACCCGCACGCGCCGGGACTTCCGGGTCGTCGGTCCGGACGAGACCGCGTCCAACAGGCTCCAGGCGGTCTACGACGCCAGCGGCAAGGCGTGGCAGGCGCAGACCCTGCCGGTCGACGAACACCTCGACCGGCACGGCCGCGTGCTGGAGATCCTGTCCGAACACACCTGTCAGGGCTGGCTGGAGGGCTATCTCCTGACCGGGCGGCACGGACTGTTCTCCTGCTACGAGGCCTTCGTCCACATCGTCGACTCCATGGTCAACCAGCACATCAAATGGCTCAGGACGGCCCGGCGACTGCCCTGGCGCGCGCCCATCGCCTCCCTCAACTACCTGCTGACCTCGCACGTCTGGCGGCAGGACCACAACGGCTTCTCCCATCAGGACCCCGGCTTCGTCGACCACGTCCTCAACAAGAGCCCCGAGGTCGTGCGGGTCTACCTGCCGCCGGACGCGAACACCCTGCTCTCCGTCGCCGACCACGCCCTGCGCAGCCGCGACTACGTCAATGTGATCGTCGCCGGCAAGCAGCCCTGCTTCGACTGGCTGTCCATGGACGCCGCCCGCGCCCACTGCGCACGCGGCGCCGGCATCTGGGACTGGGCCGGCACCGAGAACGGCGGCGAACCGGACGTGGTCCTCGCCTGCGCCGGTGACGTGCCCACACAGGAGGTGCTGGCCGCCGCGCAGCTGCTGCGCCGGCACCTGCCGCAGCTCGCGGTCCGCGTGGTCAACGTCGTCGACATGACCCGGCTCATGCCGCGCGAGGAACACCCGCACGGCATGACCGACTTCGAGTACGACGGCCTGTTCACCGCCGACAAGCCGGTGATCTTCGCGTATCACGGCTACCCGTGGCTGATCCACCGCCTCGCCTACCGCCGCACCGGCCACAAGAACCTGCATGTGCGCGGCTACAAGGAGTCCGGCACCACGACCACACCCTTCGACATGGTCGTCCGCAACGACCTCGACCGTTTCCGCCTGGTCATGGACGTCATCGACCGCGTCCCCGGCCTCGCCGTGCGCGCCGCCGCCGTACGCCAGGAGATGGCCGACGCCCGCACCCGCCACCACGACTGGATCCGCGAACACGGCACCGACCTGCCGGAGATCGCCGACTGGACCTGGAGTACCTGACCCCCCGCAGGGGACCGACCACGCCGATGGCCGGTCCCCTCCGCCCGGGCCTGTCGTGTCGCCGCGTTCCGGGCCGAAAGGCCCCATCGTCGGACCCGGGCAGCCCATGGGATCGGGCGGTCGGGTGCCGCACGGTGGGAGAGGAGGAGGCGAACCGTCATGACCGACAAGGTGCTGGTGGCCTACGGAACGACCAATGGATCGACCGCGCGGATCGCCGAAGCCGTCGCCGACGTCCTGCGCAAGGACGGGCTGGCGGTGGACACGCTGCCCGCCCGGTCCGTGCCGAGCGTGTCCCCGTACGACGCCGTCGTGATCGGCGGCGGACTGTACGCCGGACGCTGGCACAAGGACGCCCGCCGCTTCGTCCGGCGACACGGCCGGGCCCTGACCGGACGCCCGCTCTGGCTCTTCAGCAGCGGGCCCCTCGACGCCACGGCCTCCGAGCGGGACATCCCGCCCGTGCCCGGGGTGAAGAAGGCCATGGCACGGCTGGACGCCAGGGGCCACGTCACGTTCGGCGGCTGCCTGGAGGAAGGCGCCAAGGGCTGGGTCGCCGGGATGATCCTGCGCTCCGGCAAGGGCGGGGACTTCCGGGACTTCACCGCGATCGAGGCATGGGCGGAGCGCGTGGCCGCCGAGCTGAGGAACGGGGCGTGACGAGGGGCGTCCGACGAAGGCACCCCGTCCGGCCCCGCGAGGGTCCCGTCCGGCCCGAGCGGGGCCCGGGCATTCGCGCCAAGCTGGATATGCGGGGCAATTCCGGCGCGGGATGCCGACGGGCGCGAACCGCCTGCGAGACCCCACCGCCGGGCCCGCGCTCCGCGACACGTCGAGTGGGGTGAGGAGCGTCATGAAAGGCTACGTGTTCCACGGCGCCGGAGAGTCCGCCTGGGAAGAGGTCCCGGACCCGGCCGTCAAGGAGCCCACCGACGCGATCGTGCGCGTCGGAGCGGTCACCATCTGCGGCACGGACCTGCACATCCTCAAGGGCGACGTGCCCGAGGTGCAGCCCGGCACCGTCCTCGGCCACGAGGCGGTCGGCGAGATCGTCGAGGTCGGCAGCGACGTACGGACCGTGCGGCCGGGGGACCGGGTCCTGGTCTCCTGCATCACCTCGTGCGGGCGCTGCTCCTACTGCCGCCAGGGGGCGTACGGCCAGTGCCGGGGCGGTGGCGGCTGGATCCTCGGCCATCTGATCGACGGCACGCAGGCCGAGTACGTCCGGGTGCCGTACGCCGACCTGTCCGTGCACCCGCTGCCGGGCGCCATGGACAGCAAGGACGCCGTCCTGCTGGCAGACATCCTGCCGACCTCCTACGAGGTGGGCGTCCTCAACGGAAACGTCCGGCCCGGCGACACCGTCGTCGTGGTCGGCGCGGGCCCGATCGGACTGGCGGCCGTCGCCACGGCCCGGCTGTTCTCGCCCGAACGGATAGTCGCCGTGGACCTGGCCCCCGCCCGCCTGGAGGCCGCCCGGCAGCTCGGCGCCGACGCGGTGGCCGACGCCCGGGAGGCACCGGAACAGCTGGTCACCGACCTCACCGACGGGCTCGGCGCGGACGTCGTCATCGAGGCGGTCGGCGTGCCGGAGACCTTCGAGCTGTGCACCAGGATGGTCCGGCCCGGCGGACATGTCGCCAACGTCGGCGTGCACGGCGTGCCCGCGACCCTGCACCTCGAAGAGCTGTGGATCAAGAACATCACCATCACGACCGGACTGGTCGACACGTACTCCACCCCGACCCTCCTGCGGATGACGGCCGCCGGCCGGCTGCCCACCTCCGAGCTGGTCACCCACACCTTCCCGCTGGACCTCATGGAGGAGGCGTACGACGTCTTCGGCCGCGCCGCCGACACGGGCGCCCTGAAGGTCGTGCTGGGGGAGGAGCGGCACCAGGAGGTCGTCCCCGTGAGCGGCGCCTGACGGTCGGATGGCACTGAGCGGCGCCTGACGGTCGGATGGCACTGAGCGGCGTCTGACGGCCGGAGGGCGCCGGGTCGGGCGTCGCCGGTGGGGGGCTGGTGGCGCCCGAGCGGTGCTTCAGGAGCCGACGAGCGGTTCTTCAGGAGCGGGACTGGCACGGAGCGACACCGCGGGGGATCGGTGCCGCTCCTTCCTCCACCCTCTCTCGTGTCACCGACGGGTGCCAGGGCCGATGGGCCCCGATCACGGTCCGGACGGCCCAGCCGTGTCATCCCGGCCGGGTTCGCGCCCTCGCCGACCGGCGGGATTCCGCATCGCCGCGCGCCGGGGCCGGGGCCGGCAGCGTGACCGGTGTGCGGAGCGGCCGGTGTCCACCCGCCCGCGGGACCGGAAGGAGACGCAGGCGGGAATCCCCGAGGAGGCGCGGGCGGCCCGCATACGGCTGCCGCAGCTGAGGCCGGACGAGCTGCGGGAGGAGTTCCAGGCCCGGCTCGACGCGGCCCGCGGCAGACGCGACCGGGTGCACAGCCTGCTGGAGGCGGCTCTCCGGCGGCCGTGAGCTGGACCTGGAACAGGCCCTGCACGGCATCGTGGAGGCCGCCGAGCGGACCCCCGGCCGGGACGGTCCCGGCCGCCGGGGCACAGGGGATGGGCCGAACGTCCTTCCCCTGTGCCCCGTCCGCCTCTCGTGGCCGCCCCCGCCGGGTGTGACGGTGGGATGAGAGCCCGGATCGTCCGACAGGGCGACCCGGCAAGAGGTGGTGAGGACGATGACACTCCCCCTGGTCGTCGGCGTCGACGGATCGGACGCGAGCCTGCTGGCCGTCGACTGGGCGGTGGACGAAGCCGCCCGCGGTGACCGGCCGCTGGGGCTGGTGTACGCCTCCCTGTGGGAGCGCTACGAGGGCGCCGTACCGTCGACCGGACGTGAACGCCCCTCGGAGCGCGTGCTGGCCGAGCACATCGTGGCGTCGGCCGCCGAACGCGCCGCACTGCGCCAGCCGGAGGTGCCGGTGACGACCGGCATCGTCCCCGCGGACCCGGTCGACGCCCTCCTGTGCGAGGGCAACAACGCCTTCGCCCTGGTGACGGGCGAGCGCGGGCGCGGTGAGCTGAAGGGACTGCTCCTCGGATCGGTGAGCCTGGGCGTCGCCGCCCGCGCGCACTGCCCGGTGATCGTGGTCCGGGGCGACGAGACAGGACTGGTCGGCCTGCACGAGCAGATCCTGTTCGGTGCCGGGGACCTGGCCACCGGCGTGCAGGCCGTGCACTTCGCTCTCCGCGAGGCCGAGGAACGCGGCTGCGCCGTGGACGCCGTACGTGCCTGGCGCCGGCCCGCGTCGGAGGGCGCGTCCGCGTTCACCGAGGATCGCGCGCACGAGCCGGAGGAGCGGGCGGCGGCCCGGCTCGACGAACTGCTGGGCGAGGCCGTGGCCGAACACCCCGGCGTCCGGGTGCGCCGTACCACCGTCGAGGGCCCGGCCCGCCGGATCCTCGTGGACCGCTCGGCCGACGCCGACCTCGTCGTCATCGGAGCGCGTCACCGGCACGGCCATTTCGGCCTGCAACTCGGCCGCGTCGGCCACACCTTGCTGCACCACGCGCACTGCCCGGTGGCGATCGTGCCGCAGATGACGTGAACGTCCCTGACACGTCAGGTGTCGCGCACCCCGTGACGAGGCCGGAACTCTCACCGGCCTCGTTGCTCGGTTCTCGCTGCCGTTGCTAAAGTCCCGTCCGGCTTCTCACCGTTGGGCTCATGCCTCGCCAACCAGCTTCTTCGGGTCCCGATGACCGTGGAGAAGGTGGGAGTCACCTCACACCAAGGGATGTCCCTGTTCCGGTGGTGGCTCCCCACGTGCCGCCGCCGCGCGGGATTTCCCTTCGGCCAACGGTTTTCGGGCTCTGCGACGCGTGAGACCGGCGTTCCGCTCCAGCTCGTCGAGTGCGGGCGAACGGTACTGCGCCACGTCCCCGAAGCCACGGCCGGTGCTCCGAGTTCATGGAGGTCATCGGAGTGACGGAAGTCAAGACGGCCCAAGCCCCGGTCACGCAGCGGCCGTGGTTGATCCTCGCCATCATGTGCGTCGGCTTCTTCATGGCGCTGCTCGACGGAAGCATCGTCAACATCGCCGTCCCGACATTGATCGACGGCCTGGACGCGTCCTACGACCAGGTGCTGTGGATCATCGACGGCTACATGCTGGTGTTCTCGGTACTGCTGATCACCACCGGGCGTCTCGGCGACACCCACGGGTATCGGCGGCTGTTCCTGATCGGCATCACGCTCTTCACCGTGGCCTCGGCACTGTGCGGGCTGTCCGAGTCGCCCGACCGGCTGCTCGCCGCGCGTGTGCTGCAAGGGCTGGGCGGGGCGCTGCTGTTCCCACAGGTGATCTCGTCGATCCTGACGATCTTCCCGCCCCGGCTGCGCGGCCGGGCGTTCGGCCTCTTCGGAGCGATCGTCGGCTTCGCGCCCGTCGTCGGCCCGGTCGTCGGCGGTTTCCTCCTGGCCCATCTCAGCTGGCGCTGGATCTTCTTCATCAACGTGCCGATCGGCGTCGTCACCGCCCTGCTGGCCGTGCGGTACGTCCCGGTCATGCGGCCCGGCCGCAGCAACCGCCTCGACTTCACCGGCGTCGCCCTGGCCACCGCCGGCCTCACCGGCATCGTCTTCGGCCTCATCGAGGGCGAGCGCTACGACTGGGGAACCATCACCGGCCCGATCAGCATCGCGTCCGTCATCATCGCCGGAGTCGTGCTGCTCGTGCTGTTCGTCCTGTGGCAGCACCGCCGCAGGACCGACTCCCTCATGCCGCTCGCCCTTTTCCGCGCCCGCAACTTCTCGGTCGGCAACGGAGTCGGCTTCGTCTTCCAGCTCGGGATGATCGCCATCGCCCTCGTCCTGGTGCTCTATCTCCAGACGGCCCGCGGCCACAGCGCGCTGGAGACCGCCGCGGTCATGCTGCCCAACGCGATCCTGACCGCGCTCGGCTCCACCTACGCAGGCCGGCTGTCCGACAAGTTCGGCGGCAAGTACGTCCTCATGGCCGGCCTCGCCATGCTCACCGTCGGACTGCTCGTCCTGGTCGCCTCCACCGACGCGCACAGTGGTGCCTGGAGCCTGCTGCCCGGACTGATCGTCATCGGCATCGCCGGTGGCGCCACCTTCGCCCCGCTGCAACAGGCCACCATGGACGGCGTGAACCCCCGGTCGGCCGGCGCCGCCTCGGGCGTGTCCAACACGACCCGCCAGGTCGGCGGCGTCCTCGGCACCGCCGTACTGGGTGCCCTGCTGTCCGCCCGTATCAACGCCGATCTCCCCGAGGAGGCCCAGGCGCGGGCCGCCCAACTGCCCTCGGAACTGCGCGACGAGTTCCTGGCCGCAGCCGACGGCGCCGGGAACTTCAGCCCGCCCGCCGTTCCTTCGGGTCTCGGTGCGAGTGAGGCCGACCTCTTCCGACGCCTGGGCGACGAAGCCTTCGCGACGAGCTTCACCCACGCCATGCACGTCACCTTCCTGGTCGCGGCCGCCGTACTCGTCGCGGCGACCGCGCTGTGCGCGCTGTTCACGACGCCGCCGGGGGCGGAACCCGTCCAGGAGACGGCGGACGAGGAGGACACCCGCACCACACCCGAGGACTGACCCCGTGACCGCCGCCGCCGGCCGAGCGGAGCGGGCGCCTCACGCACCCGCTCCCGGCTCGGCGCCGACGCACTGTCGGGGGAGCGGAGGGGCAGGGCTTCGCCCAGATGACGCAGGGTCTGGAGACCGGCCGCCTCCAAGTCGCCGCCCGCGCCCTCGGGGTGGGCCGGGCCGCCCTGGAGGACGCGCTCGCCCACGCACAGGAACGCGTGTCCTTCGGCAAGCCGATCTGGCAGCACCGGTCCATCGGCAACCACGTCGCCGACATGGCGACCTCGCTCACCCCCGCACGCCGGCTCACCCTCTGCGCCGCCCGTCGCGCGGAGGCCGGACACCGGGCGGACATGGAGGCCGGCATGGCGAAGCCCTTCGCCTCCGAGGCGGCCATGCAGACCGCCCTCGACGCCGTCCGCATCCACGGCGGCTACGGCTACTCGACCGAGTTCGACGTCGAGCGCTGCTTCCGGGACGCGCCGCTGGTGATCGTCGCAGAGGGCACCAACGAGATCCGGCGCAACATCATCGCCGACCGGCTCGTGAAGCGGGGTGGGCTGGACCTCTGAGCCGGACGGCCCGAGCCGCCGCATGACACACCTCCTCCGGCCCGAGCCGCCGCGCCACACCCCCGACCACCTCACCAGGACCCACACCCCCCCCGCCGTGGCACAGTGGCCCTATGTGCGGCCGCTATGCCTCCACCCGCAGCCCCCAGGACCTGGTCCAGCTGTTCGAGGTCACCGAGTGGCACCCCGAGGAGACCCTCGCGCCGAGCTGGAACGTGGCCCCGACCGACGAAGTATGGGCGGTCCTGGAGCGCCCTCCGCGTGGCGCCGACGAGGACACCCCGGCCCTGCGCCGGCTGCGGCCGCTCCGCTGGGGCCTGGTGCCCTCCTGGGCGAAGGACGTGAAGATCGGCGCGAGGCTGATCAACGCGCGCGTGGAGACCGTGCACGAGAAGCCCGCCTTCCGCCGAGCGTTCGTCAAACGCCGCTGCCTGCTCCCGGCCGACGGCTTCTACGAGTGGGACCAGGTCAAGGACGCCAAGTCCGGCAAGGTCCGCAAGCAGCCCTACTTCATCCACCCCGAGGACGGGCAGGTCCTGGCCCTCGCCGGTCTGTACGAGTTCTGGCGCGACCCGGCCGTCAAGGACGGCGACGACCCCGCCGCCTGGCTGCTGACCTGCACCATCATCACCACCGAGGCCACCGACGCGGCCGGCCGCATCCACCCCCGGATGCCGCTCGCCCTCACCCCTGATCACTACGACGCCTGGCTCGACCCCCGGCACCGGTCCACCGACGACCTGCGTGCCCTGCTCACCACGCCTGCCGACGGCCAACTGGACGCCCGCCCCGTCTCGCCCGCGGTGAACAGCGTCAGCAACAACGGTCCCCAGCTCCTGGACGAGGTCCCCGCCCCCTGACCGCGGCGAAGGTGAGCTCTCGGTAAGGGCTGGTCCGGGAGAGGCTCATAGAGCGGTTTTGACATCCATTTTCATTTAGTGTGGAGCCGCTGCCGGGACGAATCGGGCTCGGCGGATCATTCGCCCTGCTCGGAGGTATCCATGCCCACGCCCCGACCCCGTCTGTCCGCGGCCCTGCTGACCGGCACCTGCATGACCCTCCTCACGGGCTGCGCCGGCTCCTCGGGCACCGCCGGAGCGCACAGTCCCGCCGCGGCCTCCGCCGTCACCGTCGTGGCCTCGACGAACGTCTACGGGGACCTGGCCCGGCGAATAGGCGGCACCAAGGTCCAGGTCACCTCGCTCATCAGCGATCCCGACCAGGACCCTCACTCCTACGAGGCCGACGCCCGCAACCAACTGGCGCTGTCCAGGGCCGAGGTCGTCATCGAGAACGGCGGTGGCTACGACGACTTCGTCGACCGCATGCTGAGGAGTTCCGGCTCTTCCCCCGAGGTGATCAACGCCGTCGAGGTGTCCGGGAAGACCGCCCCGAAGGTCGGGGAGCTCAACGAGCATGTCTGGTACGACTTCCCGACCGTCGCCGAACTCGCCGACCGCATCGCCGCCGCACTGGGCAAGGCCGACCCGGCCGGCTCCGCGACCTTCACCGAGAACGCGAAGGACTTCCTGCGCCTGCTCCGGCCGCTGGAGCGGAAAGAGGCCCGGATCAAGGCCGGGCACGGCGGCGAGGCCGTGGCGATCACCGAGCCCGTTCCGCTCTACATGATCGAGGCCTGTGGGCTGAGGAACGCCACTCCCGAGGAGTTCAGCGAGGCGATCGAGGAAGGCGACGACGTCTCCCCGAGGACCCTGCGGAACACCCTGGCGCTGTTCAGCGGCAGGAAGGTCAGGGCGCTGGTCTACAACGAGCAGACCTCCGGCCCGCAGACCGAGAAGGCGCAGCGCGCGGCCGAGGCCGCCGGCATCCCGGTCGTACCCGTGACCGAGACCCTCCCCAAGGGCAAGGACTACCTCGCCTGGATGACCGCCAACGTGGACGCGCTCGCGAGCGCGCTGACCAAGTGACAATCCCCGGCGTGTCCCACCCCGGCGCGGACGACGCTCTGATCGGCCTGCGACGAGCGGCCCTGTCGTACGGCGAGCGTGTGGTGTGGCGGGACCTCGATCTGGACGTGGGGCCGGGCGAGTTCCTGGCCGTGCTCGGGCCCAACGGGGCCGGCAAGACCAGCTTCGTCCGCGCACTGCTCGGGCAGCGGCGGCTGTCCGCCGGCACGCTCACGGTGCTGGGCGGTCCGCCCGGCCGCGGCGGTCGGCACATCGGCTACGTACCCCAGCAGTCGACCCTCTCCGCGCAGGCGATGCTGCGCGCCCGGGACCTCGTCCGCCTCGGCGTCGACGGGCACCGCTTCGGACCGCGGCCGCCTACGAGCGAAGTACGCCGCCGCGTGGACGACGTCCTCGCCTCGGTCGGGGCCACGGCGTACGCCGACGTCCCCCTCGCCCGGCTCTCCGGCGGCGAACGGCAACGCGTGCGCATCGGGCAGGCCCTCGCGACCGATCCGCGTGTCCTGCTCTGCGACGAACCGCTGCTCTCCCTCGACCTGCACCACCAGCGGGCGGTCACGGAACTGGTCGACGCCCGGCGCCGCTCCCACGGCACGGCGGTGGTCTTCGTGACCCACGAGATCAACCCCGTGCTGGGCCTCGTGGACCGTGTGCTGTACCTCGCCCGCGGTGGCCATCGCATCGGCGCGCCCGACGAGGTCCTCACCTCCGAGGCGCTGTCGCGGCTGTACGGCACCCAGGTCGACGTCGTACGCGTCCGCGACCGCGTGGTGGTCGTGGGCGTACCCGACGAGTCGGCACACCATTCCCAACTGCCCGACGGAGCAGGGCCATGACCCTCGCCCAGGGGACCTGGCAGCAGATCCTCGTCTTCGACCACTACGGCGAACTGCTCGCCCTCGTCCACAACTCCCTCGTCGCCGGGGCCGCGCTCGGCCTCGTGGGCGGGCTGGTGGGCGTGTTCGTGATCATGCGGGACCTGCCGTTCGCGGTGCACGGGATCAGCGAGCTGTCGTTCGCCGGTGCCTCGGCCGCGCTTCTGCTGGGTGTGAACGTCGTGGCCGGGTCGATCGTCGGCTCGCTCATGGCGGCGGGGGCCATCGGGCTGCTCGGGGCGCGGGCCCGGGACCGCAACTCGGTGATCGGCGTCATCATGCCGTTCGGCCTCGGGCTGGGCGTGCTGTTCCTCGCGCTGTACAAGGGCCGCGCGGCGAACAAGTTCGGTCTGCTGACCGGGCAGATCGTCGCTGTCGACACCCCGCAGCTGTCCTGGCTGCTCGGCACGTCGGCGGTGGTGCTGGTCGCGCTCGCGGTGATGTGGCGGCCGCTCGTCTTCGCGAGTGCCGACGCGGAGGTGGCCGAGGCGCGCGGTGTGCCCGTGCGCGGGCTGTCCTTCGCCTTCATGATCGTGCTGGGCCTCGCGGTCGCACTGTCCGTCCAGGTCGTCGGCGCCCTGCTGGTCCTCACCCTCGTCGTCACACCCGCGGCGGCCGCGGCCAGGGTCACGGCCTCGCCGGTGCTGCTTCCCGTCCTGAGTGTGGTGTTCGCGGTGGCCTCCATCGAGGGCGGCATCCTGCTGGCCCTCGGCGGCAGCATCCCCATCAGCCCGTACGTCACCACGCTCTCGTTCGGGATCTATCTCCTGTGCGGACGTGCCGGCCGCAAGCGGGCCCGGACCGGCGGCGTCGATGGGAAGGGCTGACGTGAAGGGCTGGCATGAAGGGCTGACATGAAGGCATGAATGAGTCTTCATGTATTCCTCTATTGTGGGGGCATGACTGTCACGCTCACTCCACCCGCGGCCGACTCCGCCGCTCCCGCGCGCGCCGGAGCCGTCCCCAGGCGGCGCACCCGGCTGCTCGCCCTGCCGGAGGTCCGCTGGGCCGGCGCGGCCACCGCGCTGTTCCTGCTCGCGCTGCCCCTCCAGCTCGCCGGAGCGCCCGCCTGGATCTGGGTTCCGCTGTACGCGTTGTCGTACGCCACCGGTGGCTGGGAGCCGGGCTGGGAGGGGCTCAAGGCGCTCAAGGACAGGACGCTCGACGTCGATCTGCTGATGGTCGTCGCCGCCCTCGGCGCCGCATCGATCGGGCAGGTGATGGACGGCGCGCTGCTGATCGTCATCTTCGCGACCTCGGGCGCGCTGGAGGCGTTCGCCACCGCCCGCACCGCCGACTCGGTGCGCGGCCTGCTGGACCTGGCGCCCGCCACGGCCACGCGTATCACCGCCGACGGAACCGAACAGTCCGTCCCCGTCGCCGAGTTGGCGGTCGGCGACACCGTCCTCGTACGGCCCGGCGAGCGCGTCGGAGCCGACGGACGGGTGCTGGACGGAGCCGGCGAGGTGGATCAGGCGAGCATCACCGGCGAGCCGCTCCCGGCGGCGAAGGGGCCGGGCGACGAGGTCTTCGCGGGCACCCTCAACGGCACCGGCGCGCTGCGCGTCCGGGTCGAGCGGGACGCCTCCGACTCCGTGATCGCCCGCATCGTACGGATGGTGGAGGAGGCGTCGCAGACCAAGGCGCCCACGCAGTTGTTCATCGAGAAGGTCGAACAGCGTTACTCGCTGGGCATGGTGGCCGCGACGCTCGCCGTGTTCGGCGTGCCGCTCGCGTTCGGCGAGGCGTTCTCCGAGGCGCTGTTGCGCGCGATGACCTTCATGATCGTGGCCTCGCCGTGCGCCGTGGTCCTGGCCACCATGCCGCCCCTGCTCTCGGCCGTCGCCAACGCCGGCCGGCACGGTGTGCTGGTGAAGTCGGCCCTGGTGATGGAGCGCCTCGGCCAGATCGACGCCGTGGCTCTGGACAAGACCGGCACTCTCACGGAGGGGACGCCGCGGGTCGTCGATGTACGGCCGTTGCGCGAACGTGGTCTGGACGAGGACGAGTTGCTGACGCTCACGGAGGGGACGCCGCGGGTCGTCGGCGTACGGCCGTTGAGCGAATGCGGTCTGGACGAGAACGAGTTGCTGACGCTCGCCGCATCGGCCGAGCACCCCAGCGAGCATCCGCTGGCCCGCGCGGTGGTGGACGCGGCGCGTGAGCGCGGCCTCGACCTGCCGGCCGCCGAGGACTTCACGTCCGCGCCCGGGATCGGCGTACGGGCCGTCGTCCGGGGCCGTACGGTCGAGGTGGGCGCACCTGCGCGGCTGCTCGCCGAGGCCGAGGCCGAGTGTGCGGCCGACAGCGACAGCGACAGCGACGGCGCGGTCGCGGCACTGGCCCGGGAACTGGAGGAGTCCGGCCGTACCGCCGTCCTCGTGGTCGTCGACGGAACCCCGGCCGGTGTGCTCGGCATCGCCGACCGGCTGCGTCCCGGCGCGGCCGCCACGGTCGCCGCTCTGACCGTCCTCACCGGCACCGCCCCGATCCTCCTCACCGGCGACAACCCCCGCGCCGCTGCCCGCCTGGCCGCCGAGGCCGGTGTCGAGGACGTGCGGGCCGGGCTTCTGCCGCAGGACAAGGTGGGTGCGGTACGGGAATTGGAGGGCGCGGGGCGCCGGGTGATGGTCGTGGGGGACGGCGTCAACGACGCGCCCGCGCTGGCCGCCGCGCACATCGGCGTCGCCATGGGCCGAGCCGGCTCCGACCTTGCCCTGGAGACCGCCGACGCGGTGATCGTGCGTGACGAACTCGCCGCTGTACCCGCCACCGTCGCCCTGTCCCGCCGCGCCCGCGAACTCGTCGTGCAGAACCTCGTCATCGCCGGGGTGTTCATCGCCGGCCTCGTCATCTGGGACCTGGTCGGCACGCTGCCGCTGCCGCTCGGCGTCGCGGGCCACGAGGGTTCCACGGTCCTCGTCGGCCTGAACGGGCTGCGCCTCTTGCGAGACGCCGCCTGGGACCGGGCGGCTGCGGAGGGAACCGGCTGACACTGGACGCGCCTCGGAGCCATCCTGACGGCGTGATGACTGCGCACGCGACTGCCGGACCCGACCGGGGGCGAGCCGCCAACGAGCGGGAGGTGCGCCGCTGCCGGCGCGGATCACCAGGTCGACCGGGCCCGGTGTGCGGGGCAGGGACGGTTTCTCGGTGCTGTCGAGCCGGTCCAGCAGCAGCCGCAGCGAGCGCGTGCCGATCTCGGCGAAGTCCGTCCGCACGGTGGTCGGCGGGGGAAGGGAGTGCGCGGCGGCCCGGGGGATGTCGTCGTAGCCCACGACACTGATGTCGCCGGGAACGGAGCGGCCGGCTTCGTGGAGGGCGTGCAGTGGGCCGAGGGTCATCTGGTCGCTGGCGGCGAACACGGCTGTGACGTCCGGGAGCGGGGCCGGATCCCGGCCCGGCTCACAGCCCGGGTCGGCACTCCGGTCGCCGATCAGCGGGGTCGGCACCTCCGCGCCGACGGCCTCCAGACCGGCCTGCCGACTGCCCAGCCGGTGGCCGGCCGAGGTTCAGCCGGTCGGGCCCGCGATGTGCCACACCGTACGGTGACCGAGGCCCGTCAGGTGCTCGACGGCCTTGCGGGCCCGGGCCCGGGGGGCGCCGGTGACCTGCTGGGTGTCGGCGTCGAGGCCGTTCTCCAGCACGACCAGCAGGGTGTGGCGTGCCGGGGATCGGATTCGATTTGGACTGGGAGTACAGCAATTGGACGTGTAGTCTAGTGAGTGGTCACTCGGTGCGTGTGGTGCCGAGTGCGGGCGGAGCGAGGTGTGGGCGATGGCGGCCGATGAGGCACTGGAGGCGGAGCGGGACGCGATCGTCGCCGCGCTGGGGCCGGTTGCCGACGGGCTCGCGGCGACGTTCGGGCCGATGTGCGAGGTCGTCCTGCACGACTACCGGCGGCCGGAGAAGTCCGTGGTCGCCGTGGCCGGGGCGGTGACCGGGCGGGCCGTGGGCGGCGCGATGAGCGAGATCGGCATGCGGATCGTCGCGCGCGGCGAGGGGGCGGGCGACGAGCTGAACTACGTCACCCGTACCCGCGGCGGCAAGCTGGTCAAGGCTTCCACGATGGTGCTGCGCGACTCGACGGGCACGGTGTTCGGCGCCCTCTGCGTCAACCTCGACGTCACCGCGGTGAACGACGCCCACGCCCTGCTCGGCGCCCTCGCCGGCATCGGCGCCGCCCCCGCCGACGTGCCGGTCACCACCTTCGGCAACGACATCGACTCCGTCGTGGACGCCATCCTCGACGCCCATCAACTCCGGCAGAACGGCAGCTGGGCCGGACTCGACCGCGCCCAGCGCCTGGAGCTGTTCCGCGGTCTCGACGAGCGGGGCGTGTTCGCCGTCCGGCGCGCGATCGAGCAGGTCGCGGGGCGGCTCGGGATCTCCCGTGCGTCCGCTTACAGCTATCTGTCGCAGGCGCGGGCGGAGGGCGGGGCGGCGGCGGACCAGGGCGGGACCGTCGAAGACGCGGGATCCGCGGCGGAGCGAGCGGTGGCGGGCGAGCTGCGGCGGACCGCACCGTGACGGACCGAAGCGCGACGGACCGAGCCGTGACGGACAGAAGCGTGATGGACCGAGCCGTGATGGACCGAAGCGTGATGGACCGAAGCGCGACGGACCGAAGCGTGACGGACGTGACCACGGCCTGCTCGGTCGCGTAGGACCCAGCCGCGTCGGCCCCGGCCATGTCGAACCCGGCTACGTCGGACCTGGCCGCAGCAGACCGAGCTGTCATCACCAAGACACCCTGGAGGACACGCGTGACGACCACCACCCC
Source organism: Streptomyces sp. bgisy027 (assembly GCF_057710365.1). Lineage (NCBI taxonomy): Bacteria > Bacillati > Actinomycetota > Actinomycetes > Kitasatosporales > Streptomycetaceae > Streptomyces > Streptomyces sp. bgisy027. Next base: position 52,557 of record NZ_JBYIVZ010000035.1, read on the forward strand.
GCCGGTCACCCTCGACGACGTCCGTGATGCCGCCGCGCGGCTCAAGGTCGTCGCCCATCGCACCCCCGTGCTGCGCTCGCGCACGCTCGACGAACTGGTCGGCGCCGAGGTCTTCCTCAAGTGCGAGAACTTCCAGCGGGTCGGCGCCTTCAAGTTCCGCGGCGCCTACAACGCCGCCTCGCGGCTGACCCCCGAGCAGCTCGGCCGTGGCATCGCCGCCTACTCGTCCGGCAATCACGCCCAGGCCGTCGCCCTGGCCGCCCGGGAACTCGGCACCACGGCGGTCATCGTCATGCCGGAGGACGCCCCGCCGTCGAAGCGCGCGGCGACCGAGGGCTACGGCGCCGAGATCGTCACGTACGACCGCTACACCGGCGACCGGGTCGCGATCGCCGAGGCCCTGGCCGCCGAGCGGGGCCTCGCGCTGATCCCGCCGTACGAGCACCCGCACGTCATGGCCGGCCAGGGCACCGCGGCTCTGGAACTCCTGGAGGAGGCAGGGGAGCTGGGCGCCCTGCTGACGCCGGTCGGAGGGGGCGGGCTCATGGCCGGCAGCGCCACCGTCGCCAAGGGACTGCACCCGGACATCCGGATGATCGGTGTGGAACCGGAGGCCGGTGACGACACCAAGCGCTCCCTGGAGGCGGGGCGGCGCATCAGCATCCCGGTGCCGCACACCATCGCCGACGGGCAGGCCCTGCACATTCCCGGGGAGCTGACCTTCTCCGTGAACCGGCGGCTCGTCGACGAGATCGCGCTGGTCGCCGACGACGAGATCCGGGACGCGATGCGGTTCGCCTTCGAGCGTCTGAAGATCGTCGTCGAGCCGAGCGGCGCCACCCCGCTCGCCGCCCTGCTCACCGGCCGGGCGGGGGCACTGCCGCGCCGGGTCGGCATGATCGTCTCCGGCGGGAACGTCGACGCCGCACGCTTCGCCGAGCTCTGCGGGAACCGGGCCTGAGCCGGCGTTCCCCCGCCGGCGAGCGGGCCGTCCCCCGGTTGGCGGCCCCGGGTGGACAGGCGGACGATTGAGGGGAAGGAGGCCGGCCGCCGACGGCGGTGTCCAGGGCCGCCGGGGAGACCGGCACCGGCCGCGGTGAATCACGGCCGGAAGGGAGCGCGTCATGTTGGAAGTGAAGACGCTCGGCAAGCCCGACGAGCGGCGTGATTTCCCCCGCGGCCACCTCGAAGCCGTCCACATGCCGGACCTCGATTTCGCCGTGGCGACGTTCGAGCCCGGCTGGCGCTGGACGGAGTCCGTGGCCCCGCTGGCGGGCACCAAGACCTGCCAGATGCACCACAACGGCTACATCCTCCAGGGCCACCTCCACATCCTCATGGACGACGGCACCGAGACCGACGTCGGCCCCGGCGACGTCTTTGTCTGCACCCCCGGGCACGACGCCTGGGTGGTGGGCGACGAGCAGGTCGTGACCTACGACTTCCAGGGGCAGACGGCACGGGAGTTCGCGAAGAAGTAACCGCCGACCTGCACGAAAAGCACCCGTCGGCTCCACGCCGGCACGTCACACGGTGACGACGACCTTGGCGCGCGCGTGCTCCACCTCCAGGTAACGGATGGCCTCGGCCGCCTCGCTCAGCGGATACGTCCGCTCGACGACTGGAGCGATCTTCCCGGACTCGGCCAGCTCCCGCAGCGCGTCGAGGTTCGCCCTGCTCTGCCGAGCGGCGATCTCCAGCAGCTGGTGGTTCCGTGCGAACGGAGCCACCAGTCGGCGCTTGATGAACAGCCCCATCGGTCCGACGACGCTGCCGCCCTCGTACACCCCGCCGCCGGACAGGACGAGCGTCCCGACGGGGTTGAGCACGCGCCGGAACTCCCCGAGCGAGTGGTTGCCGACCAGGTCCAGCACCACGTCGTAGCGCGCCTCGCCCCGGGTGAAGTCCTCCTGGGTGTAGTCGACGACCCGGTCGGCGCCGAGTGAGCGCACCATGTCGACGTTGCGGGTGCTGCACACGGCCGTCACCTCGGCGCCGTACGCCTTGCCGAGCTGCACGGCGAACGTGCCCACGCCGCCCGACGCCCCGTTCACCAGCAGCGTCTGCCCCGGCTGCACCCGGGCGACGTCACGCAGGCCGATCAGGGCGGTGTTGCCCGCCAGTGGTATCGCCGCCGCCTGCTCGAAGGTGAGATCGGCCGGCTTCGGACCCACCTCGTCGGCCCGGGCGCACACGTACTCCGCGAACGCGCCGTCGGCCTCGCCGTACACCTCGTCTCCGGGCTTCAACTCCGTGACACCGGAGCCCACCGCCTCCACCACACCCGCGAAGTCCCGCCCCCGCACGGGCGCCTTGGGCCTGCGGAACCCCATCATGGTGCGACCGATCACCGGGTCGCCGTGCATGAGGTGCCAGTCGTACGCGTTGACCGAGGCAGCGTGCACCCGCACCAGCACCTCGTCCGCCGTCGGCACCGGCCTGTCGACGTCCCTGAACTCCAGGACGTCCGCCGAGCCGTACCGATCCTGAATCACTGCCTTCATGGGATCCCCCTCCACTCCTGTCGAGCGTATGGATGCCGGACCGCGCCGGCCATCAGGGGCGGACCCTGATTTTCTCCGGGGTCGAGCCCTCCCCTTGCCCTGAGGAAACCGATCGGTTTACGCTTCCGAGGCAAGGAAACCGATCGGTTTCCAATCTCTGGACAAGTGCTGAGCATGACGAGGAGACCCTCATGACCACCATCGAAGGTTCCGTGGCCCTGGTCACCGGCGGCAGCCGCGGCATCGGCCGCGCCCTGGTCGCCGCCTTGTACGAGCGGGGCGCGAAGAAGGTGTACGCCACCGCCCGCGACCCGCACACCGTCACCCACCCGGACGCCGTGCCGCTGGCCCTGGAGGTCACCGACCCGGCGTCCGTGGCGGCCGCCGCCGAGCAGGCCCAGGACGTCACCCTGCTGATCAACAACGCGGGTGCCTCGGTCAACGCGAACTTCCTCGACTCGCCGGTCGACGACGTCCGGCGCGAGTTCGAGACCAACTTCTACGGACCGCTCCTGGTCACCAGGGCCTTTGTCCCCGTCATCGAAGGCAACGGCGGCGGCCACATCCTCAACGTCCACTCCGTGCTGTCGTGGGTCGGCATCGCCGGCTCCTACAGCGCCTCCAAGGCCGCCTTCTGGTCGCAGACCAACTCGCTGCGCCTGGATCTGAGGCCGCGCGGCATCGAGGTCACCGGGCTGCACGTCGGATACGTCGACACCGACATGGCCGCCCATGTCGATGCGCCCAAGTCCACGGCCGAGAGCGTCGCGGCGCAGGCCCTCGACGGGATCGCGTCGGGCGCCTACGAGGTGCTGGCCGACGACATCTCCCGGCAGGTGAAGGCCGGCCTGTCGGCGGATCCGGCCGCCCTCTACCCGCAGCTGGCCGCCTGACCAAGCCCTACTGGACCGGCAGCAGCCGCTCCACGAGCGCGCTGAGCTGCCGGGCGGTGCGGCACTCGTGCATCTCGACCAGCTCGGCGTAGGAAGGCGCGGCGGAGTCGCCCGTGCCCCAGCTGGAGCGCTGCTCCGGGTTCAGCCAGTACACGCGGCGTGCCTGGCCGGCGATCTGCCGTACGGCGGGCAGGTTCGGGTCGCTCATGTTCGTGCGGGCGTCGCCGAGGACGAACACCGTCGTGCGCGGTCCGACCGCGTCGCCGTACCGCTCGGCGAACTCGCCCAGCGCCATGCCGTAGTCGCTGCTGCCGTGATAGCCCGTGAGTGCGGCCTCCGCCTCGATCCGGGTGCTGAGCCCCTCCGGATCGGCGGTGCCGCGCTCCAGCAGCCCCGTCACTTCGTCGATCCGGTTGACGAAGGCGAACACGCGCACCTTGCTGAACTGGTCGTGCAGCGCCTGCACCAGCAGCATCGTGAAGTCCGAGAAGCCGGAGACCGACCCCGACACATCGCACAGCAGCACCAGTTCGGGGCGGGCCGGCCGCCGTCTGCGCAGCACCGGCCGCATCGGCACCCCGCCCGTCGACAGCGATCCGCGCAAGGTGCGGCGCAGGTCGATCGTGCCGCGCGCGGCACGGCGTCGGCGTGCCGCGAGCCGTGTCGCCAGCTTGCGCGCGAGCGGCTGAACGGCCCTGCGCAGCTCGGCCAGTTGGGCCTTCCCGGCGAACAGGAAGTCGACCCGGTCGGCGGTCGGGGCCACCGCCCGCCGGGCGATCTCGTCGCGCCCGCGCCGCTCGGCGACCCGGCGCCGCGCCTCCGCGGCCACCAGCCGGCGGAAGGTCTCGATGCGCCGCCGGATCTCGTCCTCCAGCAACCGGTCCGCGAACCCCGAACTCGCACCCCGCCCGCGGACGTCGTCGCGCACCCGGGCCAGCAGGGTCTGCGGGCGCAGCCGCTCCAGTGCCTGGTACGACGACCAGCCGTCCGACTCCGGAGAGGATCCGTAGCCACCGAAACCGTCCACCGCCTCCACCGCGAGGCGGCCCATCATGGCCTGGTCGTCGGCCGCCAGCGCCGCCGCCAGCCGGTCCCGCAGATCGTCCCGTCCCGCGGCCTTCTCCTCCGGCGCGCCGACACCGCGCGGGAAGTACAGGTCGAAGACCGGGTCGAACACCGGCCGTTGCCCTGTGCCGTGCAGCAGCGTCGCCGCCAACCCCTCCCGCAGCAGCTCCCGGTCCGTGAGGCCGAGCACCTCGATGGCCTGCGCCGCGTCCACGGTCTCGCCGGTACCGATCCGGATGCCGTGCGCGCGCAACGCGCCGACCAGGGAGGTCAACCGCTCCGCGACGCCCGTCGGGGTCGTCACAGGGCGTCCAGGTCGAGCTTCGCCGTCGCCTTGAGGACGTCGTCCTGATGCTTGAGCAGAACGCCGAGGGTGGCCTGTACGACCGTCTCGTCGAGCGAGTCGGCGCCGAGCGCGAGCAGGGTGCGCGCCCAGTCGATGGTCTCCGCGACCGATGGCACCTTGCGCAGGTCCATCGCCCGCAGCGCGCCGACGACGCGCACGACCGAGCGGGCCAGCGCCTCGTCGAGGCCGGGCACCTTCAGTCGTACGATCCGGCGCTCCAACTCCTCGTCCGGGAAGCCGATGTGCAGGAAGAGGCAGCGGCGGCGCAGCGCCTCGGACAGCTCCCGGCTGGCGTTGGAGGTGAGCACGACGAAGGGGCGGCGGGTCGCGGTGATGGTGCCGAGCTCCGGGACCGTGACCTGGAAGTCGCTGAGCACCTCCAGGAGCAGGCCCTCCACCTCGACGTCGGCCTTGTCGGTCTCGTCGATCAGCAGCACCTTCGGGTCCTCGCCCCGGATGGCCGTCAGCAGTGGCCGGGTGAGCAGGAACTCCTCGCTGAAGATGTCCGTGCGGGTCTCGTCCCAGGTCTCGTCGCGGCCCGCGCTGATGCGCAGCAGTTGCTTGGCGTGGTTCCACTCGTACAGCGCCCGGGACTCGTCGACTCCCTCGTAGCACTGGAGCCGTACCAGCTGTGCCTGCGCCACCTGGGCAACGGCCTTGGCCAGCTCCGTCTTGCCGACTCCGGCCGGGCCCTCCACCAGGAGCGGCTTGCCGAGACGGTCGGCCAGGAAGACGGTCGTGGCGACCGCGGGCGAGGCGAGATAGCCGGTCTCGGCCAGGCGCGCGGAGACGTCGTCGACGGATGTGAACAACGGGGGCCTCCAGCTCGGCGGCGACGGTCGGAACGGTCAGGACTGCCGGGTCGGTCGGGACCGTCATGGCGGACAGGCCGGACCGGGCACCTGTCTAAGCGCTTGTTCAGCGATGATGCCACGATGGCTCCCGGTACCGGAAGGTGGTAGACCGATCGGTTTCCTCTTGCTTTCCGGAGAGGTAACCTCGCCGGTATGGCCACAACAGACAAGGCGTCCACCAGGGACCGGCTGCTCGACGCGGCGGCCGAGCTCTTCTACCGGGACGGCGTCTCCATCGGCGTCGAGGCGCTGTGCCGGACGGCCGGTGTCTCGAAGCGGTCCATGTACCAGCTCTTCGCGAGCAAGGACGAGGTCCTCGCGGCCAGCCTGGCCCGACGGATGCCGGAGTACGAGGCCCAGCTGGCGCCGGACGTCCAGGACGCCGCCACCCCGCGCGAGCGGATCCTGAACGTCTTCGAGCGGCTGGAGAAGGCGTCCACGGAGCCCGCCTACCAGGGCTGCCCCTTCCTCGCCGCGCTGGTCGAGCTGAAGGATCCGGAACACCCCGCGAGCGCGGTCGCCCGCGAGGCGAAGGACTGGACGAAGGGCTACTTCCGCACCCACGCCGAGGACGGCGGCGCCCGCGACGCGGAACTGCTCGCCCGCCAGCTGATGCTGGTCTTCGACGGGGCCAGCGCACGGTCCGGGGCCCGGGTCGAGACGCTGGACGGGCTGACCGTCGCGACGGCGACCACGCTGCTGGACGCCGCCGGCGTGAAATGACGAGGCGGCCGCCGCAGCGACCGCCCTGCACGCCCACCTCTTCTCACGAGGCCACAGCGACCGCCCTGCACGCCCACCTCTTCTCACGAGGCCACGGCGACCGCCCCCACGGCCGGGGTGCGCAGCATCCGCCGGGCCGTCACCAGGCCGGTCCCCAGCGTCACCGCCGCCGCGACGCCGACGACCGCGAGTCCGATGCCGTACACCTCGCCCGGCAGCACCTCGTCGGAGCGGACCACGGTGAACGGGACGATCCCCGCGAGCGCGGCCAGCGCGCCGAACACGACGCCCGTGACCGTCAGGATCAGCCCCTCGACGCCCACCGTCCCGAGCACCTGCCCCGGCGTCGCCCCCGCGAGCCGCTGCTGCCCGAACTCCCGCGAGCGGTAACTCGTCGCCGCGTAAAGCGAGTTGACCAGCATCACGCAGACGAAGACCACGATGATCCCGACAACCGTGAAGTTCAGGGTCTCCAGGGTCTTGTCGTCGACCGACTTGGCGATGCCGAGGGCCTCGACGGTGTCGCTCTCCACCGCCTGCATGGTGAGCGTGGCCGTGGCCACCGCCGTGAACAGGATCAGCGACATCAGGATCCCGGCCAGCTGACCGGCCCGCTCCCGCAGATTGCGCACCGCCAGCCAGCCGCTCGCCCCGCTCAGCGGCAGCCGGTTCAGCACGCCCTCCAGCAGCCGCGGCGCGAGCAGTGCGAAGCCCACCGACAGCAGGATCGCCCCGTACGCGGGCGGCGCCATCAGGGCCGCGTCCGACGACGGGAACGCGAACGTGGAAGTGACCGACGCCGCCCCCACGAGGAGCGCCGCACAGGCGAGGAACGTCCGTGCCCCGCCCCGCTTCGCCGGCCCGCGCGTCGCCCGCCGTACGGCGAGGAAGGCAGCGCCGGCCGACGCCAGCAGCGTGATGTCGATGCCCGAGATCAACGCGATCGGGCCGAAGGCGTGCGGGACGGACTCGGCGACCTGACCGCTGTCCTGGAACAGGTCCAGCAGCGCCCGGCCGCCCAGCATCGCCGGCCCGATCGCCAGCGCCGCACCGACCAGGGCCACGACCACGGCCTCACCCACGACCATCCGCTTCAGCTGCGCCGGAGTCGCCCCCGAGCAGCGCAGCAGCTCCAACTCTGCCGCCCGCTGACGGACGTTGACCGTCAGGGTCGAGGCGACCGCGAAGAAGACCAGCAGGGTGCCGTAGCCGCCGACGACGCCCGCCGCGGTGGACAGGGTCTCCGCGCTGGTCGAGTCGACGCCGTCCCGCGCCGCCGTGTCGTGCATCGAGTTGAACGTCATGATGATGACCGCGCCCAGGAACGCGGACAGCAGCGTCGCGAGGAACCGTCCGGGCCGGTGCCGGATCGAACGCAGGGACAGCACGAACATCGCTCACACCCCCAGAGCCACATCGTCGCCCAGGTGCGCCAGGCGCTCGGCCACCGCGTCCGGGGTGGGCCCGTCCATCCGGCCGGCCAGCCGGCCGTCCGCCAGGAACAGCACCGAGTCCGCGTAGGAGGCGGCGACCGGGTCGTGGGTCACCAACACCACGGTCCGGCCGTGCACCCGTACCGCCTGCTGGAGCAGCCGCAGCACGTCACGCGCGCTGCGGGTGTCCAGGGCGCCCGTCGGCTCGTCCGCGAAGACCACCCGGGGCTCGGTCACCAGCGCGCGGGCGATGGCCACGCGCTGCCGCTGACCGCCGGACAACTGGTCGGGGCGGTGCCCGAGCCGGTCGCCGAGGCCGACGGACGTCAGAACCTCCTTGGCCCGGGCGCGGTCGACGCGCTGCCCGGCGAGCTTCAGCGGCAGCACCGTGTTCTGCGCGACCGTCAGCGTCTGAAGCAGGTTGTACTGCTGGAACACGAACCCGATCCGGCCCCGCCGGAACTTCGTCAGCTCCGCCTCACCGCCCCCGGTCAGCTCGGTGCCGTCCACCCGCACGATGCCGCTGTCGGGCCGGTCGAGCCCGGCCGCGCAGTGCAGCAGGGTGCTCTTGCCGGACCCCGACGGTCCCATCACCGCGGTGAAGGTGCCCCGCCCCAGGCCCAGCGTGATCCCGTCCAGAGCGGTCACGGAACTGTCCTGCGCGCCGTAGGTCTTGGTGACCTTGACCAGCCGCAGCGCCTCCGCGGCGGGTCCCGTGTCGTGCGTGCGTCGCGAACCTGCGCGAAACATCGTCATCACTCTCCGTCCGAGCACTCCCTGTGCCCTGCCGAAGAAGCTACGGAGAGGGCGACGGGAGCACATTGGGCGCAGAACCCGTCTTGCCGGGTGTACTCAGCGACACCCCCGACGGGAGGCCGGCCCCGGTGACCGACGGCGTTGTCAGTGGCGCGCTGTACCTTCCGACGCATGGGGATCTATCTGGTGAGCGTCGGCGCGCAGGAGTGGTTCGGCGAGGAGGAGGACGGCCGGGGGGACGTCGCCGCCGCGCTGAACGAGGAGTTGGGCAGGCGCGGGCTCCCGCCGTACACGGGTGTTCCCGAGGAGACCGACTTCGCACCCGGCTCCGGCACGGCCTTCGAGGAGAAGCTCGTCCCGCCCATGGACGGCTTCGTCGCGTTGTGCCGGGCGCACCTGTCGAAGGCCGAGGAGGAGCTCCTCCTCGGCTGGACGGTGCTGGTGCCGGTGCCGCTCGACGAGGAGATCGAGCTGCCGATCGAGTCCGCCTACGACCTGACGACGACCGTCGCCGCAGCCCCACAGGTCCTCGCCCTCACCGAGCGGCTCGCGGCGGCGCTGGAGCTGCCGACCGACGCGATACCGGCGACGTCCGACAACCTGGAGCTGACCTGCTGGTTCCTGGACGGTGAGGCGAAGCGGTCCGCGGCGGCCCGGCCGGGACGGTGGGCCGACGACCTCGACACGGCCTTCTACGCGGCGGTGTACCTGCGCGCCGCCCAGCACTCGGTACGACGCCGCTGCCCGATCGTCTACTCCTGACCGCGGCCGGCGGCAGCCGCTCCGTCAAATCGGTGACAGGGCTGGTGCCTTGGAAGACTTCCCCGGGCGCCCGCTGCCGGTACAGGTTCGGCCATGACGGAGAACGGGGGGCACCGCCAGGCGCGTTGCCTCGGCCGGCGGTACTGGGTGCGCAACGGCGCCACCACCATCCGGGCGCGCTGGAACTCCGCTTCCGGCACTTCTTCCTCAGGCCCACCTCGACCCGACCGGCAAGGTCACCCGGGTCGGCGGGACCCATCTCGCGCCCTGCGGCGAGATCGTGAGCGAGTGGCACAAGGACGACCGGAAGCTGACCCACCGGGCCGTGGCGCCCGCCAACAGCACCGCGGCCCTGCGCATTCCCGCCGCCGATCCGCCGACGGTCCGCGAGGGCCGCACGCCGCTGGCCCAGAACGGGGGCATCGAGTACCTGGGCTTCGCGGACGGTGTGGCCTCCTACCGGCCGCCGTCCCGCCGCTACGCGGTGACGTCCGCGCTCGCCCGATCCTCACCCACCAGCACCACCTCAAGGGTGCGCGGGCCGTGCACCCCCTCGACCCGGTCCAGCTCGATGTCGCTGGTCGCCGACGGACCGGAGATCCACGTCAACGGGCGGACCGGGTCGAGGCGTTCGAGAGCCTGGGGCACCGACGACACGACCTGCTCCGGAACCCGTACGACACAGATGTGGTGGTCCGGGACGAGCGTGATGCGGCGCCGGCCCTGATCGGGGGAGCCGTCCAGCACGATCGTGCCGGTCTCGGCCACCGCCACGGCACACGCCGTGACGACGCTGTCGACCTCGTCCAGTTCGTGCGGGGTGCTCTCCGGCCGGTCCGCGATCCGCTCGGCGTCGGCCGTCGCCAGCCAGCCGATGTCCAGGCCGGGCGGCACGAGCACCGTCTTCGCCCCGCGCGCCGCGAGCATCCCGGCGATCGTCGCCGCGAGATCGGCGGGTGTACAGCGGTGCACGATCGCCCGGTAGTCGGCGAGGTTCTCGGCCAGCAGATCGACCCTCTGCGCGACACCGCGGTCCCCGTGCTCGCGCAGATAGTCGCGCGGCACCGCCTGCTCGTACGGCGCCTCCTCGCGCGGCACGTCCGCGAGCGCGCGCCGCACCCGGCCCAGGATCCGTTCCCTGCTGCTCACTTGGCCCCGTCCTTTCCGCCCTGCGTGCGCTGCCACCAGTCCCGGAACGGCTCCGCGGGCACCGCCGGAAGATCCCGTGTCCCGCTCCACGCCCTGCCGGGTCCGGGCAGTGAACGCGGATGCAGCCGGCGGGTGCGCGAGGCGAGCCGCTGGCCGGTCCGCAGGGCGCCCGGGCGGCCGAACGCCCAGCGCGCCGCCCGCATCGCCGCCCGCTCGGCGGCATGCCCCTTGGCGGGCTTCAGCACCACCTTGTTGCCCTTGACCGTCACCTCGCCGCCCGTCACGACCCGCTCCCGCAGATGCACCAGCACCTCGGGGATGTCGATGGCGACCGGGCACACCTCGTAGCAGGCCCCGCACAGCGACGACGCGTACGGCAGCGAGGCGTCGATCTCGCTCGTCACGCCCCGCAGCTGCGGGCTGAGGATGGCGCCGATCGGGCCCGGATAGACCGAGCCGTAGGCGTGCCCGCCGGCCCGCTCGTACACCGGGCACACGTTGAGACACGCCGAGCAGCGGATGCAGCGCAGCGCCTGGCGGCCGACCTCGTCGGCGAGCGTGTCGGTGCGGCCGTTGTCGAGGAGGACCAGATGGAAGGTGCTCGGCCCGTCGCCGTCCGTCGTGCCGGTCCACATGGTGGTGTACGGGTTCATGCGCTCGGCGGTGGAGGAGCGGGGGAGGGTCTGCAGGAACACCTCCAGGTCCTGCCACGTGGGCACGATCTTCTCGATGCCGACGACCGAGATCAGCGTCTGAGGCAGCGTCAGGCACATCCGCCCGTTGCCCTCGGACTCCACGACCAGCAGGGTGCCGGTCTCGGCGACCATGAAGTTGGCGCCGGAGATGCCGACCTTGGCCCGCAGGAACTTCTCCCGCAGATGCAGACGCGCGGCCTCCGCGAGCTCGGCGGGCGTGTCGGTGAGGCCCTCGGGTGCGGGGCGCCCCCACTCACTCATCTCGCGCTCGAAGATGTCGCGGATCTCGCCCCGGTTGCGATGGATCGCCGGCACCAGGATGTGCGAGGGCCGGTCCTTGCCCAACTGCACGATCAGCTCGGCGAGATCGGTCTCGTAGGCGTGAATGCCCTCTTCGAGAAGCGCCTCGTTCAGCCCGATCTCCTGCGTGGCCATCGACTTGACCTTGACGACCTCCGACTCCCCGGTCGCCCTGACCAGATCGGCCACGATCCGGTTCGCCTCGTCGGCGTCGGCGGCCCAGTGGACGGTGCCGCCCGCCGCCGTGACCGACTCCTCCAACTGCACCAGATACCGGTCGAGATGACGCAGGGTGTGGTCCTTGATCCGCTTGCCCGCCTCGCGTAGCGCCGCCCAGTCGGAGACCTCCGCGACGGCTTTGGCCCGCTTGGCACGGATGGTGTGCGTGGCGTGACGCAGATTGCCCCGCAGAGTCGCATCGTGCACGGCCTCGTGCGCCGCCTTGGGAAAGGCCGGCATGCCCAGATACGTCCCGCTCATACGGCCGGTTCCTCCTCCGTGCTCGCCAGGATCTCCGCGATGTGCACCGGCCGCATGCCCGTCCGCAGCCGGGCCATGGTCCCGCCGATGTGCATCAGACAGGAGTTGTCGGCCGCGCACAGCACCTCAGCGCCCGTCGACTCGGCGTTGCGCACCTTGTCCGCGCCCATCGCCGCCGAGACATCGGAGTTCTTCAGGGCGAAGGTGCCGCCGAAGCCGCAGCACTCCTCGGCCCCCGGCAACTCCGTCAACTCAAGCCCCCGCACGGCCTGGAGCAGCCGCCGGGGCCGGTCCCCGAGGCCGAGGGCGCGCAGCCCGTGACAGGTCGGGTGGTACGTCACCCGGTGCGGGTAGTAGGCGCCCACGTCCGTCACCTCCAGGACGTCCACCAGGAACTCCGTCAGCTCGTACGTCTTCGGCACCACCGGCGCCAGCGTCGTCGCGAGCGTGTCCCCGCGTCCCTCGGCCCGGGCCCGCTCACCCATCCGCGGATAGAGCTCCCGCACCATCGCACCGCACGACCCCGACGGGGTGACGATCGCGTCGTACTCACCGAAGACATCGGAGAAATGCCGGGCGAGCGGCTCGGCCTCTTGCCGGTATCCGGTGTTGTAGTGCGCCTGCCCGCAGCAGGTCTGCGCCATCGGGAAGTCGACCTGGACGCCGAGCCTGGTCAGCAGTTTCACCACGGCGCGACCGGTGTCCGGATAGAGCGTGTCGTTGACGCAGGTCAGGAACAGGGCGACACGCATCGCGGCTCCTTCTGATCGATCATCGGATGAGTGCAGCGTAATGGGGCAGGGCGGCCGGCGGGAGACCCCGTCACCCGCCGGTGAGCCGGGCTTCCGCCTCCCGCCAGCGCGCCGCGTCCCCGCGCGGCTCGTACCGGGTCAACGGCTGGGTACGGGTGAGCAGGCGGCGCCCGTCGCCGAGGTCGCCGACCAGGCCGTGGGTCCGCGCCTGGACGAGGACGTTCCCGAACACGGCGGCCTCGGCCGGACCGGCCACCACCGGCAGCCCGCAGGCGTCGGCGGTCAGCTGGCACAGCAGGGCGTTGCGGGTGCCGCCGCCGACGACGTGCACGACGTCCACGGGACGGTCGGCGAGCCGCTGCGCCTCGTCGATCGCCCTGCGGTGGGCGAGGGCCAGCGAGTCGAGGATGCACCGCGTGACCTCGGCGGGCGAGTCCGGCACCGGCTGCCCCGAGGTCCGGCACGCCTCGGCGATCCGTTCCGGCATCCGCCCCGGCGCCAGGAACGCCGCGTCACCCGCATCCACGACCGACCGCAGCGCCGGCACCTTGCCCGCCTCCAGCAGCAGCGCGCCCAACTCCGGCTCGCCCCAGGCCCGTAGGCACTCCTGGAGCAGCCACAGCCCCATGATGTTGCGCAGATACCGGACCGTGCCGTCGAGCCCCAGCTCATTGGTGAAGTTGGCCGCGCGGCTCTCCTCGGTGAGCACGGGCGCGTCCAGTTCGAGCCCGGCCAGCGACCAGGTGCCGGTGCAGATGTAGGCGAACCGCTCGCCGTCGGCCGGCACGGCGGCCACCGCGGAGGCGGTGTCGTGCGACCCGACCGCCGTCACCGGCACCGGCCCGGTGAGCCCGGTCTCCTCCAGCACCTCGGCACGCAACAGGCCCGCCGGATCGCCGGGTTGCCTGAGCGGCGCGAACAGGCCCAGGTCGATGCCCAGCCGGGAGGCGATGCCGTACGACCAGTCGCGGGTGCGGGGGTCGATGAGCTGGGTCGTGGAGGCGTTGGTGAGTTCGGTGCCCTGCTCGCCGGAGAGCCAGTACGTCAGGAGGTCGGGGATGAGCAGAAGCCGCTCGGCGTGCGCCAGTTGGGCAAAGTGACGCGCCGCCGTCAACTGGTACAGCGTGTTGAAGGGCGCGTACTGCACCCCGGTCGCGGCGTACAGCTCCTCCGCCCCGACGGCCGCCCACACCTTCTCGGCGACCCCGTCCGTCCTGGGGTCCCGGTAGTGCACGGGATTCCCGAGCAGCGCCCCGTCCGCGTCCAGCAGCCCGTAGTCGACGGCCCAGCTGTCGATGCCGACGGAGTCGACCTGCCCGGCCGCCCGCAGCCCGTCCAGCACTCCGGCGTACAGCCCGAGGACGTCCCAGCGCAGGCCCTCGGGCGTCCGCACGGGCCGGTTCGGGAACCGGTGTGCCTCGGTCAGCTCCAGGCTGTCGGGGCCGACGCGGCCGACCATGACCCGTCCGCTGGACGCGCCGAGGTCGACCGCGGCGTACGACTTCACGCGCGCGCTCATCGCAGGAACGCGGCCGCGACGCCGGCGTCGACCGGGATGTGCAGCCCGGTGGTGTGCGTCAGGTCCCCGCCGGTGAGGGCGAAGACGGCGTTCGCGACATGCTCGGGCAGCACCTCGCGCTTGAGGATGGTCCGCTGGGCGTAGAACTCACCGAGCTTGGCCTCCTCGACCCCGTACACGGCGGCACGCTGGGCACCCCACCCGCCGGCGAAGATCCCCGACCCGCGCACGACACCGTCCGGGTTGACGCCGTTGACGCGGATGCCGTGCTCGCCCAGCTCGGCGGCCAGCAGCCGTACCTGATGGGCCTGGTCGGCCTTGGTGGCGGAGTAGGCGATGTTGTTGGGCCCCGCGAAGACGGCGTTCTTGGAGGCGATGTAGACGATGTCGCCGCCCAGCCCCTGCGCGATCATCACCCGGGCCGCCTCGCGGGAGACGAGGAAGGAACCGCGGGCCATGATGTCGTGCTGGAGGTCCCAGTCCTTGGCGGAGGTCTCCAGCAGCGGCTTGGAGATGGAGATGCCGGCGTTGTTGACCACCAGGTCCACGCCGCCGAAGGCGAGCACGGCCGTCTGGAAGGCGTCGGCGATCTGCTCCTCGGAGGTGACGTCCACGGTCACGGCGACGGCCTGGTCGGGCCCGCCGAGCTCCTCGGCGACGGCGGCGGCGTTGCCGGCGTCGAGATCGGCGACGACCACACACGCGCCCTCGGCGGCCAGCCGACGCGCGATGGCCTTGCCGATCCCGCTGCCCGCGCCGGTCACCAGCGCGACCCGCGTCGCCAGCGGCCTGGGCCTCGGCATCCGCTGAAGCTTGGCCTCTTCCAGGGCCCAGTACTCGATGCGGAACTTCTCGGACTCCTCGATGGGCGCGTAGGCGGAGACGGCCTCGGCGCCCCGCATCACGTTGATGGCGTTGACGTAGAACTCACCGGCCACCCGTGCGGTCTGCTTGTCCTTGCCGAAGGAGAACATGCCGACCCCCGGGACGAGGACGATCGCCGGGTCGGCGCCGCGCATGGCGGGGGAGTCGGGCAGGGCGTGCCGCCGGTAGTAGGCGGCGTACTCCTCGCGGTACTCGGCGTGCAGCTCCTTCAGCCGTGCGACGGCCTCGTCGAGAGGCGCGGTGGGCGGCAGGTCGAGGACGAGCGGGCGCACCTTGGTCCGCAGGAAGTGGTCCGGGCAGGAGGTCCCGAGCGCGGCGAGCCGCGGGTGCTCGGCCCGCGCCAGGAACTCCAGGACGGCCTCGGAGTCGTCGAAGTGCCCGACCTGGGCCCTGTCCTGGGAGGCGAGGGCGCGGACGTACGGCGCGAGGGCGGCGGCCCGCTCACGGCGCTCAGGGATGTCGAGCGCGCCGTACCCATCGATGACGGCCCCGAAGGGCTCGCCCTTGCCGCGCTCCTGCAGGAACTGCTCGGCGGTCCGGATGATGTGCAGCGAGTTGCGCTCGCACTCCTCGGACGTGTCGCCCCAGGCGGTGATCCCGTGCCCGCCGAGCACACACCCGACGGCCCGCGGATTGGCGGCCTTCACGGCGGCGATGTCCAGCCCCAGCTGGAACCCGGGCCGCCGCCACGGCACCCACACCACGGTGTCCCCGAAGCACTCGGCCGTCAGCTTCTCCCCGTCGGCGGCACAGGCCAGCGCGATGCCCGAGTCCGGGTGCAGATGATCGACGTGCGCCGCCTCCACGAGCCCGTGCATGGCGGTGTCGATGGACGGAGCCGCCCCGCCCTTCCCATGCAGGCAGTAGTCGAACGCGGCGACCATCTCGTCCTCGCGCTCGACGCCGGGGTAGACGCCGGCGAGGGCCCGCACACGGTCCAGCCGCAACACGGCCAGCCCCGCCTCGGTGAGCGTCCCGAGGTCACCACCGGACCCCTTCACCCACATCAGCTCGACGTCACCCCCGGTGACGGGGTCGACGTCGGTGCCCTTGGCGGAGGCGTTCCCGCCGGCGTAGTTGGTGTTACGGGGATCGGAGCCGAGCTGCCGGGACCGGGCGAGGAGGGCGGCGGCTTCGGGATGGGTAGCCATGTGTCAGTCCTTGGAAGAAGCAAGAGGGAAAGGGAAGGGAGGATCAGGCGCGCAGCGCCGATCCTCAGGGGCGCGGGGAACTGCGCGACCAGCCACATCCGGCCCGCGGCCCACAGACGACAGAACGCGGCAGCCGCTTACGCCCCCCACCCGGCCTGCTGCCCACCGACCCGCTCGGCCACGATCTTCTCGGCCCACCCGGACCCCCGATACGCAGCGATCGGGTCCGCGTCCAACCCCATCTCGCCCCGCACCTCACGCAGCAACGGCCGCACATCGGTGTTGTACGCATCCATCAGCACGGCATTGGCCTCGAGCACATCCCCGCCGGCCTGCGCCGCAGCCAAGGCGGACCCATCGACCAGCAATGCCTTCGCCGTGGCCTCCTGCACATTCATCACCGACCGGATGATCGCCGGAATCTTCGCCTCGATGTTGTGGCACTGGTCGAGCATGAAGGCCACGTCCGATGTGAACCCACCCCCGCGTACGACCTCGTACATGATCCGGAACAGCTGGAACGGATCGGCCGCCCCCACCATCAGGTCGTCGTCCGCATAGAACCGCGAGTTGAAGTCGAACCCCCCGAGCTTCCCCTCCCGCAGCAGCGTCGCGACGATGAACTCGATGTTGGTGCCGGGCGCGTGATGCCCGGTGTCGACGACGACCTGCGCCTTCGGCCCGAGCTTCAGGCAGTGCGCGTACGCCGTCCCCCAGTCCGGCACGTCCGTCGTGTAGAAGGCCGGCTCGAAGAACTTGTACTCCAGCAGCATCCGCTGCCCGTCACCGAGCCGCTCGTACACCTCGGCCAGCCCCTCGGCCAGCCGGTCCTGACGTCCCCGGATGTCGTCCTGCCCGGGATAGTTCGTGCCGTCCGCGAACCACAGCTTCAGATCCCGTGAGCCCGTCGCGTCCATGATGTCGACGCACTCCAGCAGATGACCGACGGCCTTGCGCCGCACCGCCGCGTCCGGATGGCAGACGCTGCCCAGCTTGTAGTCGTCGTCCTGGAAGGTGTTGGAGTTGATCGCGCCCAGCCGCACCCCGCGCTCCTCGGCGTGCTTGGCCAGCGCCGCGTAGTCGTCGACCCTGTCCCAGGGGATGTGCAGTGCGACGGTCGGCGCCACGCCGGTGAACTCGTGCACCTTCGCGGCGTCGTCCAGCTTCTCCCGTGGTGTCCGGGGCACACCCTGCTGGGCGAACACCTTGAACCGCGTCCCCGAGTTCCCGTACGCCCACGACGGCGTTTCGACGGCCTGGGTCTTGAGTGCGGCCTTCACCGCGGCGAGCTCGGTCACTTCAGGGCTCCTGTGACGTCGGGACGGAAGCGTCGGACGGGGGGCATCTGAAACGCTTCACTGTGAAACGATTCAAGACGGGAACGTATGGGCCCTCCGAAGGGGTGTCAAGCCCCGTGGCCAAGGCTGTTTCTTGTGACTCGGCCGTGACCTAACCTCATCGAAACTTTTTCGACACGGACCCATTGACGGGACATGCGCTCCGTGTCTAACGTCCCGGCAACCAAGTTGAAACCTTTCACGACGCCGGGAGGCCCGTCCCGCCGGCGTCGTCGAGGAGCCCCTCATGACCCACCCGTCCACCACGGGTCCGGCCCCGGTTCTGGCGCTCAGGGACGTCTCCAAGTCCTTCGGCGCGGTCCGTGCCCTGCGGGACGTCTCCCTGGAGCTGTTCCCCGGAGAGGTGCACGCCCTCGCCGGGGAGAACGGCGCGGGCAAGTCGACCCTGATCAAGACGCTCGCCGGCGTGCACCGGCCCGACGCCGGCCAGGTGCTGCTCGACGGCGCGCCCGTCGTCTTCCACGGCCCCGGCGACGCCCGCGACGCCGGCATCGCCGTGATCTACCAGGAGCCGACCCTCTTCCCCGACCTCTCGATCGCCGAGAACATCTTCATGGGCCGCCAACCGCGACGCGCCCTCGGCCGTATCGACCACAAGGCCACGCACACCGCGACCCTGGCCCTGATGCGGCGCCTCGGCGTCGAACTCGACCCCGACCGGCCCGCGCGCGGCCTGTCCATCGCCGACCAGCAGATCGTCGAGATCGCCAAGGCGCTCTCCTTCGACGCCCGTGTCCTGATCATGGACGAGCCAACCGCCGCCCTCACCGGCAGCGAGGTCGCCCGCCTCTTCGGAGTGGTGCGCACCCTGCGCGAACAGGGCGCCGCCGTCCTGTTCATCTCCCACCGGCTGGAGGAGATCTTCCAGATCTGCCGGCAGGTGACGACCCTGCGCGACGGTGCGTGGATCGCCAGCGAGCCGGTGGAGGGCATGACCGAGGACGACCTCGTGCGCCGGATGGTCGGCCGCGACCTCGACGAGCTGTATCCCAAGCAGGACGTGAAACCGGGCGAGATCGCCCTGAGCGTGCGCCGGCTGACCCGGGAGGGCGTCTTCACCGACGTCTCCTTCGACGTGCGGCGCGGCGAGATCGTCGGCCTCGCAGGACTCGTCGGCGCGGGCCGTACCGAAGTCGCGCGGGCCGTGTTCGGCATCGACCGCTGGGACGCCGGCGAGGTGTCCGTCGGCGGCAGGGCCCTCACCAACGGCGCCCCCTCCACCGCCATGGCCTCGGGCCTCGCCCTGGTCCCCGAGGACCGGCGCGCCCAGGGTCTGGTGATGGACATGTCCATCGAGCGCAACATCGGCCTCACCGGACTGCGTACGACCGTCCGTGCGGGGCTGATGGACCGCGGCGCCGAACGCAGCCGTGCCCTCGACTGGGCCGTCAAGCTCCAGGTCAAGTACGCGCGGATCGCCGACACGGTCAACACCCTGTCCGGCGGCAACCAGCAGAAGGTCGTCCTCGCCAAGTGGCTCGCCACCGGCCCCAAGGTGCTCATCGTCGACGAGCCCACCCGGGGCATCGACGTCGGCACCAAGGCCGAAGTGCACCGGCTGCTCAGCGAGCTGGCCGCCGACGGGGTGGCCGTCCTGATGATCTCCTCCGACCTGCCCGAGATCCTCGGCATGGCCGACCGCGTGCTCGTGATGCACGAGGGCCGGCTGACCGCCGAGATCCCGCGCTCCGAAGCAACCGAGGAAACCGTGATGGCCGCAGCCACCGGGAGGGCCGCCGCATGACGGTCACCACTCCCCAAGAGGCTCCCGTGACCGACGTGGCGGGGTCCAGCGGCACCCGCCTGGTCGACCGCGTCTTCAAGATGCGCGAACTCGCCATCCTGGCCGTCTTCGTGGTGATGATCGTCGTCACCCAGCTGGGCAACAGCGAGTTCCTCACCGAGCAGGGCATCAAGGACCTGCTGCTGAACGCGACGATCCTCGTCCTGGTCGCCACCGGCCAGTCCCTGGTGGTGATCACACGGAACGTCGACCTGTCGGTCGGCTCCACGCTCGGCATCAGCGCCTTCGCCGCCGGTACGTTCCTCCAGGGCGGCGGGAACCCGGTCCCGGCCGTGCTCCTGGCGGTCCTGACGGGCATCGGCTTCGGCCTGCTGAACGGCCTGCTCGTCAGTCTCGGCCAGGTCCCCGCGCTCGTGGTCACCCTCGGCACCCTCTACATCATCCGAGGCATCGACTCCATCTGGGTCGGCTCCCGGCAGATCACCGCGGCCGATCTCCCCGACGGCTTCGTCGACTTCGGCTCCGGCGGCATCTCCGCCGTGCCGTGGCTGGCACTCATCGCGTCCGTCGTCCTCGTGGTCACCGCCTACTACCTCAAGCACTACGGCAGCGGCCGCGAGCTGTACGCCCTCGGCTCCAACCCGGAGGCCGCCCGCCTCGCCGGCATCCCGGTGCGCAAGCGGATCCTCGCCGCGTACACCTTCTGCGGCGGGCTCGCCGGACTCGCGGGCGCGCTGTACCTGGCCCGGTTCGGCAACGTCGACTCCGGCACCGGCACCGGCTACGAACTCACCGTCGTCAGCGCGGTCGTGGTCGGCGGCGTCGTCTTCACCGGCGGCTCCGGCAGCGTCTACGGCGCGGCCCTCGGCGCGCTGCTGCTGACCTCCGTCAACAGCGTGCTGCCCGCCCTCGGCGTCAGCTCCGTCTGGGTGCTCGCCATCAACGGCATCCTGCTCATCCTCGCCATCGCGGTCGACCGGATCGTCGCCCTGCGGGTGGCCACCGCCCTGAAGAAGAGGAACGCCCGCCATGGCTGACTTCTCGCTCGCGCGCGCCGTTCGCTGGGACACGGTGGTCGGCGCTCTCCTGATCGTCGTGCTCCTGCTGTCCTTCGGGACGGTCGACGGGTTCGGGAACGCGCTCAACCTGTCGTTCCTGATCGGCAACACCCTTCCGATCGCATTGATCGCCCTGCCCATGACGCTCCTGGTCGTCTCGGGCGAGATCGATCTTTCGGTCGCCTCCACCGCCGGCCTCTCGGGCGCGGTCATGGGCGCGCTGTGGAACCAGGGCATGACGATCGAGACGATCATTCCGATCTGTCTGCTGCTCGGTGTGGTGTGCGGTCTGATCAACGGGCTGCTGGTGACCAGACTGGGGCTGCCGTCCCTCGCCGTCACCATCGGCACGCTCGCCGCGTATCGCGGTATCGCGCAGATCGTGCTCGGGTCCGACGCGGTGACCGACTTCCCGACGCAGTATCTGGACTTCGCCGCCGGGCGGATCGGCGACACGTTCATTCCGTACGCGCTTCTTCCCTTCCTCGTCCTGCTCGCCATCGCGGTGGTCGCGCTGCACGCCACGCCGTTCGGACGGTCGCTGTTCGCGATCGGGGCGAGCGAGGAGGCGGCGCGGTTCGCCGGGATCCGGGTCAAGCGGCAGAAGCTGATCCTGTTCACGGTGACGGGGCTGATGGCATCGCTGACCGGGATCTTCTGGGCGCTGCACTACGCGAGCGCCCGCTACGACAACGCCACCGGTCTTGAACTCTCCGTCGTCGCCGCGGTGTTGCTCGGGGGCATCGACTTCGACGGGGGCAAGGGCACGTTGGGCGGTGCCGTCGCCGGGGTGTTTCTGCTGGGGGCGCTGCAGAACGTGATGAGCCTTCAGGACGTTTCGGCGCAGTCGCAGATCGTGGTCACGGGTGTCCTGCTCGTGCTTTCCGTCCTCGGGCCGCGGGTGGCTCGGCAAATCGCCGTCGCGCGGGCTCAGCCATCCGGCTGAAGGCCGTAAGCGGTTGATCGCGCCCACGCGGCGGAGCCGCACATCGAATACGGCCCCGTGCCCCCAACAGCATCCACTCACCTCTGTCAGAAGGAACCGTCATGCGTAAGTCATCCCTGCGGCGTGTCTGTGTGACCCTCGCCGCCGTCACCTCCCTCGCTCTCGCGGCCACCGCCTGCGGCGGTACCACCAAGGAGGACGTCAAGGACGAAGGGGCCTCCGCGGCCACCGCCGGCAAGGCCGATCCGAACGCCGAGCTGAAGAAGGGGCTGACCGTCGGCTTCCTGCCCAAGCAGGTCAACAACCCCTACTTCACCTCCGCCGACAAGGGCGGCGAGGCGGCCCTGCAGGAGCTGGGGTCCAGCTACAAGGAGGTCGGGCCGAGCAGCGCCACCGACACCGCCGGGCAGGTGAGTTACGTCAACACGCTCACCCAGCAGCAGGTCGACGCGATGGCCGTGTCCGCGCAGGACCCGGGCGCGCTGTGCACCGCGCTCAAGCAGGCCATGAAGAACGGCATCAAGGTCGTCACCTACGACTCCGACACCACCGCAGGCTGCCGCAACGCCTTCGTCTCGCAGGCCTCCGCCGAGGACCTGGGCCGCACCGAGGTGCAGCTGCTCGCCGAGCAGCTTGACTACAAGGGCGAGATCGCGATCCTGTCCGCCGCGCAGACCGCGACGAACCAGAACACCTGGATCGACTTCATGAAGGACGAGCTCAAGGACCCCAAGTACAAGGACATGAAGCTCGTCAAGGTCGCCTACGGTGACGACGACGCCCAGAAGTCCTTCCAGCAGACCCAGGGCCTGCTCCAGGAGTACCCGAACCTGAAGGGGATCATCTCCCCGACCACGGTCGGCATCAAGGCCGCCGCCCAGTACCTGTCGGGCTCCAAGTACAAGGGCAAGGTCAAGCTGACCGGCCTCGGCACCCCCAACGACATGCGCAAGTACGTCAAGAACGGCACCGTCGAGGCGTTCGAGCTGTGGGACCCGGCGAAGCTCGGCGAGCTCGCCGCCCGCACCGCCGTGGCCCTGGTCTCCGGGCAGATCACCGGCAAGGAGGGCGAGACGTTCAAGGCCGGTGACATGGGCGACTACACCATCGGCAAGGACGGTGTGATCAGCCTCGGCAAGCCGACCGTCTTCGACGCCGAGAACATCGACCAGTTCAACTTCTGACATCCGGAGGGTTGTTGATGCAGCGTGTGTGCTTCCTGCTGAAGGTCAGGGCGGACCGCCTGGAGGAGTACCGCGAGCGGCACGCGGCCGTGTGGCCCGAGATGCTGCAAGCGCTCTCGGCCACCGGCTGGCGGAACTACTCGCTCTTCCTGCGTGACGACGGCCTGCTCGTCGGCTACCTGGAGACCGAGGACTTCGCCGCCGCCGTGGCCGGCATGGAAGCCACCGACGTCAACGCCCGCTGGCAGGCGGACATGGCGCCGTTCTTCGAGTCACTGGACGGCGCCCGGCCCGACGAGGCCATGAAGCCGCTCACCGAGGTGTTCCACCTCGCCTGACCCACCCCTCCCCGCTCCTCGCCGACAACGGAGTCCCCGAGATGAACAGACGCACCCTGCTGGGCGCCGCACTCGCCGGAGCCGTCGTGCCCCCCGCCCTCGCCTCCGGCACCGCCCGCGCCGCCGACCCCGGCCCGTCCCTCACCCTGACGGGCACCACCACCCTCGACACCCAGGCCATCTACTTCGTGTCCTACGACGGCCTGGTCAACAACAACGCCTTCCAGAAGAACGGCCTGCTGACCTACAAGGGCCACCAGTACGCCGCCTGGTACACCGCCGACCGAGGCGCCGTCATCGGCCGCCGCGCACTCGGTTCCCCCACCTGGTCCACCCTCAAGGCCGGCCACGCGCTCCGCTACAACGACTCCCACAACGTGATCTCCATGGGGATCTCGAAGGCCGACGGGCGCCTCCACCTCAACATGGACTCGCACAGCGACGGCTTCACCTACGTCAAGTCGGTCGCCGGACTGGTCGACAACCCGGCCGGCCTGAGCTGGACCGCGAGCCGCTTCGGCGCGCCCCAGTCGACACTCGACGGCCTCGCCCTCACCTCGCAGTTCACCTACCCGCAGTTCGTCTCCACCCCCGAGGGCCGACTGCAGCTCAGCTACCGCGTCGCCGTCTCCGGCAACGGCCGCAACGCCCTCGCCGAGTACGACGGTTCGGCCTGGACCGATCTGGGGGAGTGGAGCAGCTCCACCGGCACCTACAGCAGCGAGCACGGGTCCTCCACCGCCCGCAACATGTACCTGCACGGCATCGACTACGACCGAGCCGGACGCCTGCACTCCTTCTTCACCTGGCGCGAGCAGAACGGCGCCGTGATGTGCAGCAGCGGCGGCATCACCAACCACGACACCGGCTACGTCTACTCCGACGACCGCGGCCGCACCTGGCGCAACAACGCGGGCACCGTCGTCGGCACCACCGGCGGCTCCGACAAGGTCGCCGTCACCGACGGCGGACTGGTGATCGACCCGCTCAACCCGGACCACTCCCTGATGAACCAGGAGAGCCAGTTCACCGACTCCGCCGGCCTGCCGCACGCGATCATCAGCTACGTCCCCGGCCGGTTCGGGCAGTGCACCACGAACTACGTCGCCGACCGCACCGCCCACGGCCGCGCGTTCCACGTCCGCAAGAACGCCTCGGGCACCTGGCGGAAGACCGAGATCCCGGTCCCTCTGAACTCCAGCCAGCGCACCAAGCTGATCCTGGACAAGTACGACAACGCGTACGCGATCTTCCCGTTCTGCCGCATCGCCGGAGCCTCCAAGGCCTCCGGGTACACGGACTGGGCGATCCTGTACGACGGCGTCGGCGCCGGCCTGAACGCCTTCGGAGAGGTCGTCGTCGACGAGACCCGCGTCGCGCAGGACCACTTCCTGTCGATCATGTACCAGGAGAAGTCCAGCGGTACGACGCCCTCGGCGCTGCGCAACCTCAACTTCCGCCTGCCTGCCTGATCGCAGCCGTTGTGGGCGGCATGACGGTAATGTTCCTTCGCGCCGCTCCCACGCACCACAAGTCTTTCTGGAGGTCCCTGCCCGATGGCCCAGTCGGTGGGTATCAAGGACGTCGCCCGCGCCGCCGGAGTCTCCGTCGGCACGGTCTCGAACGTCATCAACCGTCCGGACTCGGTCGCGACCGAGACCCGGGCGCGAGTGCAGTCCGCGATAGACCGGCTGGGCTACGTCCGCAGCGAGTCCGCGCGTCAGCTGCGCGCGGGCCGCAGCCGGATCATGGGCCTGCTCGTCCTCGACATGGGCAACCCCTTCTTCGTCGACGTGGCGCGCGGCGCCGAGCGCACCGCACGGGACGCCGGGCTCGGCGTGATGGTCTGCAACAGCGCGCAGAGCGCGAGCGAGGAGGCCGACTACCTGTCGCTCTTCGCCGAGCAGCGGGTGCGGGGCGTGCTGCTCACCCCGGCGGACGCCACCGGCCGCAACATCGAGACCTTCCGCCGGCACGACATCCCCTTCGTCCTGGTCGACCGGGTCGCCGAGGGCACCACCGAGTGTTCGGTCTCCGTCGACGACGTCGCGGGCGGTGCCCTCGCCGTACGCCACCTCGTCGACGCCGGGCACCGCTCCATCGCCTACGTCAGCGGCCCGCCCGGCCTCAACCAGGTCCGCGACCGCCGTACCGGCGCCCTGAACGCGCTCAAGGAGGCCGGCCTCGGCCCGGAGAACCTGCGCGAGCTGCCCACCGAGCGGCTCGACGTCGCCGCCGGCCGCGATGCCGGCGCCCGCCTGCTCGGCCTCGCCGAGCGCCCCACCGCCGTCTTCTGCGCCAACGACCTGCTCGCCCTCGGTGTGCTCCAGGCCATGTACGCGGCGGGCGTCGGAGTCCCCGACGACCTGGCCATCGTCGGCTACGACGACATCGAGTTCGCGGCCGCCGCGGCCGTCCCGCTGACCTCGGTGCGGCAGCCCGCGGTCACCATGGGCACCCTCGCGGCGGAGATGCTGCTGGAGGAGACGGAGGCGGAGACCGGCGCGAAGAAGCACGAACACCGGCGGGTCGTCCTCCAGCCGGAGCTGGTGGTCCGGCGGTCCAGTCTCCCGGCCCGCTGATCGGCCGTTCAGTACGATTTCATGATCCCGGGGCTCGGTCCGCGCAGGAACATGTGCTGAACTGGGACGCGGCCCGAAAACCCTCCGTCCCGGGAGCACCGTTGACCGTCAGTTACCGCCAGCCCGGCGTCGTCCTCACCGACCGCCGTTTCACCGTGCCCCTCGACCACGCCGACCCGGCGGGAGAGACGATCGAGCTCTACGCCCGTGAGGTCGTCGCCGGCGACAAGGCGCACCAGGAACAGCCGTGGCTGGTCTACCTCCAGGGCGGCCCCGGCTTCGGGGCGAACCGTTTCGTCGGCAAGGGGGCCTGGCTCGGCCGGGCGCTGAAGGAGTTCCGCGTCCTGCTGCTGGACCAGCGCGGCACCGGCCACTCCACGCCCGCCAACCGCCAGACGCTCCCGCTGCGCGGCGGCCCCGCCGAACAGGCCGACTACCTCACGCACTTCCGCGCCGACTCGATCGTCCGCGACTGCGAGCTGATCCGCCGGGAGGTGACCGGCGGCGCCCCCTGGACCGTCCTCGGCCAGAGCTTCGGCGGTTTCTGCACGCTCAACTACCTGTCCACCGCCCCCGAGGGCCTGACCGCCGCCGTGATCACCGGCGGCCTGCCCTCCCTGGACGCGCACGCCGACGACGTCTACCGCGCGGCTTTCCCGCGCATCGAGCGCAAGGTCGCCGCGCACTACGCCCGCTACCCCCAGGACGTCGAGCGCGCCCGCCGGATCGCCGACCACCTCCTGGCGAACGACGTGGTCCTGCCGAACGGCTACCGCTTCACCGCCGAGGCCTTCCAGTCCCTCGGCATCCTGCTCGGCGGCGGCGAAGGCAGCCACCGTCTGCACTACCTGCTGGAGCATGCCTTCGTCCGTACCCCGCAGGGCACCGCCCTCTCGGACGCCTTCCAGGAAGAGGCGCAGAACCTGCTGTCCTACGCGGGCCACCCGCTGTACGCCCTCGTCCACGAGGCGATCTACGGCCAGGACGACCGGCCCACCGACTGGTCCGCGGAGCGGGTGCGCGCCGAGTTCCCGCAGTTCGACGCGGCCAAGACGCTCGCCGGGGACGGCCCGCTGCTGTTCACCGGCGAGTCGATCCACCCCTGGATGTTCGACTGCGACCCGGCGCTGCGCCCGCTGCGCGAGACCGCCGAACTCCTCGCCGCCCGCACCGACTGGACGCCCCTGTACGACTCCGCGCGTCTGGCCGCCAACGAGGTGCCGGTCGCGGCGGCCGTCTACCACGACGACATGTACGTCGACACCGCTCACTCGCTGGCCACCGCCCGTGCCGTGCGGGGCCTGCGGACCTGGGTCACCGACGAGTTCGAGCACGACGGCGTCAGGGCCGGCGGCCCCCGCGTCCTGGACCGGCTGCTCGCGCTCACCCGTGACGAAGCGTGATGTCACCGTGACGCGTTAGGGTGCGGGCATGACCGGGCCGACGATCACTCAGCTCCGAGCGATGCCCGACGACTGGCAGCGCGCGCTCGCCGTCGTCGCGCACCCGGACGACCTCGAGTACGGCTGCTCGGCGGCGATCGCCACCTGGACCGACGCGGGCCGTGAGGTCGCCTATGTCCTGGCGACCCGCGGCGAGGCCGGCATCGACACCCTGGAACCCGAGAAGTGCGCCCCGCTGCGGGAGCGCGAGCAGCGGGCCAGTGCGGCCCGCGTCGGTGTGACGGCGGTGGAGTTCCTCGACCACGAGGACGGCGTGATCGAGTACGGCACCGCCCTGCGCCGCGACATCTCCGCCGCGATCCGCCGGCACCGGCCCGAGCTGGTGATCACGCTCAACCACCGGGACACCTGGGGCGGCGTCGCCTGGAACACGCCGGACCATGTGGCCGTCGGCCGTGCCACGCTGGACGCGGCCGGGGACGCGGGCAACCGCTGGATCTTCCCGGAACTGATCGAGCAGGGCCTTCAGCCGTGGAGCGGCGTCCGCTGGGTCGCGGTGGCCGGCTCCAGCACCCCCACCCACGCCGTGGACGTGACTGGGGGACTGGAGCGGGCGGTGCACTCCCTGCTCGAACACCGCACCTACATCGAGGTGTTGACCGACGAGGACCCCGAGACGTACGTCCGTGGCTTCCTCACCGGGAACGCCCGGACGACGGGGGAGCGGTTCGGCGGCAGGCCGGCCGTCGCGTTCGAGCTGTTCGGCCGGTAGTTCCGGCCGGCGACGCGGGAGACGGGGGCACGGTGAACGACACGAACGGCACGCACGACACCGAGGTGCCGGCGGTCCGCTTCGAGGAGCACCGCGGCCGGCTCAAGGCGGTCGCCTACCGCATGCTCGGCTCGCTCGCCGAGGCGGAGGACGCCGTCCAGGAGGCATGGCTGAAGCTGAGCCGCACGGACGCGGACGCCATCGACAACCTCGGCGGCCGGCTGACCACGGTGGTCGGCCGGGTCTGCCTGGACCTGCTCCGCGCCCGTACGCGACGCCACGAAGAGCCCCTGGAGGACACCTTCGTACCGGACCCGGTGATCCGTCCCCTGACGCAGATCGACCCGGAACAGGAGGTGCTCCAGGCCGACTCGGTGGGGCTCGCCCTGCTCGTCGTGCTGGAGACGCTGGAGCCGGCCGAGCGGATCGCGTTCGTGCTGCACGACACGTTCGCGGTGCCGTTCGACGACATCGCCCCGATCGTGGAGCGGTCCTCGGCCGCCACCCGGCAGCTCGCGAGCCGTGCCCGGCGCCGGGTGAAGGGGCGCCACCCCGTCGAGCGAGCCCGACCTCGGGCGGCAGCGGCAGGTTCTCGACGCCTTCATGACCGCCGCCCGCGCGGGCGACTTCGAGGCACTGCTGACGGTTCTCGACCCCGAGGTGGTGCTGCGCGCGGACTCCGGACCGCTGGTGCGGGGCGCGGCGGCGTCCAAGCTGGTGCGCGGTGCGAAGCCGGTCGCCGAACAGGCGCTGCTGTTCGCGCGGCTCGCACGGTACGCGCAGTTGGTGCTGGTCAACGGGGAGATCGGGGTGCTGCACGCGCCGGCGGGACAGCCGCAGTCGGTCATGGGCGTCACCGTCGCCGACGGCCGGATCGCGCACATGTACATCCTCGCGGACCCCGAGCGGCTCGGCGGGCTCGGCCTGGCGGACCTCGGCGGCTGAGTCAGGCCGCCACGGCCAGCGTGCCGACCGTGCGGCGCGGGCCGACCACCCGCCCGTCGGGCAGGAGTTCACCGGTGTCGTCGAAGACGATGGTGCCGTTGCACAGCAGGCTCCAGCCCTGTTCGGGATGGGCCGAGACGATCACGGCGGCGTGCGGGTCGGGGCTGTCGGCGGTGGGGCACGGGGGCTGGTGGCTGCACATGACCTCTCCTCGGAATCCTCGATGCGGTGCTGCTCCTGCTTTCGTCGGCTCCAGTACCAGTGGTAGCCGAACTTGTTTTCCGCTGTATGAGAGGACCCCCACATCGCCGGAAACGCATCGGTGAGTTTCCGTGCCGGGCCGGACATTAGGCTGGAGACATGCAAGATCACCCCGGCGATCTCGTCGACCTGCGCGGAGACTGCGCGAACTGCTTCGGGCTGTGCTGTGTGGCGCTGCCCTTCACCGCCTCGGCGGACTTCGCGCTCGACAAGGACGCCGGTACGCCCTGCCGGAACCTCCGGGACGACCACCGCTGCGGCATCCACGCCCGGCTCCGGCAGAGCGGCTTCACCGGTTGCATGGTCTACGACTGCTTCGGCGCCGGGCAGAAGGTCTCGCAGGTCACGTTCGCCGGGAAGGACTGGCGCGCGGCCTCCCGCGAGCACGCCCGCCGGATGTTCGACGTCTTCCCGGTCGTCCGCCAGCTGCACGAGCTGCTCTGGTACCTGACCGAGGCACTCACCCTGCCCCCCGCTCGTCCCGTCCACGGCGAACTGCGCGAACTCCGGGACGAGACGGACGCTCTCACCCGCCGGACCGCGGAGGAACTCGCCTCACTGGACGTGGCCGCGCACCGGCAGAAGGTCAACGTCCTGCTGCTGAGGACCAGCGAGCTGGTGCGGGCGGGAGTGCGGGGCCGCAAGAGGGATCGCCGGGGCGCGGACCTGATGGGCGCCCGCCTCAGGGGCGCGGATCTGCGGGGCGCGAACCTGCGCGGTGCCTATCTCATCGCGGCCGACCTGACCGGCGCCGATCTGCGCGGGGCGGACCTCATCGGTGCCGACCTGCGCGACACCGACCTCACGGACGCCGATCTGACCGGCGCCTTCTTCCTGACCCAGCCCCAGCTCAACGCGGCCCGGGGCAGCGCGGGCACCCGGCTGCCCGCCTCAGTCGCCCGTCCCGCGCGCTGGACAGCCGAGCGCTGACGGAGCCTCCTCCGCGGCCGGGGGCGACACGGCCGGGCCCGGCACGGACACGGCCGCCCGCCGCTCCAGGTTCAGCCGCAGCCCCTCCGGCATCAGCGTCAGCCGTTCCGTCACCCGCAGCCGGTACGCCGGGTCGCTCCTGAACTCGTAGCGGCGCAGCAGCAGCCCCAGCACCAGCGTGGCCTCGTGCAGCGCGAACTGGCGCCCGATGCACGCCCGCGCACCCGTCCCGAACGGCTTGAAGGTGTGCGGCGCCCGCGTCCGTACGGCCTTCGGGTCGAAGCGGTCCGGGTCGAACCGCTCGGCGTCCGCGCCCCAGACCTCCGGATCGCGATGCAGCATCGCCGTGAGCACCAGTGCCCAGGCGCCCCGCCGCATCGGATGCACCCCGCCGAGCACGGTGTCCTCGCGGGCCTCCCGGGCGAAGGCGGGCGCCGTCGGCCACAGCCGCAGCGCCTCGTCCAGCACCCGGCGCACATAACGCAGCCGCGCCACCTGGTCGTAGCCGGGCGTCGCCGTCGGGCCCCAGACGCGGTCGACCTCGGCCCGGGCGCGGGCGGCGACGTCCGGGTGGCGGGAGAGGTAGTGCAGGGCGAAGGAGAGCGCGCCCGAAGTGGTCTCGTGGCCGGCCACCAGGAAGGTGATCACCTGCCGGCGGACGTTCTCCGCGGACAGCCGCACGCCGGTCTCCGGGTGCGAGGTCCCGAGCATGCGGTCGAGCAGGTCACCGTCCCCGGGACCGTCGGCGATCCGGGCGCGGACCAGGTCGTCGACGGTGTCGTTGAGGTGGGCGATGTCGGCCTCGTTGCGGCGCGCGGCCCGCCGCAGCAGGAACGGCCACGGCACGGTGTTGAGCCGCTGGGCATAGCCGAGCGTGCCGACCATCGCCGTCACGAAGGGGTGCGGGCGCGAGCGTTCGAAGGAGCCGAAGTCGTGCCCGAATCCGGTGCGGGCGATGGTCTCCAGGGTCAGCTTGGTCATGTCGCCGGGCACGTCCACCGACCGGCCCGCGGTGAGCGCGCGGTCCCAGTGGTCCATGAGCCGGTCGGCGACGGCCAGCATCATCGGGTGGTAGCCGGCCATGGCCTCCCGGCTGAACCCGGGTGCCAGGACGTCGTGCGCCAACTGCCAGTTCGGCTCGTGGTTGTACGCCGTGAACAGGCCGTCCCCGGCGACCGGACGGAGGTTGGCGACCCCGAGCCCGACATGCTTGGCGAAGCGCGCCTCGTCCGCCATGTCGGCCGCGAGCTCCGCGCCCCACACGAAGACGAACTCCCGGTCGAACGCCCGGCGCCGGAAGATCGGCCCCAGCTCGCGCGCGAAGCGCAGGGAGTCCTGGAGCGGCGTGCGCCTGCTCGCGCCCAGTACGTCGCCGAGCAGCGGGAGCCGGTGCGGCGGACGGGGTATGCGGAACAGCTCCGGCCAGCCCTGCTCGGCGCTGCGGAACCCCTTCGGAAGTCCGGTCCCGGTCGTCGTCTCCGCCATGACGCGATCTCCCTTGATCCGGCGACACCTTGCGACGGGCGCTCGTTGTACGTGGGTTCAATAACGCGGTTCAGTCTGATCCCGCTATTGAATCCACGTCAAGTAAAGTGCGGGCATGGCCGCGAACCAGGGTGGGCGCACACGACGCCGGCTCAGCACCGAGGAGCGTCGTGAGCAGCTTCTCGCGGTCGGGGCGCGGCTGTTCTCGGAGAGTCCGTACGACGAGGTGTGGATCGAGCAGGTCGCCGAGATCGCCGGAGTCTCACGCGGGCTGCTCTACCACTACTTCCCGACCAAGCGGGACTTCTTCGCGGCCGTCGTCGAGCGTGAGAGCGCGCGCATGCTGCGGATGACGGCCGCCGTGCCCGGTATTCCGGTGCGCGAACAGCTCGGTGCCGGCCTCGACACGTTCCTGGAGTACGTCGAGGCCCACGCCCATGGCTACCGGGCCTTCCATCGCGCCGACGCGGCCGGGGACCAGGCCGTGCGCAAGGTCTACCAACGAGCCCTGGCCGCACAGGAGAAGCAGATCCTGGAGGCGATGGCCGCCGACCCCGAGTTCGGCCCGGTCTGCGCGCGACGTCCCGACGTCCCGCTCGCCGTGCGGGGCTGGCTGGCGTTCACCACCGCGGTCTGCCTTGAGTGGCTGCGCGGCGCCGGCCTCTCCCGGGACCAGGTGCGCGACCTGTGCACCCGCGCCCTGCTGGGCGTCATCGCCCCCTGATCGCCTCTCGCCCCCGCAAAGACATCGCACAGGATCGGCGGTGCCGGTTGGCCTGCGGCCCGATCTTCGATAGGTTAGGCAAGCCTTACCTTAGGAGGAATGGGATGGGTGACAGCCAAACCTGGACTGCCGCGCCTTCCGCGGCGGAACGGGCCCGGTCGGTGCTGGCCGGCGCGTGGTCCTGCGGAGTGACCGCGGAGAGCTGCCGCGAGGAACTCGTCGGCGCGCACACCGTGACCGACGACGGCCGTGTCCTGCTGGAGGTGCCGGAGGACAGTGTGCTCGTCACGGCCGCGATCTGCGCGCCGCGCGGAGAGCCCTCCGCCGTCCTGGAGTTCGCCGACGTCGCCCCCGTGCCCGTCCGCAACCGGATCCGCACCCGGCTGTGGATGTCCGGCTGGTTCACCCCCGAGGACGGCAAACTCGCCTTCCGGGCCACGCGCGTGGTGCTGCGGCTGCCATCCGGCGCCGTCGTCGTCGACCCGGAGGAGTTCGCCACCGCCGCGCCCGACCCGCTGGCCACCGCCGAGGCCCGGCTGCTCACCCATCTCGCCGACTGCCACCCGGACGCCGTCGAGCGGCTGACCCGCCTCGTCGACTCCGGCAGCCTGCACGGCGCCGTCCGCGTCCAGCCGCTCGCCGTCGACCGGCACGGAGTCACCCTGCGCATCGAGCGCGCCCGCTCCCACGGCGATGTACGGCTGCCGTTCCACCGGCCCGCCGACGACGTCGCCCAGCTCACCGAGCGCATGCACGTCCTGCTCTCCCAGGCCGGCGCCGCCTCCTGCCCGCGCGCCCTACAGCGGCAGCGCACAGACGGCGACGGGTGATGCGAACGGCTCGCCCGCGAGCCGCAGTTCACCGCTCGCCCGGTCGACGCGAAAGACGCTGACGCTGCTCGACCGCTGGTTCGCCGCGAACAGCAGCGCGCCGTCCGGAGACAGAGCGATCTGCCGCGGGAAGTCCCCGGACACCGGCACCGTGTCGAGCAGCCTGAGCCGGGCGCCCTTCGCCTCCACCGCGTAGCGCGCGAGGCTGTTGTGGCCCCGGTTGGCGAGATAGGCGAACCGGCCGTTCGGCGTCACCACGATCTGCGCCGGATAGCTGGTGCCCGAGCCGGTGCCCGTCTCCTGCTCGGCGCCGACGGTCAGCCGGCCCGTGGCCGGGTCGTACCCGCAGACCGCGACGCTGTTGTCGACCTCGTTGGCCAGATAGGCGTAGCGGCCGCCCGGGTGGAAGGTGAGATGACGCGGGCCCGCACCCGGCTTCGTCCGTGCCCGCGCGACCTCGCCGAGCGTGCCCGCCTTCTCGTCGAGGCGATAGGTGTAGACGGTGTCCGTGCCCAGGTCGACGGCGAGCACATGGCGGCCGTCGGGGCTCGTGACGAACTGGTGGGCGTGCGGGCCGTCCTGGCCGGGACCGGGCGCCGGACTGGAGTGCGTGACCAGGTCGGTGCGCTCGCCGAGCGCGCCCGAGGCGTCGATCGGGTGCACGGCGACGCTGCCCGAGCCGTAGTTGGCGCTCAGCAGCCAGCGTCCGCCGGGATGCACGGAGAGCTGGCAGGGCGCCGCGCCGCCGGTGCCGCGACTGCCCAGAACCTCGCGGTCGGTCACGCGTACGGCGGTCACGGCGCCGTCGTCGCGCTCGTTCACGGCGTACAGGGTCCGGCCGTTCGGGTGCAGCGCCAGATACGACGGGTCGGCGACGCCGTCGATCGTCCCGGTGCCCGTGACGGCGCCCGTGGCGGGGTCGTACGTGGCGAGGCCGATGCCCTTGCCGCCGCCCTCGGCCGACGTGTAGGTGCCGAGGTAGAGGGGACGCGGACCGGACGGCCCGCGGCTCTCGGACTGGGCGCTCGGGCGGGTCTCGGCGCCGGACGTCCTGGAGGTCGCCGCGTCGGCCGTGTCCGCGGGGGCGGGCGCGTCGTCGCAGGCCGTGGCCGCCGGGAGGGTCACTCCGGCGGCCGACCCCGCGAGGGTCCCGACGAACCGGCGCCTGCTCAGCCCACCACTGCCCATGTGCACACCTCAGGTCGTCGGTCGTCGGGGTCGCGACAGCAACTCTGGCGTGGATCACCCGCCGGACGCAAGAACAGCAACCGGCGTTGCGCAGTGCGCAATGGCGGGCGGGGTGAGGTGGTGGACCGACGCGAGCCGGCTACCAGTCGCCGTCCGCCACCGGCTTGCCCTGGGCGTCCTTCAGCGGCACCACCTGGCCCGGCGCCGGAGCCTGCCAGGGCTCGTGGTCGTCGCCGAGCCAGTCACCGACCGGCTGCACCGCACCCAGCGTGTCCGTCGGGGCGAGATCCCCGGCGTCCTCGTCGTAGTAGTCGAACCAGGGCAGCCCCGCGCGCGTGTACGCCGCCCGGTCGACCGGCGACGGCGGGGGAGCCTCACCGGTGATCCGGCGCCACTGCGGAGGCGTCACCAGATGGACGAACACCCGGCCGCCGGGCCGCTCGGCCCAGTCGTCGAGCGGACGGTCGTCCTCGTAGACCTCCTGGCGCATCGAACCGCCGACGCCCAGCCCCATCGCCGCCGCGGCCCGGGGCGCCCCGCCACCCGGAGCGGGGGCCGAACCCGGAGCGGGCGGTGCCGCCATCGGCATCGCGGCGCCGTACCCGCCGAACTGCGGCGCGGGTGCCTGCGCCGCCCGGCGCCGCTGCTCCTCGCGCCAGGCCGCCAGCTTCGGCTCCTTCAGCGCGAAGGACTGAAGCTGTACGCCGCCCCAGACCTCCTCGCCGGTGACCTGGCCCTCGACCGTCGCGCCGAGCCCCAGCGGCACCGCCACGAACTGGCGGACCGTGCCCTTGCCGGAGTTGATGCCGTCCAGCCAGGGCTGGCGCGGCAGCACGAGGTAGTTCTGCGGCTTGCGGGCAAGCCGGTCGCTCCAGGGCTTCCCCGAGACCGCGCACACCTTGCCCACCCCGACCTGGAGGGCGGCCGGCTCCGCGGTGCCGCCGAAGCTCAGCCACATCGCCTCGCGAAGATACACCGGGAGCATCACCCCGCCGCG
Source organism: Streptomyces sp. bgisy027 (assembly GCF_057710365.1). Classification (NCBI taxonomy): domain Bacteria; kingdom Bacillati; phylum Actinomycetota; class Actinomycetes; order Kitasatosporales; family Streptomycetaceae; genus Streptomyces; species Streptomyces sp. bgisy027. The sequence goes on from NZ_JBYIVZ010000035.1 coordinate 87,569, forward strand.
CGCCCGCCACGCCTCGGGAACGGTGTCGGGAAAGTCCGCCACCCGCCGGACCGGGAACTCGCCGAGCCCCGGCGACAGCGGATGCGTGCCCGACTCCGGCAGCCGCAGCGTGCGGATGAACCGCACCGCCACGTCGCCCGGCAGCCGCAGTGTGTTCCCGTCGATCCGTACGGTCGTGCCGGCCATCCGTCCGCTCCCTCGCCTCCGGCGCCGGCCCCGTCCCGGCGCTCCCTAGCGAGAACGTCCGTCCATGCCGGTACGGTTCCGCCACAGCTGCTCCTGGACGCCCATGCGTTCACGCAGCCGGGTCAGCCCCGGCACCCGCACGCGCTGCTCCTGCGACACGCGGTCCAGCTCCTCCAGCAGCCGGCGCGAGCGGTGCTCGGTGTCGAGCTCGTCGATCATGCGGTTCACCTCGGTCAGGACGGCGCCGAGCAGCTGCCAGTGCCGTGTCTCGCGGTGGGCCTCCTCGCGCAGCAGCAGGGCCAGCTTGTCGCGGGTGCTCGCCGCCGTACGGAGTTCGGCCGACAGCCGGGACTCCGCGGCGTCGGCGTTGCTGCTGACGTGCGTGGTGACCAGCACCGAGAAGCTGACCACCGCGTCCGCGATCTCGGACAGCAGCTGCTCCAGGACCGCGCCCGTCTCGTTCGCGAACAGCGGATCGGGCTCGCGGTCCTTGGCGAGGTCGGTGAGGGTGCGCGCGAGCACCCTCAGGACGACCGTGCAGATCTCCAGCGTGTCGAGGCCGGTGCGCAGCACGACGCGGTGCAACAGGCTGTCCCGTACGCGGGGATTGAACCGCAGGCTGTCCTCTGCCTGTCGGAGGTCCGCGTCCACCTCCACGATCTCGTGGTCGAGCCGGCGCGCCTCGTGCAGCCGGGCCGCGGCCTGCTCGTAGGGCTGCCGGCCGGCGGCCTCCTCACCGATGCGCAGCATCAACTGCCGCAGCCGGCGGGCCAGTGCCTCCATCGACTCCCCGGCCTCGTCCACCCACACCGGCGGCGCGAGCAGCAGGTTGAAGCCGAGCCCGACCACCGCGCCGATCAGCGTCTCCAGCACCCGCGCCCACGCCGTGTCCCCGACGGTCGTGACCCCGAGGACCAGCATCGCGCTGATCGCCACTTCGGGAACGTACTCGTTCACCCGCACGACATGCCCGACGGCCAGCGACGCCACGATCAGCAGGGCGAGACTCCACCAGGTCAGGCCGACCAGGAGGCTGAAGGCGATGGCCACCAGGACGCCGGCCACCACGGAGTTCACCCGGCGGATGCCGTTGGTGAGCGTGGCGTAGAAGGTGACCTGGACGACCAGCAGCGCGGTCAGGGGCGCGGTCAGCGGTGCCGCCTCGGGACTCAGGCGCAGCGCGATGACGTAGGCGATCGTCGCCGCGGCCGCCGACCGCAGTGTCTGGACGACCACGGGGTCCCGGCCCAGCTTCGCCAACCGCTCCCGGAAGGGTGTCTCCTCACGTGCCACAAGCATCCTCGGGCTGTTCCCTTTCACCGATGCGTCCCACACACCGCTTGCGGAACGTAACGGTCCGCAAGGAACCCCAGATTGATCGCTGTGGCCGTGTCACGGCAAGAGGCCGGGCCGGTGATCGTCGACACCCGCGCGGGGCCGGGCGGCCGACCGGGTCCGGGACTGGGGAGAACCCCCGCCGCCACCCCGTGGTTGTCCGCATCCGGGAACGGAGGACCGCCGGATGGTCCCCGCGCGCCCGCAGCGCAAGCCTTGGATCATGAGACGGCATCGGACCGGATTAGTACTGACCCTGTTCATCATCCTCGCCGCCCTGACGACCGGCATCCCGGCCACGGCGGCGCCGCCCCCCACCACCGTCGTCCAAGCGCTCGACCGTGCGGCCCGCCCGCTGCGCACCGTCGAACCGGGCGGCGACAGCCGTGATCTGCGTCCGCTGGACCGGATGATCGGCGGCGCCCGGGTCGTCGGCCTGGGCGAGGCCACCCACGGCTCGCACGACTTCTTCGCCCTCAAGGACCGCGTCTTCCGTCATCTCGTGCGGGAGAAGGGCTTTCGCACCTTCGCCCTGGAGACGCCCTGGAGCACCGGCCTGCGCCTCAACGACTACGTCCTGTACGGCAAGGGCGACCCCCGGCGTGTCATGCGCGAGGAGTTCCAGCGGGACTACCTGTGGTGGAACAACACCGACTCGCTGCGGCTCGTCGAGTGGATGCGTGCGTACAACGTCCGCCACCCCGACGACCCCGTCCGCTTCATCGGCGACGACATCGCCTGGACCGGACCCGAGTTGTACGACGCCGTCGAGGACCACACGTCCCGCGCCCACCCCGGGCTCGGCGCACGGCTGGCCGAGCTGTACCGCGGGCTGCGGCCCACCGTGCAGACCGGTGAGTACATCGAGCGGTACATGAACCTGCCGTACGCCGAACGGAAGGACCGCGCGGCGCGTACGGGCGAGGCGCTGCGGCTGCTGGAGCGGCAGACGCCGGGCGCCGACCGCGATGCGTACGAGCGGGCCGTCCAGCACGCGAGGGTGATCGACCGGACCGCCCGGCAGTACGCCTTCGACTTCACCGACCCGGCCGGGATCGCCGCCGCCATGCGCTACCGCGACGGGGCGATGGCGGCCAACGTGGTGTGGTGGCAGAAGCACACCGGCACCAAGGTGCTGCTGTCGGCGCACAACAATCACGTCGGCTATGTGCCGGAGAAGCCGGAGCAGAACCCGAAGGTGCAGGGCGCGTTCCTGCGCGAGAGCCTCGGCGCGGGCTATGTCAGCGTCGGCCTGACCTTCGGCCGCGGCTCCTTCAACGCCACCGGCCAGGACGACGACGTCATCCGCCGCTGGACCCTGGGACCCGCGGACCCGGGCAGCAACGAGCGGATCCTCGACCGGGTGCGGTACCGGGACCACATGCTCGACCTGCGGTCCGTCGGGGCGCCGGCCCGTGACTGGCTGCGGCAGGCGCGGCCGACGCGCGGCATCGGCACGGCCTACCCGGACGGCCCGTACGACATCGCGCTCGCCCGGAGCCACGACGTGCTGATCCATCTGCACCGGGTGGAGGCGTCGCACCTGCGGGACCGGTAGGGCGGCGAGGCCCCTCAGGCGTACAGCTTGTCGAGGAAGGAGGACAGATTGCCCCGCGTCCGGGCGATCTGCTCCTCCACCGTCAGGCTCTCCTCGAAGCGGCTGCCCGGTCCCGGGGCCTTCTTGCCGCGGACGTAGAGGGAACACGCGAGGTCGGTGCACATGTACAGGCCGACCGAGTTGCCCTCGCGTCCGGCCGCGCCCGTCTTGCGGGCCGTCATCAGCGAGACCCCGCCGCCCGGATGGGTCGTCAGGCACAGCGAGCACATGCTGCGGTGCAGGAAACCGCGGTGCGAGGACGGGAAACGGAAGGTGACGCCCACCGGCCGCCCCTCCCGCTCGGTCACCAGACAGCTGCGGTCGGGCGCTCCCGGATCCCGCCAGCCCAGGAAGTCGAGGTCGTCCCAGGGGCGTTCGTCGAGATCGCGGGGGAGGGACACGCGCTTGGCCTCCCCCTTCGAGCAGTTGACAAATGAGTTGCGGATGTCCTGCTCGGCGAGTGGCCTCATGGGGAGCCTCCTGGGAGTCGATCTGCGAAACCTGGGGGTCCTAGGTTTGCGGCTAGATTAGGCAGGCTGGGCGAAGGGGAGCCAGTGGATTTCAGCGATCTCGGGGCACCGCGCGCCCGGGCGGCACTGCGGTATGTCGCGGCCTTCTCCGCGGGTCCGGCCCTCGACCCGGATGTGCGCCTCACCCTCAACTTCCATCCGGACCGGCTGGTGCGGGGCGTGCCGATCCTGCGCGCGCTGGCCGAGGACGGCACGTACCACTCGCAGTTCGTCACCGGCACCAGCAACGGCGGCCTCACCGCCCACCCGGGCGGCGACCGCTGGCGCTGGGAGAGCCGGATCTTCGGTGGGGCGTACGACGAGGCGAGCGCGCCGGAGCGGCCCGTGTACGGCGCGCTGAACTTCCGTCGCCAAGTCGTCGGCGCCGCCCCGCGGTTCGGCTCCTCGCACTTCCGCCTGACCCACGAGCCCCTCACCCGCGCCACCTTCTGCTACCCGGACGAGCAGCTCCGCTGGAGGTGCCGCGCTGTGCCGTTGTCCGTCTGCGGCGCCATCGTGGCCGGTCGCGCAGTTCCCCGCGCCCCTTAGGGGTGTTGCCGCACCGCCGGCGGACTTCGTACTGCTTGGCGTGGTGCGCCGCGTCACCGCGGACGTCCGAACCGATCCCGCCCGCGAGGACCTATACATGTAAGGGTGCGGGCGCCGGCGGCCACACCCCCGCCGCGAGCACCCCCAGCGCATAGGCCCGGGCAACCAGTTCCGTCCGGTTGGTCGCGTTCCAGCGGGCCGACAGGCGTCGCAGGTGGTAGTTCACGCCGTCCACCGTCAGGTCGGTCTCCCGGGCGGCCCGCGCGGTGGTGGCGCCGCCGGCGAGCAGTGCCAGGACGCGGGCCTCCATCGGCGTGACCCGGGTGGGCGGCGCTTCGGGGGACGGCTCTCGCTCGCCCCGGACCCGCAGCATCACCAGCAGCGCCGGCGTCTCCTGCACGGTGTCGCTCACCGGGTCCGCCGTGAGTTCCCCGTAGCGCTCCGTGCCGTCGGGGGAGCGCCAGCACACCGACACCTGGTAGCGCGAGCGGTGCCGCAGCCGCAGCGCCTCGGCGATCCGCTCGACCTGCGTCGCCTCCTGCGGCCGGAACAGCTCCAGCACATCCCGGCCACGCAGCCGCCCCGGAGTCGTACCGCACTCGGCCGCCATCGCCGGATTGGCCAGCCGGACCGCGCCGTACACATCACACACCGCGACCGGTACGGCGACGCGGTCGAAGACCATCAGGGCGCGGTTGCGCCACACGACGGCCTCCGGGTGGGTCCGGTCCACCAGGCACCTCCCGTGACTCGGTGCAAGAGCGGCTCATGCCTGCGCACTACACAATCATGTAGTCCCGGTGCTCGGGCGGACGGGGCCGGTCGACCAACCTGGATCGCAGTACTCCCGTACCGCGAAAGGCAGTTGTCGCGTCATGCCCCCCACCGCGCTCGACCCGCAGACCGCAGAGACCCTCCCCGGCGTTCCCCTCGTCGACATCTCCGCCACCGGACCCGGCGGCACCCCCGTGCAGCAGGCCATGGAGCTGATGCGTGAGCACGGGTCCGTGTTCGTGCGGCGGCTCCACGGGCGGGACGCCCTCTTCGTGGGCGACCCCGACCTGGTGGCCGAGCTCGCCGACGAGCGTCGGTTCGCCAAGCACATCGGACCCGGTCTGCAGAACGTCCGCGAGTTCGCCGCGGACGGCCTGTTCACCGCGTACAACGACGAGCCCAACTGGGCCAAGGCGCACGACGTCCTCATGCCCGCCTTCGCGCTCGGCTCGATGCGCACCTACCACCCCGTGATGCTGAAGGTGGCCCGCCGGCTCATCGACTCCTGGGACCGCGACGCCCGCGCCGGACGGCCGGTGAACGTCCCCGACGACATGACGCGCATGACCCTGGACACCATCGGGCTGGCCGGCTTCGACTACGACTTCGGCTCCTTCGAGCGGCCCGAGCCGCACCCCTTCGTCGAGTCCATGGTCCGCTGCCTGGAGTGGAGCATGAAGCGGCTCGCCCGGATCCCCGGCCACGACCACTCGGCTGCCGACGCGGCCTTCCGGGACGACGCCGCCTATCTGGCCCGGGTCGTCGACGACGTCATCGGCGCGCGCACCGGCACCGACCAGAGCACCGCCGAGGACCTCCTCGGCCTGATGCTCACCGCCGCGCACCCCGCCGACGGCACCACCCTCGACGCCGCCAACATCCGCAACCAGGTCATCACCTTCCTGATCGCCGGCCACGAGACCACCTCCGGCGCGATGTCCTTCGCGCTGTACTACCTGGCCAAGCACCCGACGGCACTGGAGCTGGTGCGGCGCGAGGTCGACGCCCTGTGGGGCGACGACGCCGACCCGGAGCCGTCGTACGACGAGATCGGCAGGCTGACGTACACCCGCCAGGTTCTCAACGAGGCCCTGAGGCTGTGGCCGACGGCCGCGGTGTTCGCCCGGCAGGCCCGCGAGGACACGCTTCTCGGCGGACGCATCCCGCTGCGCGCCGGACAGGCCGCCCTCGTGCTCACGCCGATGCTCCACCGGCAGTCCGTCTGGGGTGACAACCCCGAGCGGTTCGACCCCGCACGCTTCACGCCGGAGGCCGAGCGGGCCCGGCCGGTGCACGCCTTCAAGCCGTTCGGAACCGGTGAACGTGCCTGTATCGGCAGGCAGTTCGCGCTGCACGAGGCGACCATGCTGCTGGCGATGCTCGTCCACCGCTACCGGCTGCACGACCACGCCGACTACCGCCTGACCGTCAAGGAGACCCTCACCCTCAAGCCCGAGGGCTTCACCCTCACCCTGACCCCGCGCAGCCCCGCCGAGCGCCACCACACCCAGTTGCCCGGAAGCGCGCCGGCCGAGGCGCCCGGGGACACCGAGACGTCGGCGCCGCCCGCCCGTGTCCGCCCCGGCACCCGCGCCCTGTTCCTGCACGGCAGCAACTACGGCACCTGCCGGGAGTTCGCCGCGTCCCTCGCCGACGAGGCCGCCGCCGTCGGCTGCGAGACCGAGATCGCGCCCCTGGACGCCTACGCCGACGGCCTGCCCACCGACCGGCCCGTCCTGATCACCGCCGCCTCGTACAACGGCCGCCCCACCGACGATGCCACCGCCTTCATCGCCGGCCTGGAGGACACGCACGACCTGACGGACGTCAGCTACGGCGTCCTCGGCGTCGGCGACCGCAACTGGGCCGCCACCTACCAGCAGGTCCCCACCCGCATCGACGACCGCCTCGCCGAGCTCGGCGCCACCCGCCTCCTCGACCGCACCGCCGCCGACGCCTCGGGCGACCTCACCGGTACCGTCCGCGACTTCACGGCCCGCCTGCGCGCCGCACTTCTGGAGCGCCACGGCGACCCCGACGCGGCCGTCCCCGCCGACGAGCCCACCGCGGCCTACGAGGTCCGCGCCCTGACCGGCGGCCCGCTGGACGCCGCCGCCGAACGGCACGGACTCCTCCCCATGACGGTCACCGAGGCGTACGACCTCACCGCGCCCGGTCACCCGCGCCGCAAGCGCCTCGTCCGCCTCGCCCTCCCGGAAGGCGTCACCTACCGCACCGCCGATCACCTCACCGTGCTGCCGGCCAACACCCTCGCCCTGGTCGAGCGGTTCGCCGCCGCGCTCGGTGTCGACCTCGACACCGTCCTGGACATCCGCGCCGCCCGCCCGCGCCGCGACGGCCTCGCGATCGACCGGCCCCTGACCGTGCGCCGGCTCCTCACCCACCACGTCGAGTTGCAGGAGCGCCCGAGCGCCGCCCAGCTCGCCGCCCTCGCCGCCGTCAACCCGTGCCCGCCGGAGCGCCTCGCCCTGGCGGGGCTGAGCGACGATCCGCGCACCCTGGTCGAGGTGATCGAGGACTTCCCCGCCCTGCGCGGCGCGCTGGACTGGCCGACCCTGCTCGACCTGCTCACTCCGCTGCGCCCGCGCCACTACTCGATCTCCTCCTCGCCCGCCGTCGACCCCGGCCACGCGGACCTGATGATCTCCCTGCTCCAGGCCCCCGCCCGCTCCGGCAAGGGCATCCACCGGGGCACCGGATCCGGCTACCTCACCGACGTCCGCCCCGGCGACACGGTGTACGCCCGCATCCAGCCGTGCCGGGAGGCCTTCCGCATCGAGACCGGCGCACCGGTCGTGATGGTCGCCGCGGGCACCGGCCTCGCCCCGTTCCGCGGCGCCGTCGCCGACCGCACCGCGGCTCTCGTGGCCGGCACCGAACTCGCCCCGGCCCTGTGCTACTTCGGCTGCGACGCCCCCGACGCCGACTTCCTGCACGCCGACGAGCTGCACGCCGCCGAGTCGGCCGGAGCCGTCTCGCTCCGCCCCGCCTTCAGCACCGCCGGAACCTTCGTGCAGCACCGCATCGCCGCCGAGGCCGACGACGTCTGGGAGCTGGTCCGCGCGGGCGCCCGCGTGTACGTCTGCGGCGACGGCGCCCGGATGGCGCCGGGCGTGCGGGAGGCCTTCCGTACCCTGTACCGGGACCGCACGCCGGGCGCCGACGACGCGGCGGCCGAGCGCTGGCTGGACGCCCTGATCGCGGACGGCAGGTACGTGGAGGACGTCTACGCGGCGTAGGTCACAATGGGAGCCGGTCCGAACACGGCGGGGGACCAGGGCTGATCCGGAGGGAGCCGCATGGCGGGGCGTAATGGGCGCACGGTACGGGACCTCAGGCGGGGCAACCGTACCGCCGTACTTCAGCGCCTGTACTTCGACGGCCCGCTCAGCCGCTTCGAGCTCGGCCCGGCCACCGGCCTCAGTTCCGGCTCCGTCAGCAACGTCGTCGCCGAGCTGATCGCCGACGGCCTGGTCGAGGAGGCCGGCAGTGTCGACTCCGACGGCGGCCGGCCCCGCATCCTGCTGCGCGTCGCCCCGGGCAGCGGCCACATGATCGGCGTCGACGTCGGCGAGACCCGGGTGCGGATCGGCCTGTTCGACCTGACCCTCACCGAACTCGCCCGCGCGGAAAGGCCGTTGACCCGGGAGCGGTACGAGGTCGAGGGCATCGTCGGACACATCCGCGACGGCATCGCCGAGGTGCTCACGCAGGCCGGCATCGGCCCCGGGCGGCTGCTCGGCGTCGGCATCGGTGTCCCCGGCATCGTCGAGGACACCGGCGACCTCGGCGCCGTGGTGCACGGGCAGACCATCGGCTGGGACGCCGTACCGCTGGAGAAGCTCCTGCGCGACGGCACCCAGCTCCCCGACGGCGTGCCGTACTTCATCGACAACGGCGCGCGGACCCTCGGCCAGGCCGAGATGTGGTTCGGCGGCGGGCGCGGCGCCCGCAACGCCGTCGTCGTGCTCTTCGGCTCCGGCGTCGGCGCCTGCCTGGTCACCCCCGAGGTGGAGCACGGCCGTGCCGTCGAGTGGGGGCATCTCACGGTACGGGTCAGGGGGCGCCGCTGCCGGTGCGGAGCCCTCGGCTGCCTGGAGGCCTACGCGGGCGCCGAGTCGCTGCTCGACCGCTGGCGCGAGCAGGGCGGGGACGTGCCGGAGGGCGCCGACGAGGAGACCGCGCTGACGGCGATGCTGACCGGCGCCTACCCGGCCGAGGGCCGCGATGCCGACCCGGTGGCCGTCGCCGTGCTGGAGGAGACCGCCGAGTACGTGGGTGCGGGCCTCTCCGACCTGATCAACCTGTTCCAGCCCGAGCGGATCCTGATCGGCGGCTGGGCCGGCCTCCAGCTCGGCACCCGCTTCCTGCCCGCCGTACGCCGGCACGCGGCCTCCTACGCCCTGCGGCATCCCGCCCACAAGGTCACGATCGACCTCGGCAGGCTCGGCCCGGACGCGGTCACCGTCGGCGCCGCGATCCTGCCGCTCGCCGACTTCTTCGCCCACGGCGGCCGCCGCGCCGAGCCCGCTCCCGAGGCGCCGTCCACGGACCTGCCCACCGCGGTGCCGCACTGAGGTTTCGCCGTGGGCGGGGACGGTACTCGCGGGCCCTCGGGGCGATGTGAGGAGAGGTGCCACCATGACCGACGGTCGTCGGGGAACAGCCGACCGCAGGCGCGAGCCGGTGCCGAGGGACCTGCCGGACCAGCAGGCCGACGCGGGTGAGGACCGGTGGGAGGTGCCCGTCGAGCCCGCCGACGGCGCCACCGAGGCGGACGACGTGCCCGACACGGACGAGGCGGGCACGGGCCGGCAGGGAGCGAGCCGGCCCGGCACGGTCCACCCGGAACATCCGGCGCCCGAGGAGTCACCGGGCTGAGCCGGCCGACGTCAGCCCACCTTGCGGCCCCGCAGCGGCTCGGTGGCCGCGCCGGCGCCCTGCTGGAGACCCTGGAGGAACTCCTCCAGCACCTCGGGCGCCGTGCGCTGCGGATGCCAGCCCAGCTCGGTACGCGCGCGCGTGCAGTTCATCAGCGGCAGCCTGAGCACGGCGTCGAACAGATGCGGTGAGGCGGGCAGCAGGTGCAGGCCCCACGCGGCGGCGACCGCCGACCGTGCCGCCGTGCGTGGGAGCCGCAATGGGCGAGCCCCGAGCATCTCGCCCAGCAGGGCCGCGTCGACCGGTGGGTCGGCCGCGAGATTGAACGCGCCCCGGACGTCGGACTTCACCGCCAGCGCGTACGCGGTCGCCGCGTCGTCGGTGTGCAGGGCCTGCACCCGCAGTCCCGGGATGTCGGGCAGGAACGGCAGCAGCTCCGGGCGGGCCAGTGGGCCCGGCAGGAAGCGGCCGCCGAAGATGCGGCGCTGCCCGCTCGCCGACTCCCGCTTGAACAGGAACGCCGGCCGCATCCGCACCACCCGGACCCGGGGATGGGCGCGGTCGAAGGAGTCCAGCACCCGTTCCAGATAGGCCTTATCCCGGCAGTACGCGGCGTCCGGCCAGTGGTGCGTCGGCCAGGACTCGTCCACGACGTGGTCCTTGGGGCCCGGTGAGTAGGCGCCGACCGACGACGCGTGGACCAGCTTCGGCACCCTGGCCGCTGCCGCCGCCTCGAACACATGCAGGCCGCCCAGCACATTGGTCCGCCAGGTCGTCGCCGGATCGTGCGTGGGCTGGAACGCCCAGGCCAGATGGATCACGGCGGTGGCGCCCGCGAACAGCTCCGCGAGATCGCCTCGCTCGGCGGCCAGGTCCACCGCCGCCCAGTCGGTCTTCGGCGGTGACCGGTCGGGGATCCGGCGGGCCGGCCCCAGGACGGATCCGACCTCCGGATCCTCCGAGAGCAGTCGCACCACGGCGGTACCGACATTGCCGGTGGCGCCGGTGACCGCGATCATGCGAGCCGCTTCACCGCTCACCTGCGGCTCCTCCCGGAGAGTGGGGACGGGAGCCTGCGAGTACCCCGATCCGGGGCGTTCGCACGCTCCCGGTCCCGCGCTACGCGGCGAACGCGTCCACGCCCGTCAGCTCCGCCGACAGCGCCCACAGGCGTGCCGCCTGCTCCGGGTCGGTCGCCCATGCCTTGACGCCGCTGCGCTCCCCGCCGTCGACGGCGGGCTCGGCGATGTCGCAGTCCTCCAGGTAGACCCCGCCCATGCCGTCCAGCTGCGGGGACGTCGCCGCCCACACCTGCGTGGCCGCACCCTCCTCGGGGCTCTTGAAGCCCTCGGGGTTCAGTACGTTGCCCTGCTCGTCGATCCAGCCGCGCTCCACCATCTCCGCCTTCGGGAGGTGGCGCTGGAGCGGGGTGATGATGCCGCCGGGATGCAGCGCGAAGGCCCGCACGCCCCGGTCGGCCGCGAGCCGGTCGAGGTGGACGGCGAACAGGACGTTCGCGGTCTTGGCCTGGCCGTAGGCCTCCCACTTGTCGTAGCCCTGCCGCCAGTGCACGTCGTCCCAGCGGATGCCGGAGAGGTGGTGGCCGCGCGACGACACGGACACCACCCGGGCGCCGCCCGGCTCGATCGCCGGCCACAGGCGGTTGACCAGGGCGAAGTGACCGAGGTGGTTGGTCGCGAACTGTGCCTCCCAGCCGGGCCCCACGCGGGTGTCCGGGCAGGCCATGATCCCGGCGTTGTCGATCATGAAGTCGATGGTGCGGCCGGAGGCGAGGAAGCGCTCGGCGAAGCCGCGCACGCTCTCCAGGTCGCCGAGGTCCAGCTCGTCCACCTCTACGCCGTCGAGGCCGGCCAGTGCCTCCTCGGCGGCGGCCCGGCGGCGGGCCGGGACGACGACCCGCGCGCCGGCCTTGGTGAGGGCCCGGGTGGTCTCCAGACCGAGCCCTGAGTAGCCGCCGGTGACGACCGCGAGCTTCCCGGCCAGGTCGATGCCTTCGAGGACCTCGTCGGCGGTGCTGTTCGCCCCGAAGCCGGAGCCGATCTTGTGCTGTGCAGTGCTCATGCCCGAAACGCTACGAATTGGAGTGCTCTCGAAGTCAAGCCGAGCCACGGGGGCACACGCGGGCCGGCGCGTCGGGGCAAGGAAAAGCCCCGGCCGGACGGGGGATTCCGGTCGGGGCGGTCAGAGGTGGGCGCGGATGGCGGTCGCCTCTCGGCGAAGGGCTCCACAGGGCTTCAGCCGAACGATCTTCCCTGTGGGCGAAAGGTGAGGCCCGGGGACACTGTCCCATCCGCACCCACGGCTGGTTCAACGGGAAACTACCGGCCGGTGTTCCTGAGTCTGTCGAGATGCGCGGTGATCTGCGTCACGCCCGAGGGCACGGCTCTCGCCCTCACTTCCTGTCGCGCGTCCAGTCCAGCAGTTCGTCCGCGGTCCAGGTGGTCAGGACCCGCTCGGCGGGAACCCCGCACTCCTGCGCGCGGGCACAGCCGTACCGCTGCCAGTCGAGTTGCCCCGGGGCGTGCGCGTCGGTGTCGACGGAGAACAGCACGCCCGCGTCCACGGCCCGGCGCAGCAGCCGTCGGGGCGGGTCCAGACGCTCGGGCCGACTGTTGATCTCCACCGCCGTACCGGACTCGGCGCAGGCGGCGAACACCTCGTCCGCGTCGAAGTCCGACTCCGGCCTGCCCCGCCCGGTGATCAGGCGTCCGGTGCAGTGACCGAGGATGTCGGCGTGGGGATCGCGTACGGCGGTGACCATCCGGCGGGTCATCGCCCGGGACTCCATGCGCAACTTGGAGTGCACCGACACCACCACGACGTCGAGCCGCTCCAGCAGCTCGGGTTCCTGGTCGAGAGAGCCGTCCTCCAGGATGTCGCACTCGATGCCGGTGAGCAGCCGGAACGGCGCCCAGGTCGAATTCAGCTCCGCCACCACGTCCAACTGCTCGCGCAGCCGGTCGGCCGACAGTCCGCGGGCGACGGTCAGCCGGGGTGAGTGGTCGGTCAGCGCCGCCCACTCGTGGCCGAGCCCGGCCGCCGTGCGGCCCATCTCCTCGATCGGGCTGCCGCCGTCCGACCAGTCGGAGTGCAGATGGCAGTCGCCTCGCAGCAGCTCCCACAGCGGCCCGCCCTCGGGCGGCTCGGCCTCCGGCCGGTCCTCCAGGTCCGACAGGTACCCGGGGACCTGTCCGGCCAGCGCCTCGCGCACCACCTTCGCCGTCTTCGGCCCGACGCCCCGCAGCGACTCCAGCGTCCCGGCCTCGGCCCGTGCCCGCACCTCGTCCTCGGGCAGCTCCGCCAGGACCCGGGCGGCCGTACGGAAGGCCCGTACGCGATAGGTCGGCGCAAGGGAGCGCTCCAGCAGAAAGGCGATCCGGTCCAGCGCCTGCACGGGATCCATCGGCACCTCCACCCCCCCAGGGTTCCCCGGCGGCACCGCCCCCGCACGGCGGGCGGGCGGCGCCGCGGTCCGAAGGCGTCCCCGCGGCGGACGACCTGGAGGATTCGTTGACGCGCGTCGCGCTCTACGCTCTATTCATGACCGAAAGCGCGAGTCCGCACATCACACAACCGCGGATCATGGTGCTCGGGGTTCAGCCGGGCACGCCTCCGTTCCGCATCATGGAGATCGACGGTGTGGTCGTCGGTTCGGCGAGGGCCGTCACCGATGTCCTGGAGACCGCCGCTCTCTACGGCATCAGCGTCCACGACCTCGACGACCCGGACGTGATCCGCTGGGTCGGCGGCGACAAGTTCACCTGGCATCGCCACTAGCCGGACGGGTCACCCGACCGTCCACTTCTGGTTGCCGGCGCCGGTGCAGGTCCACAGCTGGAGCCGGGTGCCGTTGGCCGAGTTGTTCCCGGTCACGTCGAGGCACTTGTCCGCCTGTGGATTGACGATGTCGCGCGCTCCCGTGACGGTCCATCTCTGGTTCGGTCCGCCGGTGCAGTCCCACAGCTGGACGGTCGTGCCGTCCGCCGTGCCGTTGCCGGTGGCGTCCAGGCACTTGCCGAGCGCCCGGAGCGTGCCGTCCGAGCCGACCGTCCACTGCTGGGCTCCGGTGCCGTTGCAGTCGTAGAGCTGCACGGGAGTGCCGTTCGCGGAACTCGCGCCCGCCACGTCGACGCACTTGCCGCCGAGCCCCCTGATCGCGCCGCCGCTCGCGCTGTCACCGGTCGTCACCGAGACGTGGTCCACCACGAGCTGCTGCGGGAACACCGTGGAGCCGTCCGGGTCGCCGGGCCAGTAGCCGCCCACGGCGAGGTTCAGAATCAGGAAGTACGGCTTGTTGAAGACCCACTGCTTGCCGCCCAGGTCGGCCGGCGTGCGCCGCTGGTAGACGTTGCCGTCCACGGACCAGGTGATCGAGTCGGGCGCCCAGTCCACGGCGAAGGTGTGGAAGGCGTCGGCGAAGGCCTGACCGCCCGGCAGCGAGTAGCCGGCGCCTATGCCGCCCGACCCGGAGTAGCCGGGCCCGTGGATGGTGCCGTGCACGGTCGAGGGCTCGAAGCCGACGTTCTCCATGATGTCGATCTCGCCCGAGTCCGGCCAGTTCACCGGGGTGCCGAGCATCCAGAACGCGGGCCACATGCCCTGCCCGCGCGGCACCTTCATCCGGGCCTCGACGTGCCCGTACTGCGCGGTGAACTTCCCGGAGGTGTTCAGCCGGGCCGAGGTGTACTGGCAAGTGCCGTACCAGCACTGGTAGTTGGCGGGGTTCTCACGCCGGGCCGTGATCACGAGATGGCCCTGGCCGTCCAGCGCCGCGTTCTTGTTGCCGGACGTGTAGTACTGCCGCTCGTGGTTGTTGACGTTGTCGCCGGTCTCGATCTGCCACTTCGACGAGTCGACCGCGGCCCCCGCGGGCCCGTCGAAGTTGTCGGAGAACGTCACGGCGGCGGCCGAGACTTCGGGTGGTTCCGCCTGGGCGGGCCCGATCGCGGCCGATGCGACCAGGACGCCGGACAGGGCGGCGAGCAGAACGTTGCGGAGCAGACGTGGGGAGGCCATGGTGCTCCCTTCCGTGCGGCGACCCGGTGGACGGGTGCGCCGACCGTGGTGGGGGGGTGAAGGTGTCGCCACTTGATTTAAGGAGTGAGGAAAGGGGGCGTCAATACTTTGGTACGGACCAGTAGTTGGCGGGGGTCACGACTGCCCGGATCGGCCCGCTCTGTCCACCGGTCCCCTTCGTCCGCCGCCGAACTGTTGCGTTCCTGGGCTTCCCGCCATGGACGCCGCACGCATCGGCGAGCTGCTCGCCGTCCTGGGCGCCGGCGCAGCCGCCGGTGCCGTCAACGCCGCCGTCGGGTCGGGCACCCTCACCGGCGACACCCGTCGACAGGACCAGCGAGCGGGCGGGCAGCCGGTGCGGCAGGCGGTGCGCGGCAGCCCACGCCAGGGCGAGGCCGAGGATCGCGGAGCTGAAGGGCCCGGCGAACGAGTCGCCGGGCCCTCCCGTGATGTCTGCCGCGTCGGCGCCCTGTTACCGGCCGCCGGATCCCTGACGCCACCGACCGGCGTTCCCGGTACTGCTCGCGACCGGCCTGCCACCGGTCACCGCCACGGTCTCCAACGCGCTCGGCCTGATACCCGGCTCGATCAGCGGAGCCATCGGATACCGGCGCGAACTGCGCGGCCGGCGACGGCGCATCCTGAAGTGGGGCGCCGACGCCCCGCTCGGCAGGCTCACCGGCGCGACGCTGCTGCTCACCCTGCCCGCCTCGGCGTTCGAACGGATCGTGCCGGTCCTGGTCGGACTCGCCCTCGTACTGGTCGCCCTCCAGCCGCTGATCAGCAGCAGCCTCCGCGATCGCCGGGCCCGCACGGGACGGTCCGCACGCCCGGACGGCGGCCCCCTGCTGCTCGTCGGGCCGGCCCTGGCCGGCGTCCACGGCGGCTGCTTCTCGGCCGCCCAGGGCATCATCTACGTCGCCCTGATGGGCATGCTCCTCGACGACGACCTGCAACACCTGACCGCGGTCAAGAACGTCCTGGTCGCCGTCGTCAACTCCGTCGCCGCGCTGTTCTTCCTCGTCGTCGCCGACTTCGACTGGACGGCCGTGGCCCTCCTCGCGGCCGGCTCCGCGGCCGGCGGCCACTGCGGAGCCACCGCGGGGCGCCGGCTGCGTCCCGGCGTACTGCGCGCGTTCATCGTGGTGGTCGGCACGGTCGCGATGGCCCAGCTGGTGCTCCGCTAGGAGGAGCGCGGCTTGCGGGCGTGCACCAGGCGGCTCATCCGCCGGCCCAGCAGCAGGTAGCCGACCAGCGCGCCGGTCGTGTTGAGGATGACGTCGTCGATGTCGAAGGCCCGCCCCGTCACCATCGCGCCCTGCGCGAACTCGACGAGGAGCATCACGGTCGCCGTCAGCAGCAGCACGCGCAGCAGGCCGCGCGTCCTCGGGGCGACGACGGGGACCAGGACGCCGAACGGCACGCCCAGCACCACATTGCCGCCGATCTGCTTGACGGCGTCACGCAGCTCGGGCTGGTCGAGATAGGCCCGCAGTGTGCTGCCGGGCTGGAGATTGGTGTGTGTCAGGGCCTCGGACGCGGGCGACGGCTGAAGGGTGAGCTTCGCCAGCACGACGGCGAAGGCCACCATGAAGAGGAAGGCGCACAGCATCGCCAGGAGGCGAGCGAGAATGCGCAGAGGACTTCGCGAGGGTTGCGCGGCGGGCCGGGACCCGCCGGGCGGCTTGGGCCGGGCGGCACCCCCGGACCCGGTGGCGCGTCCGAACCAGGTGGAGCGTTCCGACTTGGCGGGGCGACCGGACCTGGCGGAACTCTTCGGCTTCGACTTCGCGGCTGCACCCTTCGACTTCGCGGCTGCACCCTTCGACTTCGCACCGCCCTTGGTTTTCGCACCGCCCTTGGCTTTGGCGGCACCTGACGTCTTGGGAATGCCGAGGTGCAACGCGACACGCGAACGTGAGGTTCCACCGGCCATGCTGTCCTCCAGTCTTCAACATCCCTTGGTGGTTGACCGCTTACCCTCGAACCGGGCTGCGACGCGGTCGCTTTTCGCCGCTCGCTCACGACGCCCACCGGCTTCTCCGTACGCTGCCGGGGCACTCCGGGCAGACCCGTGCGTACCGTCGCCGTGGTGCCAGGGGCGGTGCTCGGACGGCGTGGAGCAGGCGGAGAAGGGACAACCCGGGCACGGGGAGGGTGGTGACCCGGCCGGGGGTGGCTCTCCGCCGCCTCCCCCGGCACCGGGCACTGCTGCTGCGGCTCCTCCGGTCCGGGCACGTCGGGGACTACCTGGCCCGGGTGCTGCTCGTGGGCGCCACCGTGCTCGGCGCGCCGGCAGTGCCCGGAGCTACGCGACGGCGGTCAGGCCGCGTACAGCACCTTCACCTCCTTGAAGCCCAGGGAGTGGAGCAGCCCTTCGAGCATGTCGGTCGTGTTGGTCTCGGCGCGCCTGGTCAG
Organism: Streptomyces sp. bgisy027; assembly: GCF_057710365.1. Classification (NCBI taxonomy): domain Bacteria; kingdom Bacillati; phylum Actinomycetota; class Actinomycetes; order Kitasatosporales; family Streptomycetaceae; genus Streptomyces; species Streptomyces sp. bgisy027. The sequence goes on from NZ_JBYIVZ010000035.1 coordinate 104,876, forward strand.
CCCGCTCTCCTTGGCGGCGTCGCCGATGTGCCGCACCGCGAGCTTCTGGACGGCCTGCTCGCTGTTGGGGTTGTCCGAGAAGAGGTCGCCGAGGCGGTCGAGCAGACCGCGCTGCTTGGAGACGGCGTAGGAGCGGTCGGGGTCGAGGGACGGCTCGCCGAGGGCGGCGTGCGGCAGACGGAGCGTGGCGGACGTACGGTCGTCATTGACCGTGACGTCGTCGGCGCCGACCTTTCCGAGGTCGACATAGGCGTCCACGGTGCCCGCGCCCACGTAGAGCGTGCGGGTGCCGCGGATCGCGTCGGGCAGGAACTTGGCGTCCTTCTCCAGATCCACGACGATCTGGAAGTTGCCGGAGGCGGCGTCGTAACGGCTCATGTCCTGGATGGACTGGAGCAGTGCCGGACCCGAGCGGTCGTTGGTCTCGGTGCCGAACAGGTCTTTCAGGCCGGGGAGCACGCTCAGCCGGATCCCGGCGAAGAAGACGACGAGCACGAGAACCAGGGCGCTCACCGCCTTCGCCCAGCCGGGCATGCGCTTGTTGATGCGCTTGATGGAAGTCGTCATGTCGACGTTCCTCCTTCCCTATGGTTCGGAGTACCCCCAAATCCCTTGTCGGACCTGTGTGTTGGCTGATTGTCGCCGCAGACCGGTGCGGGGCGGCGCACCAGGGGCGACCGCGACGCGCGCACGGGCCGGGCAGCAACGTTTCTGCTGAGGTAAGTAGCATGAGCCCGCCACCCGTAATGATCATGCGAGGAGCGGATCGTGCGAGAGATCGCCGTGTTCAGCGGTAGTGCCCACCCCGAGCTGGCGGCGGAGGTCTGCGCGCAACTGGGGGTACCGCTCAGCCCGACCCGGGTCAGCCGGTTCGCCAACGACTGCCTGGAGGTGCAGCTCCAGGCCAACTGCCGGGAGCGGGACGTCTTCCTGATCCAGCCGCTGGTCCGGCCGGTCCAGGAGCACCTCGTCGAGCTGCTGCTGATGTGCGACGCGGCACGCGGGGCGTCCGCCAGCCGGATCACCGTCGTGATGCCGCACTACTCCTACGCCCGCTCCGACAAGAAGGACGCGCCCCGTATCTCCCTCGGCGGCCGGCTCGTCGCCGACCTGATGGTGGCGGCCGGCGCGAGCCGTGTTCTCGCCATGACCCTGCACGCGCCCCAGGTGCACGGCTTCTTCACGGTGCCGGTCGACCACCTGCACGCGCTGCGCGAGCTCGCCGCGCACTTCCGGCAGTACGACCTCTCCCGTACGACCGTCGTCTCCCCGGACCTCGGCAACGCCAAGGAGGCCGCCGCGTTCGCGCGCCTCATCGGCGCCCAGGTCGCCGCCGGTGCCAAGCAGCGGTTCGCGGACGACCGGGTCAGCATCAGCTCGGTCATCGGCGAGGTGGCCGGCCGCGACGTCATCATCCTGGACGACGAGATCGCCAAGGGCAGCACGGTCATCGAACTCCTCGACAGGCTGCGGGAGCTGGGTCCGCGCTCGATCCGCGTCGCCTGTACGCACGGGCTCTTCGCGGCCGGCGCGCTGAAGCGGATCGGCGAGCAGCCGGACGTACTGGAGATCGTGTGCACCAACACCGTGCCGATCCAGGCCGAGGAGCGCACCGAGAAGCTGAAGGTCCTGTCCATCGCCCCGGCGCTCGCCGAGGCCGTGCGCCGCATTCACAACGGGGAGTCCGTAAGCGCCCTGTTCGACGCGCCGGGAAGCGAATAGACAGGGAGGTGGCCGAGCCGGCGTCACCCGGATGCACGGCTCGGCATCACCGGATGCTCAGGAGGGCCCGCCATGGCGAAGGCGAAGTTCGAACGGACCAAGCCGCACGTGAACATCGGGACCATCGGCCACATCGACCACGGGAAGACCACCCTCACCGCGGCCATCACCAAGGTGCTGCACGACCGGTTTCCCGACCTGAACCCGTTCACGCCGTTCGACATGATCGACAAGGCGCCCGAGGAGCGTCAGCGGGGCATCACCATCTCCATCGCGCACGTCGAGTACCAGACGGAGCGCCGGCACTACGCGCACGTCGACTGCCCGGGGCATGCGGACTACATCAAGAACATGATCACCGGCGCGGCCCAGATGGACGGCGCGATCCTGGTCGTCGCCGCGACGGACGGCCCGATGCCGCAGACCAAGGAGCATGTCCTGCTGGCCCGTCAGGTGGGCGTGCCGTACATCGTCGTGGCGCTCAACAAGACCGACATGGTCGACGACGAGGAGATCCTGGAGCTCGTCGAGCTGGAGGTGCGCGAGCTGCTCACGGAGTACGAGTTCCCCGGTGACGACGTCCCGGTGGTGCAGGTCTCCGCGCTCAGGGCACTGGAGGGGGACCCGGCGTGGACGCAGGCGGTGCTCGATCTGCTGGACGCCGTCGACACGGCCGTCCCCGAGCCGGAGCGTGACGTCGACAGGCCGTTCCTGATGCCGATCGAGGACGTGTTCACCATCACCGGGCGCGGCACTGTCGTCACCGGCCGGATCGAGCGCGGCCGGCTGCTGGTGAACAGCGAGGTCGAGATCATCGGCATCCATGACCACAAGACGAAGACGACCGTCACCGGAGTGGAGATGTTCCGCAAGCTGCTCGACGAGGGCCGGGCCGGCGAGAACGTGGGGCTGCTGCTGCGGGGCGTCAAGCGCGAGGACGTCGAGCGCGGCCAGGTGGTCATCAAGCCCGGGTCGGTCACTCCGCACACCCGGTTCGAGGCGCAGGCCTACATCCTGTCGAAGCACGAGGGCGGGCGGCACACGCCGTTCTTCGACAACTACCGCCCGCAGTTCTACTTCCGCACGACGGACGTGACCGGCGTGGTCACCCTGCCGAGGGGCACAGAGATGGTCATGCCGGGGGACAACACCGGCATGCTCGTCCAGCTGATCCAGCCCATCGCGATGGAGGAAGGGCTGAAGTTCGCCATCCGCGAGGGCGGGCGGACGGTGGGGGCCGGTCAGGTCACCAGGATCATCGAGTAGGGATGTCACGGGCCCGGCCGGGCCCGCATGGCGGCCCTCATAACGTGCCGGACGTGGCCTCGGGCTGGCCGAGCGCCGCGTCCGGTGTCGGATGCGGCGGCAGCAGGCGGTTCAGGCCGGTGATCCTGAGCACGCGCAGGGTCAGCGGGTGCGTGCAGACCAGGTGCAGCTGCCCACCGTGGTCGTGGGTCCGGCTCAGGGCCCGGTACAGCAGGCGAAGCCCGGAGCAGTCGAAGAACTCGATGCCCCGCAGGTCGATCACGATCCGCGCTTCGGGATGTGCCGTCACCCGGTCCAGTAACGGGGCGATCTCCACCGCGGCCGCGATGTCGATCTCGCCGAGCAACTCCAGCACCGTGTGGTCGCGGTGCCGGTGGACGCGCAGATGCCGGCTGAACGGCGCAGGATCCTGCTGCACGACGACATCGCCTCCAACCAACCTGTTCACTTGCGGCGGGCTGCTCAAATCCAGTCCCCGCACTGCAAGTTACCCTCGATTGAGCGAATCTGAGCATGTTCGATTGACATATGTCTTCGATTTGCGACAGATGCTTCGCGTGATGTGCGAGGCGTGACTACGACAGCGCGTGCCAGGCCCTGGAGAGTGCCTGCCGGAACTGCTCGGTCTGATGAGCCGTGAGCTCCCGCACCATCCGCTCCTCCAGCTCCCGTACCTCTCCCTCGTGCCGGGCGAGCAGCTCGCGGGCGGTGTCGGTGAGCAGGATCAGCAGCTCGCGGCGGCTCTGCGGATTGCGCTCGCGACGCACGAGCCCGCGGGTCTCCAGGCTCCGCACCAGATCGGCGATCGACTGCGCCGTGACGAAGGAGGCCCTGGCCAGCTGGGCGGCGGACAGTCCGTCGTGCCGCTGGAGCACGGTGAGGGCCGTGTACTGGAGTGCGGTGATCCCGGACGGCTTGACCAGCTCGTCCAGGTGTGAACGCACCACGAGCTCCACCTGTTTGACCATGTAGAGGAGCGACGGCGGTGCCTTGGCTGCCTGGGCGTCGAGCATGACTTCAGCCTAGAGCATTGACAGGAATCCTGTCCGTAATGAGACTGCGGACAAACAGGAATCCTGTTTGTTGAAAACTTGGCGACGATGCTGAGGAGCGGCGATGACCACCTTCGAGATCGAACCCGGGCGGCTGTTCATCGGGGGCCGGTGGCGCGAGGCCGCCGACGGAGCGCGTACCGAGGTGGTCGACCCGTCCCGCGGCGCGGTCCTCACCACCGTCGCGGACGCCGGCGCCACCGACGTGGACACCGCCGTACGCGCCGCGCGGGACGCCTTCGACGACGGCGCCTGGTGCGGGCTGAGCGGCCGGGAACGCGGCCGGATCCTGCACCGGGTCGCCGAGCTGATCCGGGAGAACGCCGACCGGATAGCCGAACTGGAGAGCCGTGACGTCGGCAAACCGATCACGCTCGCGCACGCCGTCGACGTCACCAACGCGGCAGGCGACTACGAGCACTTCGCCGCTCTCGCCCACACCCTGGACGGCGCCGTCCGGGACACCCCCATGAACGCCCTCGCCTACGTCCGGCGCCGGCCCATCGGGGTGGTCGCGGCGATCACGCCGTACAACTTCCCCCTGATCCTGGCCGGTTCGAAGATCGCCCCGGCGCTCGCGGCCGGCAACACGGTGGTCCACAAGCCGGCCGAGGAGACCCCGCTGAGCGCCCTGTACATGGCGGACCTCTTCCAGCGGGCCGGCGTCCCCGACGGCGTGGTCAACGTCGTCACCGGCGGCCCCGCGGCCGGCGAGGCGCTGCTGCGGCACTCCGGCGTGGACAAGGTCGCCTTCACCGGCTCGACCACCGTCGGCCGGAAGGTCGCCGCCGTGGCGGGGGAGGCGCTCAAGCCGGTCACCATGGAACTCGGCGGCAACGCGGCCCACGTCGTCTTCGAGGACGCCGACCTGGAGAAGGCCGTCGGCGCGATCATCAAGGGTTTCGTCTTCAACACCGGGCAGTTCTGCATGGGCGGACCCCGGCTGCTGGTGGCCCGCCAGGTCCACAGCACCCTGCTCGGCATCCTCGCCGACGCCGTGCCCGGCGTCCCGGTCGGCGACCCGCGCGCGGCCGGGACCGTGGTCGGCCCGATGGCGGGGGAGCGGCATCTGCGCAAGGTCGAGGAGTACGTCGAACTGGCCCGCAAGGAGGGCGGCACCATCGTCTGCGGCGGCGAACGGCTCGATCTCGACGGCGGCTACTACTACAGGCCCACCGTCATCGCCGACCTGCCGAACGACTCCCGGGTGATCCAGGAGGAGATCTTCGGCCCGGTCCTCACCGTCCAGCCCTTCGACTCCGAGGACGAAGCCGTCGAGCTGGCCAACTCCACGCCGTACGGCCTGGCCGCGGGCGTGCAGACCGGGAACCTGGCCCGCGCCCACCGGGTCGCCGAACGGCTGGACGCCGGGATCGTCTGGGTCAACGACTGGGCGATGCTCGACCCGGCGGTCCCCTTCGGCGGGGTCAAGGACTCCGGCTTCGGCCGTGAGTACGGGCCCGAGGCACTGGACGCCTACACCACCACCAAGTCCGTCGTCGTCTCGCTCGACTGAGCGCAGCCAAGGAGAGTCACGCGATGTCCATCCCCACCCGTGCCGCCGTCGTCGAGTCGGGCGGAGCCCCGTTCACCCTGTCCGACGTGGAACTCGACGAGCCCGGACCGCACGAGGCCGTCGTCCGCATGGTCGCGACGGGCCTGTGCCACACCGATCTCGGCGTGGCGAGCGGAGCGCTGCCCTTCCCGCTGCCCGGCGTCCTCGGCCACGAGGGCGCCGGCGTGGTGGAGGCCGTCGGCGCCGCCGTGACCGGCGTCGCGCCGGGCGACCACGTCGTGCTGTCGTTCACCTCCTGCGGCGGCTGCCACGACTGCCGGGGCGGCCACCCGGCGTACTGCGCGACCTGGCTGCCGCTGAACCTCATCGGCGGCCGGCGGGCCGACGGCACCGGCACCATCAGCCGGGCCGGGGAGGAACTCGGCGGCCACTTCTTCGGCCAGTCCTCCTTCGCCGAGCGGGCGTTGGTGGACGAGCGAAGCCTGGTGAGGGTCGACCCGGAGGTGCCGCTCGCCTCGATCGCCCCACTGGGCTGCGGGGTGCAGACCGGGGTCGGCGCCGTCTGGAACGTCCTGAAGCCGGCCACCGGCAGCACCGTCGTCGTCCTCGGCGCCGGAGCGGTCGGCCTGTCCGCCGTCATGGCAGCCGCCCTGACCCCCGCCACCGACATCGTCGCCGTCGACCGAGTCGCCGAACGCCTCACACTTGCACGCGAGCTGGGTGCCACGCACACCGTCGACGCGGCCGGGACCGACCTCGCCGGGGCGCTCGCGGAGATCACCGGCGGCCGGGGTACCGACGGCGTCGTCGAGACCACCGGCAACGTCGGTGTGCTGCGCCAGGGCGTCGACGCGCTCGCCGCCCGGGGCACCCTGGTCGTCGTGGGCGCCCCGCCCTTCGGTACCGAAGTCGCCCTCGACGTCAACGGGTTGCTCGGCGGCAAGCGGGTCGTCGGCCTCACCCTCGGTGACGCCGAGACACAGACCTTCATCCCGGCCCTGGTCCGGCTGGTGAAGGAAGGCCGGCTCCCGCTGCACCGCCTGATCAGCACCTATCCGTTCACGGACATCGACCAGGCGGTACGGGACATGGGCGCGGGCAAGGCGATCAAGCCCGTACTCACGTTCTGACGCGGCCGGCCCGTCCGGTTCAGTCGACCGTCAGGACCAGCTTCCCCGTCGTCCGGCCGGTGTCGCCCACGGCGTGCGCCTCGGCGGCATCGGCCAGCGGGAAGGTCCCGGCGATCTCGGGGCGCAGCTTCCCCTCCTCGACCAGGTCCGCGATCGCCCGCATGCCGGCACGGTCGGCGTCCACGAGCATCCGCACGGCCCGCACCCCGAGCCGCTCGGCCTCCTCGCCGAACTCGTCCGAGCCGACCGGCAGGATCGAGACGACGACACCGCCCGGACGCAGCACGCGCAGCGAGCGCACCGAGGTCTCACCGCCCAGGGTGTCCAGGACGACGTCGACGTCCTTGACCGCCTCGGTGAAGTCCGTCTCCCGGTAGTCGATCACCTCGTCCGCGCCCAGACCACGCAGGAACTCGTGCTTGCCCGCGCTCGCCGTGCCGATCACATGGGCGCCTCGCGCCTTGGCGATCTGCACGGCCACGTGCCCGACGCCGCCGGCCGCGGCGTGGATCAGCACCCGCTGCCCCGGCCGGACGTCGGAGTGCTCGGTCAGCGCCTGCCAGGCGGTCAGGGACACCAGCGGCAGCGCCCCCGCCTCCGTGTGGCCGATGACGGAGGGCTTGTGCGTGAGGGCCCGCACCGGGGCGACGACGTACTCGGCGTGCGAGCCGTGGCCGAAGGGGTAGGGCAGCATGCCGAAGACCTCGTCGCCGGGACGGAAGGCGGCGACGCCGATGCCGACCGCCTCGACCACGCCGGAGACGTCCCAGCCCAGGACGAACGGCGGCTCACCCAGGAAGCCGCCGTTCTCCCGGTGCTTCCAGTCGGTCGGGTTGACGCCGGCGGCGCGGACCCGGACCAGTACCTCGTTCGGGCGCGGCGCCGGGCGCTCGATCTCCACTTCCTTCAGGACCTCGGGACCGCCGAGGACGTCCTGGCTGATGGCTCGCATCGTGTTCACAGTGCTCATGGTGAAACAGCCTGCCGGGCTCCGCCGCACCGGAAAATGGCACGATTGCCAACCTTCGATAGGATCGTGCCATGGATGGTGAACGACAGGTGGAACGGGTCGTGGTGCTGGCCCTGGACGGCGTCTATCCCTTCGAGCTGGGCATCCCCAGCCGGATCTTCGGCGCCGCCGACGGCCGGTACGAGGTGCTGACGTGCAGCATCGACGGCCGGCCGGTGCGCAGCAACGCCGACTTCACGATCGGCGTCGAGCACGGGCCGGAGATCCTCGCCACCGCCGACACCGTGGTGGTCGTCTCGGTCGGTGTCGCCTACATCCCCACGGAGCTGTCCCCCGAAGTCGCCGCCGCGCTCGCCCGGATCCGCCCCGACGCGCGGATCGTGTCGATCTGCACGGCCGCCTTCGTCCTCGCGGCGGCGGGCCTGCTGGACGGGCGGCGGGCCACCACGCACTGGCACGTGACCGACCTGTTCCGGCGCCGCTATCCGCAGGTCGAGCTGGACCCGGACGTCCTGTTCGTCCACGACGGCCGCGTCCTCACGTCGGCCGGTGCCGCCTCCGGCGTCGACGTCTGCCTGCACATCGTGCGCACCGATCACGGCAGCGAACTGGCCAACGCGGTCGCCCGGCGCTGCGTCGTACCTCCCTTCCGGGACGGCGGCCAGGCCCAGTACATCGAGCAGCCCGTCCCGGAGAGCGGAGCCGCCGGCACCGCCGCAACCCGCGCCTGGGCCCTGGAACGCCTCGACGAACCGCTCACCCTGACCGACCTCGCCGCCCACGCCCGGATGAGCCCGCGCACCTTCGCCCGCCGCTTCAACGACGAGGTCGGCCTCAGCCCCGGCCGCTGGCTGATCCAGCAACGCGTCGGCCGGGCCCGCCATCTGCTGGAGTCCAGCGACCTGCCGGTCGACCGGATCGCCATCGAGGTCGGCTTCGCCACCGGCGCCTCGCTGCGCCAGCATTTGCACGCCGCGATCGGGGTGTCACCGCAGGCGTACCGCCGCACGTTCCAGGCGGCCGGGGTCCGCTAGGGCAGCCCTGGGGCCTGGTGCGAAAGTGGCGCCTGCCGCGCGACGCCCGGCACGCCCTGTCGCCGCACCGCCCGAAAGCCCGAGTACGCCCGGTACGAGGG
>NZ_JBYIVZ010000036.1:0-110912 GCF_057710365.1 Streptomyces sp. bgisy027
TAGCGGGCGGCGCGGAGGTCAACTCCCGCTGGTCGAGGTACCGGGGCGCACGTCTCCAACGGCTGCCCGCACGTCATGGAACGGGTTCGGCCACGTACCATGGCGACATGTCGTTCCTCCGCCGCCGCAGCGCCACGCCCGCCGGGCCCGACTTCGACGTACTGGCCATGGACCCCGGTGACTGGCCCGGCAATCTGGGCGCCGGGCTGCTGCCTGCCCCCGACGGCAGCTGCCAGGGCGTCTTCCTGCGCTACGACCTCTTCGGCGGCCGCGGCCCGGCGATGATCATCGGCAATCTGCCCGAGGGCTCCCCGGCCCGCGAGGTGGAGCAGGACGAGGTCCCCTTCGAGGTCGCGCAGCTGCTGCTGGCGCTGGAGAACGAAGAGGAGGTCACCGTCGTCGGCGGCGAGGACGTGCCGGTGATGCAGGGCGACAACCTCCTGATCGTGCGGCGCCTGAAGCTCTCCGAGAGCCGGATCTCCTGCGTGCAGTTCGACCGCAGCGACAATGTGCTCGTCACCATCGCCGCCTGGGACCGTCCCATCACCGACGACCTGTACGCGCTGCTCAAGCCGCTGCCCGCGGAGCTCTTCCAGCAGGGCTGAATCGTCTCCCCACCCGCGCCGGCCGGACCGTCCCCCTCGTTTGTCTTTGTCATGACCCTTGCCGCTGAGTCATCGGATCTCTAGCGTCAAGGGTCATGTCGTATGAGCCGCAAGGGATCACTCGAAGAGCAACTCTGAAGGCAGTAGCGGCGGTCGGAGGAGCCGGAGGGCTCGCTCTGGGAGCAGGGGCGGGAGAGGCCGGCGCCGCTGATTCCTCCGATGTGTCGAGCGCGCCGTCCGTGCTCTGGTACGCCGCCCCGGCCGCCGACTGGGAGCGCGAGGCGTTACCCATCGGCAACGGTGCGCTCGGTGCCATGGTGTTCGGAACCCTCGCCTCCGAACACCTCCAGTTCAACGAGAAGACCCTGTGGACCGGCGGCCCCGGCTCCGCCCAGGGCTACGACCACGGCAACTGGCGCACGCCCCGCCCCGGCGCGATCACCGCCGTACAGGACGACCTCGACACGGGCACCACCCTCGACCCCGAGTCCGCCGCCGACCGCCTCGGCCAGCCACGGGTCGGCTACGGCGCCCACCAGACCTTCGGCGACCTCCACCTCGACCTGCCCGACGCACCGACCACGCCCCCGCCGGACTACCGCCGAGAACTCGACCTCGACAACGCGATCGCCTCCGTCGCCTACACCCACCAAGGCGTGCGCCATCAAAGGGACTTCTTCGCGTCCCACCCCGATGGCGTGATCGTGGGACGGCTCGGCGCCGACCGTCCCGGCAGCGTCACCTTCACCTTGCGCCACACCTCGCCCCGCACCGACTTCACCGCCACCGCCGCCGACGGGACCTTGACCGTGCGGGGTGCCCTCGCCGACAACGGGCTGCGCTTCGAGGCACAGGTCCGGGTGTACGCCGAGGGCGGCACCGTGACCTCAGGGGCCGGCGGCACCCTCACCGTGAGCGGGGCCGACAGCGCCTGGTTCGTCCTGGCCGCCGGCACGGACTACGCCGACACCTACCCCGACTACCGAGGCCCCGACCCGCACGCCGCCGTCGGCCGAGCCGTGCGCCGCGCGGGCCGGAACTACGAGAACCTGCTCGACCGGCACGTCCGCGACCACCGGGCCCTGTTCGCCCGAGTCGCCCTCGACATCGGCCAGTCGCTCCCCGCCGACCTCCCCACGGACCGGCTGCTGTCCACCTACACCGGCGGCACGAGGGAGACGGACCGCGCCCTGGAAGCCCTCTACTTCCAGTACGGCCGCTACCTGCTCATCGCCTCCTCACGCCCCGGCTCCCTGCCCGCCAACCTCCAGGGCGTCTGGAACAACAGCACCACGCCCCCGTGGTCGGCCGACTACCACGTCAACATCAACCTCCAGATGAACTACTGGCCCGCCGAGGCCGCGAACCTCCCCGAGACGACGGCGCCCTACGACCGGTTCGTCGAGGCCCTGCGCGCACCCGGACGCCGCAGCGCACAGGAGATGTTCGGTTCGCGCGGCTGGGTCGTGCACAACGAGACCAACCCGTACGGCTTCACCGGTGTGCACGACTGGGCCACCTCGTTCTGGTTCCCCGAGGCGGCCGCCTGGCTCACCCAGCAGATGTACGAGCACTACAGATTCGGCGGCTCCACCGACTACCTGCGCTCCACCGCGTACCCGGTGATGAAGGAGGCCGCCGAGTTCTGGCTCGGCAACCTGCGCACCGACCCGCGCGACGCAACCCTCGTCGTCACCCCCAGCTACTCGCCCGAGCACGGCGACTTCACGGCCGGCGCCGCCATGTCGCAGCAGATCGTCCACGACCTGTTCACCAGCACCCTCGAAGCCGCCCGCACCCTCGGCGACGCACCCGACTTCCGGCGCCGTGTCGAGGACGCCCTGGAACGGCTCGACCCCGGTCTGCGGATCGGCTCCTGGGGACAACTCCAGGAGTGGAAGCAGGACTTGGACGACCCCGCCGACACCCATCGACATGTCTCGCACCTGTTCGCCCTCCACCCCGGACGGCAGATCGAACCCGGCAGCCAGTGGGCGCGGGCCGCCGAGGTCTCGCTGACCGCGCGCGGGGACGGCGGCACCGGCTGGTCCAAGGCCTGGAAGATCAACTTCTGGGCACGGCTGCGCGACGGCGACCACGCCCACACCATGCTCGGCGAACAGCTCAAGTCCTCGACCCTGCCCAACCTCTGGGACACCCACCCGCCGTTCCAGATCGACGGCAACTTCGGCGCCACGTCCGGTGTCGTCGAGATGCTGCTCCAGAGCCAGCACGACATCATCGAGGTGCTCCCCGCCCTGCCCGCCGCCTGGCCGACCGGCTCGGTACGCGGCCTGCGCGCCCGCGGCGGCGCCACCCTCGACATCGAGTGGACGGGCGGCCGGGCGACCCGCATCGCCCTGAAGGCCTCCCGAACCCGCGAACTCACCGTCCGCAGCGACCTGTTCGGCACCGGACAGCACTCCTTGAGAGCCGTGGCCGGGCGACAGTACACCTGGGAGAGGGAGGCCTGATCCGCTAGGACCCCGAAGGCACGACGTCCACATCCGCCGCCCGCACGAACGCCACCCGGTGGCCGTACTGGATCTCGTAGTACAGGTCCTTGCCGGCCACCACCCGGTGCGACGCCTGGTCGAAGTCCACCGCGTAGAAGTACTCGCCCGGCACCTTGCCGCCCACCGCGTACCGCTGGCCGGCCGGCAAGGTGTACGGCAGCGGCGACACCGACTGCACGGGCACGTCCGCCGGATAGGCCGAAGCCTCGGGATAGGCGCGCCCGTACACCGGGACGCTCGTCCTGCCGTTCTTCGGTGTCACCACCTCGCCGGAGGCGTTCACCGCGGCCGGACTCTCCTTGGTGTTCTCGAACCAGGCCTTCTGGCCCAGGTACCAGATCGCCGTCCAGTCACCCTCCTGGCCGGCGACCGCGTACTGCTGCCCGGTCGACACCCGGGAGGACAGGTCGTTCACGCCCTTGGTCGGGGTCGAGCCCAGCCCGGGGTCCTTGATCAGGGGATACGTCTCACCGGGCCCGGAGTACAGCCGCACCGCGCTCGAACCGTGGTCCGCGCAGGCCTGACCGGCGGTCACACAGCCCGTGAACTCGGGCCGGTTGGCCGCGTAGTCGGGGCGGATCGTCACCAGTCCGCCGTCCGGGCCGGCGCTCGGCTCGATGGGCCGGCCGAGCAGCTCGAAGTAGTGCCGCCAGTCCCAGTACGGGCCCGGGTCGGTGTGCATGCCCCTGACGTTCGCCGCGGTCGGGCCCGGCACCGTGTCGTGGCCGAGGATGTGCTGCCGGTCCAGCGGGATGTCGTACTGCTTCGCCAAGTACGCCACCAGCCGCGCCGAGGAGCGGTACATCGCCTCCGTGTACCAGGCGTCCGGCCGCGCGAGGAAACCCTCGTGCTCCAGACCGATCGACTTCGAGTTGACGTACCAGTTGCCCGCGTGCCAGGCCACATCCTTCGCCTTCACATGCTGGGCGATGTGGCCGTCCGTGGAGCGCAGTGTGTATTGCCACGACACATAGGTGGGGTCCTGCACCATGGTGAGAACACCCTCCCAGGCGCCCTCTGTGTCATGGACGACGATGTAGTCGATGTCCTGCGTCGTCGGACGACCCCCCAGGTCGTGGTTGCCGTAGTCACCGTCGCCGAACTCCTCGTACGGCGCCGGGATCCACTCACAGGACACCGTGGGCGGGCACTCGGTCTCCCCGGCCCTGAGCGTGCGAAGGCCGGCCCGGCGCAGCTGCCCGGTGTCGGGGGACAGACCCGGCTGCGCGGCCAGCGCCACCAGCTGGCCCCCGTCGGTCTCACGCTCCTGGCCCGTGCGCAGCACGGCGTAGACGTCGTTCGCGTACGCCGCCGCCGTCGCGGTGTCGTCGGCACCGGAGAAGCGGGCCACCGCCGCGTACCAGTCCGCCGGATCCGAGCTCAGCGGTTCGCCGAGCTCCTTCTGCGCGGCGGCGAGCAGCGCGGCACCGCCCGCCACGTTGGCGGCCGGGTCCGTCCGCAGCCGCTCCCGGCTCAGCCCGGTCAGCTCGGCCGCCCTGGGCAGCGTCCTGAGACGGGCCGGGATCCCGGAGCTGCTCGGCAGCTTCACCTTCGGGGCCAGAGCCTTGCGGGCACCGTCGCCGCGCGCGTCCTCCGTGCCGTCGCCGTGATGCGACCCGGACTCGGCGAGGGCGGTCCGGGCGTCGGTGAGGTGCATGGGGCCGTAGCCGCCGGTCACGCTGGGCGCCCCGGCATGCGTGTCCCAGCGGGACTGGAGGTAGGAGACGCCGAGCAGCACGCTCTGCGGCACGTGGTACCGGGCGGCGGCGGAGGTGAAGGCCGACTGGAGGGCGTGCTCCGAGCCGTGCGAGTCGGACGGGGCCGCGCCGATCAAGGGGAACAGCAGTGTCGCAGCGGCCAAGGTGGTGACGGATCCACGCAATGCAGCCTCCTGGGACGGTCGGGCGCGAAGAGCCGTGCGGGGCCGGGCGTGGGTCTGTGGTACCGGCTGTCCGACGATCCGTCAATCATGCCAAGAGCTGCGTGAATTACCTTGTCAAGCGGGATTCCCGGGAGTTTCGTGCCACCGGCCTCCTGGCCTGCGGGGCGTCAGAGGCGTACCCCAATGGCTGCGCCCGGGCTGCCGAGGGGCCGCGCAGATCTCCATCGGCCGCACACACGAATGCGGCCGGACGTACGAAAGCGCCCGGACATACGAAAGCCCGCGGTACGCCTGTCTCCAGGGCGCACCGCGGACCACCGTCCCCGTCAGCGAGTGCCGACCGCCGCACGTACGGCCCGCCGGGCCAGCTGGCAGTCGTCGTGCAGCCGCCGCAGGAGCAGCCGCTGTTCCTCGCCGGACGGCGCAGCACCAGGGTGGGCCACTCCCGATGCCGCCGGGGCCGAGTCGTGCATCGAACGCTGCACGGCCGTCTCGTACGTACGGATCTCGCGGGTCAGCACGAGCATCAGGTTCACCAGGAACGCGTCCCGGGAAGCCGGACCCGCCGACTGCGCGATCTGGCTGATCTGCCGCCGGGCCACCGGTGCGTCCCCGAGCACCGACCACAGCGTCGCCAGGTCGTAGCCCGGCAGGTACCAGCCCGCGTGCTCCCAGTCCACCAGCACTGGACCGGCCGGTGAGAGGAGGATGTTGGACAGCAGCGCGTCGCCGTGGCAGAACTGGCCCATGCCCTGCCGGCCCGCGGTCGCCGCGATGCCGTGCAGCAGCTTCTGGAGATCACCCATGTCCCGGTCGGTGAGCAACCCCAGCTCGTGGTACCGGGAGATCCGGGCCGCGTAGTCCAGCGGCGCGTCGAACGTGCCCGCCGGCGGCCGCCAGGCGTTGAGCCGGCAGATCGCACCGAGTGCCGCCCTGATGTCCGCCCGCGGCGGTACCTCGATCGGGTGCCGCTGAAGTGCCGCCACCCGGCCCGGCATCCGCTCGATGACGAGCGTGCAGTTGTCCGGATCCGCCGCGATCAGTCTCGGCACCCGCACCGGGGGGCGGTGCCGGACGAACGAGCGGTATGCCGCTATCTCGTGCCGGATCCGCTCGGCCCAGGCCGGCGAGTGATCGAGTAAACACTTGGCGACGGCCGTGCTGCGCCCGGTCGTGCCGACCATGAGTACGGACCGTCCGCTGCGGCGCAGCACCTGCACCGGCGCGAACTCCGGGCAGATCCGGTGCACCGACGCGATCGCCGTACGCAACTGGGCGCCCTGGGGGCCGGACAAGTCGAGTCTCCCGCTGAGCGGTTGGGTGCCGAGCCCCGGGGCGCGCAGCGGCCGGCCCGTGCCGAGCACGGGGGCGGCCGCCGGCCGCGCGGGGGCGAGGTAGGGGCCGCCACCCGCCGGGCGGGCACGCAGCGACCGGGGCGGGGCGGACACGGAGGACGATGCTGCGTACATGGGAGAAACAGATCCCTTCGTGTGCCTTCGACGTCATTGCGCTACCCGGCCCGGCCCCTCGGGTGCACCCTGGGGAGTGCGGCCCGTTGTTCAAAAGGCGACCGGGTCGGGGTGGCGCGTTCCTACCTGACACCCGTTGCCCAGTGGCACACCATCTGGCGCACCCTGGCGAACCCTGGCGAATAGTCCCGGGGCAACTCTCACCGGGCTACTGTCAACTCAGCCGAGAACCTGGGGGCTTGACGTGAGCGGAGAACCCAACACCCGCCTGGCGGACCTGTTCGGCCTGGCCGGCTGGTCCAAGGGCGAGCTCGCGAGGCTGGTCAACCGGCAGGCGGCGGCCACGGGCCACCCCCAGCTGGCGACCGACACCTCGCGGGTGCGGCGGTGGATCGACATGGGAGAGATCCCGCGCGATCCGGTGCCGCGGGTGCTGGCAGCTCTGTTCACCGAGCGTCTCGGCCGTGTCGTGACCATCGAGGACCTCGGTCTGGTCCGGCACGGGCGTACGGGGAAACGGCAGGACGCCGGGAGTGTGGAGCATCCCGACGGTGTGCCGTGGGCGCCCGAGCGAACCGCCGCGGTCCTCACCGAATTCACGGGAATGGACCTCATGCTCAACCGACGCGGCTTGGTGGGCGCGGGCGCCGCGCTCGCCGCGGGATCCGCACTCAGCAGCGCCATGCACGACTGGCTGCACTCCGACCCGGCCCTCAAGGCCGACGCCCCCCAGTTCGACGACCCCCTGCACGCCGACCCCGCCGGGTTCGACCGCTACGAGGCCGCCCCCATCGGGTCGCAGGAGATCGAGGAACTGGAGCGCTCGGTGGAGGTGTTCCGGGCCTGGGACGCGGCCCGCGGCGGCGGGCTGCAACGCAAGGCAGTCGTGGGCCAGCTCAACGAGGTGGGCGGCATGCTCGCCTACCGACACCCCGAACATCTCCAGCGGCGCCTGTGGGGCGTCGCCGCCAACCTCGCCGTCCTCGCGGGCTGGATGTCGCACGACGTCGGCCTGGAGCCCACGGCACAGAAGTACTTCGTCATCGCCGCCCACGCGGCCCGAGAGGGCGGCGACCGGCCCCGCGCCGGGGAGGCGCTCTCCAGAGCGGCTCGCCAGATGGTGCACCTCGGCCGGCCCGACGACGCACTCGACCTCATGAAACTCGCCCAGTCCGGCTCCGGCGACGAGGTGCTGCCGCGCACCAGGGCCATGTTCCACACCATCGAGGCCTGGGCGCAGGCGTCGATGGGCAAGGGCCAGGCCATGCGCCGCACCCTCGGACGGGCGGAGGACCTCTTCGTCTCCGACCGGAGCGACGTGCCCCCGCCGAGCTGGATGCAGACCTTCAAGGACGAGGATCTGTACGGCATGCAGGCCCTGGCCTACCGCACGCTGGCCGAGTACGAGCCGGGCGCGGCCGTACACGCCCAGCACTTCGCGGAGAAGGCCCTGGCCCTGCGCGTCGACGGGCGGGAGCGGTCGAAGATCTTCGACCATCTGTCCATGGCGTCCGCCTGCTTCATCGCGGACGACCCCGAACAGGCCGACCGCTACGCACGGCTGGCCCTGATGTCGATGGGATCCAACTCGTCCGGCCGCACCTGGGACCGGCTCCGGCAGATGTACCGGCTCACCGCCGAGTACTCCAGCTACCCGAGGATCCACGAACTGCGGGAGGAGATCCGGATGGCGCTGCCCAAGACGAAGAGGCCGGGCGGCGAGAGCGCACGGGCGTGACAGCGCACAGTCACAGGGGGACTGTGCCACTGACCGCAACGCCCATGCCAAGGCTCCTGCGGGGCAGCGCCCTCGGGAGCGTCACCTTCTAGTACGTCACCCTGGCCACGAGCACGCAGGCGTCGCCCTCGAGCTCACTCTCGCCGAACTCGTCGACGACCAGTCGTACGCAGTCCTGCGCCGTGTCCGTCCCACCCAGGCGGGGGCCCAGGTCGAGGAGGAGGTTCACGGAGTCCGCCGCGCTGTGCCCCGGCACCAGTCCGTCGGTGTGCAGCACCAGCAGGTCGCCCACCTCCAGCGTCTCCTCGGCCTGCGCATAGACGGCACCCGGGGTGGCGCCCAGCAGGACACCGTCCGGCGCGCTCAGCCTGCGTCCCGTCCCGTCGCGGAACAGCAACGGGGCGGGGTGCCCGGCCTGCGCCCAGGTCAGGGTGCGGGTGTCGGGCCGGTAGCGGCAGCAGACGGCGCTGCCGAGGGCCGGCTGGACGGTGGCGTCGAGTAACTGGTTCAGCCAGGACATCAGCTGGCCCGGCTGGGTGCCGGCCATCGCCATGCCGCGTACGGCGCCCAGCAGGGCCGCCATGCCGGAGGCCACGGCCACGCCGTGGCCGGTGAGGTCGCCGACGCTCAACAGCGTCTGGCCGTCGGCCAGTTCGAGTGCGTCGTACCAGTCACCGCCGATCGTCGCGCTCGTCGACGACCGCAGGCAGCGAGCCGCGAGGTCCAGTGTCTGCGGGCCCCGGTGCGGGAGCCGCAGGGAGCCACGCCACGGCGGGAGCACGGCCTCCTGCAACTCGACCGCCAGCCGGTGCTCGGTGTGCGCCCGGTGACGCTGGAGCGAGTCACGGGTCTCGCTCACGGCGCGTTGGCTCCGGCGCAGTTCACTGACGTCCCGCAGCACGGCCCACATCGAGGAGGTGCTGCCGTCGGAGTCGAGCACGGGCTCGCCCATCATGTGCACGGTCCGGGCCTCGCCGTCCGGCCGTACGATCCGGAACTCCCCGTCGATGGGCTTGGCGTCGACGAGGCAGTCGGTGACCATCGCCGTGAGCCGGCGGCGGTCCTCGTCGAGTACGACGGACGGCAGCTCGTCGAGGGTGAGCGGCGCGGCGGCGGGGTCGCGGCCCAGGATCTGGAAGAGCTCGCCGGACCAACTGGCCTCGTCCGTCAGCAGGTTCCACTCCGCGCTGCCGACCCGGCTGAGCAGCGAGTCGCGCTCGGGCGGGGGAGGGGTGGCCGCGGGGGCCGGGGGCGGGCCGTCGCGCAGCTGCCCCAAGTGCGCGTCGAGGTCGTCGAGTTGGTGCAGCGCGAGGTCGCACAGCGCTCGCTGCCACCGCTCCTGCGGGTCCGATCCGTCGCTCTGCGTGTCCCGCCGCACGGCGTCGACATCGCCCTTGAGCCGCCGTGCCTGCGATATGAGCGCATCGACGGAGCCGCGACCTGGCGGCTGAGCGGCGGGGCGGTCCGCAGAGAGATGGGGCGGCATGACGCACTCCGATGCGGGGACGGTACGACCAAGGCTGACGGAAGGACCGTTACGACTGTTGCACAGCCCGCGACGCGCTGTAAGGGATTTGGCAACACCCGATCCGGTGGTGCGTCCGGCATATGCCAGAGTCTCCCCGGAGGGCTGGTGCGGTACGAACGGCGTACGTCGCGGAGGGCTTCAAGTCGTAGGTGGCATACGGGTTTTGATGGTCCGCAAGGGGGCTCGTACCGTCCTCATGCAGATGTTCGACGGTCGTGTGTTCCAGACGTGGAGCGGCGGTCCCGGTGCGGCGGGTGACTCCTCGGCGAGGGAGTGATGCAGCTCACAAAATTGGTGGGCTCCCGGGTGTACTGCGAGGGGCGCCTGCGGAGTCGTAAAGACACAGCGGCAAAACCGTCCCGACCGCCGACCGCAGGGGAGACCGCCCATGGACATCGCCCTCGAGCAGCCCGCCCGCGCCCGCCTCATCACGGGCGAGGAGCGCGAGGTCCCCGTGCACGCCACACTGCGGTACGCCTCCACGGACCCGCTGGCGGTGTACATCGACTTCCCGGGCGAGGTCTCCCTCGACGGCCGGGGCGCCACCTGGACCTTCGCGCGCGGTCTGCTGGAGACGGGCCTGCGCGGCCCCGCCGGCGACGGGGACGTGCACATCTGGCCGTGCGGCGACGAGCGGACCGTCGTGGAGCTGCACTCGCCGTACGGCATGGCGCTGCTCCAGTTCGACACCGGCGCCCTGCAGCGCTTCCTGCTGCGGAGCTACGCGGTGGTCGCGTCCGGCGAGGAGGACCTGGGGGCGGTCGTGGAGCGCGGTCTGAGCGCGCTCTTCGACGGAGTGTGAGGCCAGGCGCGAGGTGCCGCGCGAGGAGGCCGGCGAGCCACTGCCGGCCTCCCGCCCACGTCCGCGTCAGTAACGCAGCACCCCCGCGATCCGGCGGGCCTCGCTGAGAGTGCCGTCCGGTACGAAGCGGACCTCGGCGCCGGTCTCCAGGCACTGCTCGACGATCTCGTCCACGATGTCCTCGCGGGCGTCGAGATCACCGCTCGCGGCCGGGATCAGATGGTCGCCGCCCTCGCCGCGCACCGTCGCCCGGTAGTTCTCCTCCACGGCCAGCAGCCGTACCCGGCCCTCCCGGGCGCTGCGCCAGACCTCGTCGACGCCGGCCGCGAACGCCTTGCGGCCCTGGGCGTTCTCGAGCTCGCGCATGACGGCGCCGGCGCTCTCGCGGGCCTCCGCGGTGATCCGTGGCTGGATCGCCTGCCAGACCGCGTCGTGCGTGCCGTGCGCGAGGCCGCCGTGCGGAATGTGGACCGCGACCTTCGTGCTGCCGCCGATCTCGTTCAGCAGGGACAGCGCCGCGGGTTCGCCGGTGACGTAGAGCGGCCGCGGATCGCGCCGCAGGATCGTGCTCACCGCCGAGTCCGCGTCCTTGAGGAAGTGGCGGGTGTCCTCGTCGCGGAACGTGCTCGGGGTGTCCCCGATCTGCTCCCGGCGTTCGGCGTCGAAGTTCTCGGCACGCCGGGTCAGCGGGAAGCCGCCGAGGCGGGCCTCGGTGATGCGGTCGAGGCTGCCGTTCCACAGGGTGACACGGTCGGCGGAGACCGACAGCACCCAGTACGGGCGTTCGGCTGCCTGGGCGGAGACCAGGTTGCGGGTGAGGAAGGTGTCCGAGAGCACCACGCGCTCGGGCACGCTGCGGGCGAGCGACCACACCTGGTGCTCACCCGGCGCGGCGAAGATGACCAGGCCGTCCTCAGCGTAGGTGAGATCGACCTCCGCGAGCGCCTGGTCGAGCTGTCGCCCGACGTCCGTGCGCCGCTCGCGGGTGACCGAGGGATCGGCCTCCAGCTGCTTCTTGGCCTCGGCGACGACATTGCGCAGCCGGACCTGGTCCTGGGCCCGATAGGGCTCGCGGCGATGTGTCGGCGTCAGCACGGACACGGCCGGATACGGGCGCGGGCGCCGCAGCTCGGTGAGGGTTGTGGGACTGAGTGCGTGCTCCATAACAGCACGATAGGACCGATTCGCCGATCGGGCATTAGGGGCAATCCGATCACCCTGCCCGGGGTCTACTCCCGGCCCTCCTCCGGCCCGCAGGAGCTGCCGTCGGCCGGCAGCGTGCCGTACAGCAGGAAGGCGTCGACCTTGCCGTGCACGCACTTGGAGGAGGCGTAACCGGTGTGCCCGCCGCCCTTGTTGTCGAGGACCACGGCCGACGGTCCGAGGCGGCCGGCCGTCTCCACGGTCCAGCGGTAAGGCGTCGCGGGGTCCCCGCGGGTGCCCACGAGGAGCATCTTCGGGGTGTCCACGTCCTTCACCTCGTCGCGGATGAAGTCCGTGCCCCGGGGGCGGCCGTAGCACATCAGCACCCCGCTGAGCCGGTACGGGCCGAAGACGGGCGACGCCCGGTAGTACTCGGCGCGCAGCCGGTCGAGGTTGTCGACGATCTGCCGGCCGGTGGGCCGGTCCGGGTCGTCCGCGCAGTTGATCGCCATCAGGGCCGCGGGCATGTTGTCGAGAGGGACGTCCTCCTCGTCCACCAGGGCGCCGTCGGGATCGTCGGTCTCCTCGCGCCGCGAGGGCGCGGCCCCGCCGACCGCGAAGGACTCGATCGCGTGCGTGTCGCCGTCCTCGACCAGCGCGGCCAGGGCCCGCTCCAGGGAGGGCCACAACTCCTCGCTGTAGAGCGCCTGTCCCAGCGCGCCGACCAGGTCCTGACCCGTGAACGGCTCACCGAAGGCCGACGGTACCGGGTCCGCGTCCAGCGACTCCACGAGGCGTACGACCTGCTTGCGGGCCTCGCGCGCGTCCTGCCCGAACGGACAGGCGATGTCCTTCACACACCAGTTGATGAACTCGTCCAGCGCCTTCTGCTGCCCCTGCGCGCCCGCCACGCCCTGCTCGGTCAGCGGCTCCGTCAGCGTGTCCACACCGTCGAGCACCAACCGGCCGACCTTGTCCGGGAACTGGGCCGCGTACACCGCGCCGAGCCGCGTTCCGTAAGAGAAGCCCAGGTAGTTGAGCTTGTCGTCGCCGAGTGCCGCGCGCATCACGTCCATGTCGCGCGAGGCGCTGACCGTGCCTATGTACGGGAGTACGGGGCCGGAGTGGCGGGCGCACGTGTCGGCCGCCTTCTTCAACTGGGACAGAACGGCCCGCGGATCGCGGCTGAGGTCGGTGCCGTCCTCCGGCAGCTCGATCTCCTCCTGGCCGTCGCCGCAGCTGACCGGGGAGGACCTGCCGACGCCGCGCGGATCGAAGGTCACGACGTCGTAGTTGTCGGTGAGCTCCATGAACTCCTTGCCGCCGGCCGTGAACTCGGGGACGCCGGGCCCGCCCGGCCCGCCGAAGTTCAGCAGCACCGAGCCCCGCTTGTCGCCCGTGGCCCGATAGCGGGCCAGCGCCAGGTCCAGCGTCCCCTTTCGGGGGTGGGCGTAGTCGAGCGGGACGGTGACCTGGCCGCACTGAAGATCCTTGGGCAGCCCTTCGCCCGGGCACTTCGACCAGGTGACCTGCTGCCCGTAGAAGCGGCCCAGGTCGGGATCGGAGTCGGCGGTGTTCGCGGACAGGCCCGTGGCGGACAGGGCGAGACCGACCGCGCAGGTGACCGTGCAGCGTCGCAGCATGGGCCGCGTGGACAGCTTGGCCAGCATGGATGCCTCCAGGACGCCCGTCGCGGACCGGGAAACGGCGTCCTCGATCACGATAAGCGGGCCCCGGAAGGCACGCCTCCCGGGATGCGAGGTCGTACGGGCAGTCGTACTCTGCGCCCCTTGCGTTCCTATCGGGCGTTTTTGCCGCTAGTTCGACAAACGTGACACTCGATGGGGTGAAAGGCCGATAAGCCATAACTCCAATGGTTCGCCCGCGTTTTATCCGATGCGGGCGAGTGCTCGTGACCAAGTCTGGAAGGCAGGGAACCTATGAGACGGGTTACCCGAAACGGTGTGATCGCCTTCGCCTCTGCCGGGGCGATGGCCGTGACGGTGCCGGCGTACGCCGATTCCGCGGCGGACGGTGCCGCGACCGACTCGCCGGGGCTGCTCGCCGGCAACACCATCCAGGTCCCGGTGCACGTGCCGGTGAACGTGTGCGGGAACACCGTGAACGTGGTGGGGTTGCTCAACCCCACCGCCGGCAACAAGTGCGTCAACGAGGACGGCGGGCACAAGACCCAGGCGCCGTCGGGCGGCGGCGGGGCCTCGGCCGAGGGAAGCGGAAAGGATTCACCCGGTGTCGTGTCCGGGAACGTCGTGGAGCTGCCGGTCCACCTCCCGGTGAACGTCTCCGGCAACAGCGTGAACGTGGTCGGTGTCGGCAACGCGGCGGTGGACAACGAGTCGGTGAACACCTCCGTCCCGCCCCGCACCACCAAGCCCGCTCCGAAGCCGTCCACGGAGCCCAGGTCGCATCCACCGAGGTCGGTGCCGCCCGCCCACGTGCCGCACGCACCCGAGGCGACGCTGGCCTACACCGGAGCGGACCACACCGCCCCCACCGTGGCGGGCGCCGCGGCCCTCGTTCTGGGCGGGGCCGTCCTGTACCGCCGCTTCCGCCCGAGGGTGATGCGCTGACCTGCGCCGTGTCGCGGTACGGCAGGCCCCACCGGGCGCACGAGCGGTGGGGCCCTTGTCGTACGGGGACAAGGGGTCTCGTGGCACGGCGGTCGCCCGCGGCCGTACGAACTGTTGCCCGGCGGGTCCCCCGTGAGGTGCCGCAACGGCTTGATCATGCCGTGACGCCCTCCCAGGCGATCCGCGAGGATGCTGCGTACGCGGATGATCACCGCGCGTACGCACCCCCCACGGAACGGAGCGCATCCATGGCCTCTCCGGCCCCCGCAGACCTCGTCATCACCCAGGCCGCCCTCGACGACTGGCCGGTCGTCCGCGGCTGGGCCGTCGACGAGGGCTGGAACCCGGGAGTGTCGGACAGTGCGGCCTTCTTCGTGCAGGATCCCGGGGGCTTCTTCATCGGCCGGATCGACGGCGAGCCCGTCTCGGCGATCTCCGTCGTCAACTACGGATCCGACTACGCCTTCCTGGGCTGGTACCTGGTCCGCCCCGACGCCCGCGGCCACGGCTACGGCCTCACCACCTGGAAGACGGCGCTGGCGCACGCCGAGAACCGCACGGTGGGCCTCGACGGGGTCGTCGCCCAGCAGGACAACTACCGCCGCTCCGGCTTCGAGCTCGCCCACCGCACCTTTCGGTACACCGGCACCGCACCCGCCCGCCCGGCCCCGGCGGACGTGCGGGCGGTCCGGCCGGAGGACGTCGAGGACATCACCGCGTACGACGCGACCTGTACGCCGGCCGACCGGCCCGGTTTCCTCGCGCACTGGCTCACCGGGCCCGGACACCGTGCCGTCGTGCGCCGTGCCGGCGACCGTGTCACCGGTTACGGCGTGATCCGGCCCGGCCACGACTGCCCGCGCATCGGTCCGCTCTTCGCGGACACGCCCGACGACGCTCGCGCCGTCTTCGACGCCCTGACCGCGCAGGCGGCCGGCGGGCAGGTCGCGATCGATGTGCCGGAGACCAACCCGGCGGGCGTCGCCCTCGCCGAGGAGGCCGGCTTCACGCCCTCCTTCGAGACGGCCCGTATGTACACGGGTCCGGTACGGCCGTACGCCCAGGGACACGTCTTCGGCGTCACCACGCTGGAACTCGGCTAGGGCCTGTTGCGAAGGTGCCGTCGTCGCCCGGAGGACGGCCGTGCCGGGCGTCGCGCGGCAGGCGCCGCTTTCGCAACAGGCCCTGGCGGGCTTCCGGGAACGTCGGCGCTCGGACCGGCGGTGTCCGCCGTCAGCCCGAGCGCCGGTGGAACCGGAAGTGCAGCGCGCGGATGTCCTCCGTCAGCTCGGGCACCGGGCCGTCCACGGCCACGCCCGGCGCGACCTCCTGGATCGACAGCGTCCGCACCGGCGGAGCCGGCACGCCCAACTCACCCAGCCATGCGGAGAGTTGTTCCGACGAGGCGACGTAGAAGATGCGTCCCAGGCCCACCCACGCGTGCGCGGCCGAGCACATCGGGCAGTGCTCACCGGAGGTGTACACCGTCGCGGCCGCACGTTCCTCGGGCGACATGTGGGCGGCGGACCACCGCGCCAGTTCGAACTCGGGGTGCCGGGTGTGATCGCCCGAGGCCACCCGGTTGTGGTCCTCGGCGAGCACCTTTCCGTCCGCCCCCACCAGAACCGAACCGAACGGTTCGTCCCCGGCCTCCAGCGCCTCCGCCGCGAGTTCGACGCAGCGGCTCAAGTGCGGCAGTTCGGTGTCCTTCACGACCATGGCTCCCGGCCCTCCAGACGGCACGACTTCTCCCTGCGCCTCCCATGGTCGCCCACGCCGGGCCGCAAGGAGAGGCCGGGCCGCTGGAGCCGTAAAGGTCTTGCCGCGGCGGCGGCGCGGTGCTGGAGTGGCCCCATGGATCATGCCGCGGTACTCGCCCTGTTCGACCGGGACATGCGTGAAAGCGCACAGCCGGACGGCCCCGACGCCCGGGTCGAGCGGGTGGGCCGCATCGTCCGCCAGGTGTCGTCCGGGCACGGCTGGAACGGCGTCGTGTGGTCCGACCTGGACGCGGCGGGCGCCGACGCGGCGATCGCCGAACAGATCGCCCACTTCTCCGGGCTCGGCCGCGAGTTCGAGTGGAAACTCTACGGTCACGATCTCCCGGTGGACCTCGGGCAGCGGCTCAGGGCGGCCGGCTTCGTGGGCCAACCCGAGGAGACCCTGATGATCGGCGAGGTCGCCGACCTGAATCTGGACGCCGAGCCCCCGGAAGGCATTCGGATACTGCCGGTGACGGACGGCGCCGGCGTCGACCTCGTCGCCCGGGTCCACGAGAAGGCCTTCGGCACCGACGGCTCCCGGCTCCGGCACCAGTTGCTCGCCCGACTCGCGGCCGACGCGGACACCGTGGTCGCGGTCGTCGCCCTGGCCGGTGACACGCCGGTGAGCGCGGCCCGGATGGAGCTGGTGCCCGGCACACGGTTCGCCGGGCTGTGGGGCGGCGGGACCGTCGAGGGCTGGCGGGGCCGCGGCATCTACCGTGCGCTGGTCGCCCACCGCGCCCGTGCCGCCGTGGACCGCGGCTACCGGTATCTCCAGGTCGACGCCATGAGCAGCAGCCGCCCCATCCTGGAGCGGCTGGGCTTCGAACCGCTGACGACCACGACGCCGTACGTGTACACACCGTAGGACCACCGACACGGTCCGTGACCCGGCGCGACGGCCTGCTCGCGGTGCGGTGGCAGGGTCCGCCCGCGCCCGGATGTCACATCCGGGCCCGGCCGGTTCGTCGCAAGGTCATGACGACGAACCACAGCGACGACGGGGCCACCGGCCTGACCGTCCTCCTTGCGGGCGCCGGGGGTGTCCTCGGCCGGCACATCACCCGTGCCCTGACCGAGGCGGGCCACGAGGTCACGGGGCTCGGCCGCGGCGCGCGCAACGACATCCGGGCCGACCTGACGGACCGGGACGCCCTGCTGCGTGCCGTCGACGGCCACCACTTCGACACGGTGATCCACGCCGCGACCGCGCTGAGCAGGCCGCCCATGCGCCACCGCGACATGCACGCCACCAACGCCCTGCGCACCGAGGGAACCGCCCACCTCGTGGAGGCCGCGCGGGCCACCGGTGCCCGGCGTCTCGTGGCCGAGTCGATGGTCTTCGGATACGGCTACGGCGACCATGGCGGCCATGCGGTCACCGAGGACGATCCTTTCGGGCCGCGCGGCCGCTCCCGGGAGCTGGAACGGCACATCGAGGCGATGCGCGTGAAAGAACAACTCACCTTCGAATCACCGGGGTTGGACGGCATCGCCCTGCGATTCGGCCTCCTCTACGGCCTCGGCGGCACCGACGCCCTCCTGCCCATGCTGCGCAAGCGGCAACTGCCCGTGCCCGCCGACCACGGCCGGGTCCTGCCCTGGATCGAGCTCACCGACGCGGCCCGCGCGGTGGCCGCCGCCGTCGAACGGGGGCGGCCGGGCCAGGCGTACAACATCGCCGACCGGACGCCCATGGGGTTCGGGAACCATGTCCGCTGCGTGGCCGAGGAGTTCGGGCTGCCGAAGCCGGTGACCGTACCGCTGTGGCTGATGCGGCCCATGTCGTACGCGCACACGATGATGTCCACGACGCTGCGGGTGTCCACGGCGAAGGCCGAGCGCGACCTCGGATGGACGCCGGCCCATCCGGCGGCCCGCGACGGCCTGGCCGCGATGCGGGCCGCCGCGGCGGTCGCCTGACGTGGAACCGTGCCGAGTCGGGCGCCGTGGAGCCCGTAGCGCCGGTGCGGCCCCGCTCGTTCTCGTCGGGTGTGGTGTCAGCGGCGTGCCTTCGACCGGTCCAGTGCCGCGACGCCGAGTGCGGCGAGGCCGATCTGGATGAGCCACTCGATCCAGTCGACTCCGTCGGTGTCGGCCACGTCGAGGCCGGCCGCGAGCGCCGAGCCGAGCAGCGCGGCCACGATGCCGACGAGGATCGTCCACAGGACACCGATGCGCTGACGACCCGGAACGACGAGCCGGCCGAGTACACCGATGATGATGCCGATCACGATGGCACTGATGATGCCCGAGATCTCCATTTCGCCCCTCTTCCTCCAGTCCCCGCAGTAAGGCGTGTTCCCCGTGGAGAGAGGGACAGTCCGCTGCGCTTCAGTCGGTGGTCCGTGTCCGACCGGTCGTCACCGCGGGAACGTCCACGACCCATCCCGTCGCCGCCACCAGCTCCGCGGCGATGTCGATCACCGCGCGGCCGTCCGTCGCCACCCTCCGCACGTCCGCGGGCGTGTGCTCGTCGAGCAGCCGGGCCTTGCGCCGGCTGCTGCGTACCTCGTGCTCCAGCTCGGAGCCCAGCTCACGCCCGGTCAGGCGTTGTGCGGCCGTCTCGTCGGTCGCGGTCAGCAGCACCCGCACGAGCCGTACGTCGTCCCCCATGGCGCGGCGGAACATCGGCACTGCCATGTCCAGCACGCTCGCGGTGTTGGTGTAGACGAGCCGCCGGTAACCGAGGGCGGTGTAGTTCGCCCACACCGCGGCCAGGTTGCGTGCCGTGATGCCGGACCGGTGCGCGTCGTCCGGCGGCGCCGGATGGACGGCTCCCATGAAGTCGCCGTCGATCACCGCGTGGGCGACCTGCGCGGCCCGCAGCCGGGCCGAGACCTCCCAGCCGGCCGTGGTCTTGCCGACCCCGGCCCGTCCTCCGATCAGCAGTGCCTCGGCGCGCTCCATACCGGCAGCGTGCCCGGGTGCGGGCTTGCTTCGCGAGTGGTTTTGTGGGCAGATGATCGTCTGATCGGCGGAGGTGCGAATGGCGGAGCGGGTGCTCGGCGGCGGAGCCGTGAACGAGGTCGTGCGGGTCGGGACCACGGTGCGGCGTCCACCCCATGGGCGGTCGGGCTATGTGCGGGAGTTGCTCGCGCTGTTCGAGTCCCGGGAGTGGGCGGGCGCCCCGCCCTACATCGGGACGGACAAGCAGGGGCGCGAGGTGTTCGGCTACCTGGAGGGACGGGCGGCCGTCACTCCCGAGGAACGGGCCGCGGCCCGCACGGACACCGCGCTGGTGCGGGTCGCCCGACTCGTGCGCGCCGTCCACGACATGACGCACGGAACCGCACTGGCCGGCGACCGGGACGTCGTGTGCCACAACGACCTCGCCCCGAAGAACACGGTCTACACGGTCGAGGGCGGCGAGTGGTGGCCGACCGCCTTCGTCGACTGGGACCTGGCCGCACCCGGTGAGCGGGTGCACGACCTCGCGCACCTGTGCTGGCAGTACCTGGATCTGGGGCCGGGTGTCACCGATGTGCCCGGGGCGGCCCTGCGGATCGCCCTCGTGCGTGAGGCCTACGGGCCGTGCGACGGCGCCGAGGACCTCGTGGACACGATCCTGTGGTGGCAGGACCGCTGCCGGCGGGGCATCGAGGAGGGCGCGCGGCGCGGCGATCCGGCCATGGTGGCGCTGCGGCAGCGCGGCGTCCTGGTCGAGGTGCGCGACGCCTATGCGTGGACGGCCGAACACCGGGGCGCGCTGGGGGCGTTGCTGCGCTGACGCGGCGCACGGGCGCGGGGGCTAGGCCTCTTCGCCCCAGGACGCCAGTCTGCCGTCCGGGTGGAGCATGACGTGCAGTCCGCTGTTCTCACCGTGTGCGGCGCGGCCGTCGGCGACGAGGGTGTCCCGCCGCTTGCCGTCGGCGAAGACCTCGGCCTCGTAGTGGTCGGCCGTCAGTCGGTAGATCTTGGCCGTCGTCGACCCGTCCGCCAGCGTCGACGTGCCGATCAGGACGCGCTCGTCGGCCGGCTCGGGCCTCGGCTCGGCGTGCGCCACCCAGGAGGAGGCCCGGCCGTCCGGACGGAGCGTGACGTGCAGCCCGTTGTGCTGGGCCACCGGCGGGACGTGCGCGGGGGCGGCGAGGGCGGTGCGGAAGGTGCGGGAAGCGCGCATCTGGGAGCCGTTTCCTTCGGTGGGGTTCGTTCCGACGCCTTCGAAGCTACGGACCGCCTGTCAAGGGATCCGATACGTCATGTAACAACTATTCGACACATAAGCCTCGTAACCGGCATAAAGCTTCGATTGACATGCAGGCAATTACCTGCATAACGTTGAGTGTGCGAGCAGAGAGCGACCCCGCGATGGACAAGATCTTCAAGGCGCTGGCCGACGACACGCGCAGACGGCTCCTGGACCGGCTGCACGAGGACAACGGGCAGACGCTGGGCGAGCTGTGCGCGCGCATCGACATGACACGTCAGTCGGTGACCCAGCACCTGGGCGTCCTGGAGGCCGCCAATCTGGTCAGCACGGTGTGGCGGGGGCGGGAGAAGCTGCACTACCTCAATCCGGTCCCGCTCCACGAGATCCAGGAGCGGTGGATCGACAAGTTCGAGAGCCCGCGCCTGCGCGTGCTCGGGGTTGTGAAACGACGAGCCGAGGAAGCCATGACCGACAAGCCCACATTCGTCTACGTCACCTACATCGAGAGCACGCCCGAGAAGGTCTGGGACGCCCTCACCGACGCCGACCTGACCGCCGCCTACTGGGGCCACAGCAATGTCTCGGACTGGCGGCCCGGCTCCCGCTGGGAGCATGTCCGCACCGACGGCTCGGGCGTCGCCGACGTGGTCGGCACCGTCGTCGAGAGCGAGCGTCCGACCCGGCTGGTCACCACCTGGGCTGCGCCGGACGACGAAGGGCAGGAGGACAAGTGCTCCCGGGTCACCTTCGACATCCGCCGGCACGCCGAGATCGTCCGGCTCACCGTGACCCACGAGGACCTCGCGGACGAGAGCGAGCGTGCCGACGTGTCCTCCGGCTGGCCGGCAGTGCTGTCCAACCTCAAGTCGCTGCTGGAGGCCGGCCACGTCCTGCCGCAGGAGCCGTGGCTGATGCCGGCGCACTGAGCGGGGCCGCCGGGGTGATGGTGCGGCCGAGCCGGTCGCGCCGGGTCCGAGAATGGGCGCAGGCCGGTCCGCGGGTGCGGTCCGGCCTGCGCGTCTGTCTCTCCCCGTCTGCCGCTACGGCCTTGGAGTGCTCTTGGCCGCCGCGCCGGCGCACATCAGTCCCAGGAGCACTGCCAGCGCGCCGATGATGATGTTGTTCACGACGACACCGGCGTCCGGGCTGTCGCCGACCACCCACGGCGCGATGATCATCCAGACACCGATCGCGCTGCAGGCCCAGCTGAGGCCGTACATGCGTTCCGGGGCCCGGGTGAAACCGAGGGCGAGCAGGCCGATCGCTATCCCCACGATCAAGTTGTGGGTCACGAGCGGGGGCTGGCTCGCCGTGTAGTGGAGTATCCAGGGGGATACGGCGCAGTACAGACCGAGCAGGAACACCGGTCCGTCCAAGAGCGTCACATCACGACCGCCGAGCATGCGGGCGTAACGCTCCCGCATCTCCGATGCATCGGGGTGGCTGGATATGTCACCTCTGGTGGGCGAGACGTTGGCCATGACTCGTCTCCTTTGACTCGCAGGCCTGACCGCTACTGGTGCGGTGTGCGGTAAGCGCCGCCTCAGCCCATTCTGCGCTTATTTCTTCCTTATGTGTAGTGGTGAGGGCTCTGCGCGAGGGTGCGTCTCGCATCTGAACGCAGGAAGTTCCCCCACCGGCCAATCCGACCCGTCCGCAGCTTCGGATTACGCGGGACAAGCCGATCGCAGCCGGGTGGGAGGAGCGACGATGGCGCCAGCGTCACGGCCGGAGAGCGGGGACGGGCCCGGTGCGCCACGGCGTACGGCCGTCGTGGGAAGCGGCATCGCGGGACTGACCGCGGCCCATGTGCTGGCCCGCGCCCGGCACGTCACGCTGTACGAGGCAGACGACCGGCTCGGCGGACACGCGCACACCCATGAACTGACGTCGAGCGACGGCAGCCTTGACCGGGTCGACTCCGGCTTCATCGTGCACAACCGGCGCACCTACCCGCAGCTGCTGCGGCTCTTCGGTGAACTCGACGTCGCCACGCGGGAGTCCGAGATGAGCATGTCCGTGCGGTGCGAGGGCTGCGGTCTGGAGTACGCGGGCGCCCGCGGCCCCGCCGGACTGCTCGCCCGGCCCCGCAACGCCCTGCGCGGCACCTATCTGCGGATGCTCGCCGAAGTCCCCGCCTTCCATCGCGCGGCCCGCAGGCTCCTCGCCCGCCCCGCCGAGGACACCTTCACCCTCGGCGAATTCCTGGACCGGGAGGGCTTCTCGCCCTACTTCCGCAGCCACTTCATGACGCCGCTGGTCTCCGCTGTCTGGTCCTGCGACGCTGCGACCGCGGGACGCTACCCCGCCGCCTACCTGTTCCGCTTCCTCGACCACCACGGCATGCTCTCGATCGGCGGCTCGCCCCAGTGGCGCACGGTGACCGGCGGCTCGCGGACCTACGTCGACCGGATCGCCGAGCGGCTCCACCGGGTGCGGACCGGCGCCCCCGTACACGCCGTGCGACGGCACGCCGACGGGGCCGACGTCACGACACGCGACGGCACCACCGAGTCGTACGACTCCGTCGTGATCGCCGTACACCCCGACCAGGCCCTCACCCTCCTCGCCGACGCCTCCCCGGTGGAGAAGGAAGTGCTCGGGGCCTTCCGCTACTCGCGCAACGCCACGCTCCTGCACACCGACACGACGCTGCTGCCGCGTGCCCGTGCGGCCCGCGCGTCGTGGAACTACCTGATGCCCTCCTGCCGGGCGCCCGCCGACCGGGTCCGCGTCAGCTACGACATGAACCGCCTCCAGGGACTCGACACCGCCGAGACGTACGTGGTCACCCTCGGCGGCGAGGACCGCGTCGACCCGGCCCGGATCCGGGCCCGCATGGTCTACGAACACCCCGTCTACACGACCGGGTCGGTCGCCGCACAGCAGCGGCTGCCCGAACTGGACACCGCCGTCACCGCGTTCGCCGGCGCCTACCACGGCTGGGGCTTCCACGAGGACGGCTGCCGCTCCGGAGCGACGGCCGCCGCGGCACTGGGGGTGCGATGGTGACGGCGACCTCGGCCCTGTACTCCTGCACGATCACGCATGTGCGCACGGCGCCCACCCGGTACGGGCTGCGGCACCGCACCTACATGTGGCTGATCGACCCCGGCCTTCCGCCTCGACTCCCTTGGCCCGTACGCCCGTTGGCCGGATTCGACCCGCGCGATCACTTCGACGGCACACAGCCCTCCATCCGGGCCGGGCTCGACAAGTACCTCGCCGACCGGGGTGTCGACCTGCGCGGCGGACGCGTCGTCATGCTCACCCACGCGCGCGTCCTCGGGTACGTCTTCAACCCCCTCACCCTCTACTGGTGCCACGACCCCGACGGCCGGCCGCGCTGTGTGGTCGCCGAGGTCCACAACACCTACGGCGAACGGCACTGCTATCTCCTGCGCCCGGACGCGGAAGGCATCGCGTACACGGGCAAGGAGTTCTACGTCTCGCCGTTCTTCCCCGTCGACGGCCGCTACCGGATGCGCGTACCGGAGCCCGGCCGCCGGCTCGACCTCACCGTGCACCTGGACCGCGCGGGCGGCCGCCCCTTCACCGCAACCGTCCGGGGCCTGCGCCGGGAAGTGACGACGGGCACGCTGCTCCGGCTGGCGCTGCGGCACCCGTGGTCCACGGCCGCGGTGTCGGCGGCCATCCGGATGCACGGCATCCGCCTGTACCTGCGGGGACTGCCCGTCCAGCCCCGCACCCGTCACCGGACTCCGGAGAATGTGAAATGAGAGCCGCCGAGCCCCGCTCCGCCGCCGAGCAGGAGGACGCCCCCACGGACGACGTCGACGCCGAACGCTCCGGCACCGACGCCGCCACCGAGCACCGCAGCGCCGCCGCCGAGCACCGCAGCGCCGACGTCGAGCACCCCGGCGCCGACGTCGAGCACCCCGGCGCCACGCACACCGACCCCGAGCCCGGCCCGGCCCGGCTCGACGTGCCGGCCCCACCCGCGGCCACCTGGCCGCGGACCGCGCTGACCCGGGCCGTGGTGCGCCGCGCCCTGCGCGAGCTGCCCCTGCATGCCCGCTTCGCCGGAATGGGCAGTGTCGGCAAGGGCGGACCCCTGCTGGACGTCCACGATCCGGCGGCCTTCCACCGCCGCATCGGATCCCAGGGGCTGATCGGGTTCGGCGAGTCCTACCTGGCGGGGGAGTGGGACGCCCCCGACCCGGTCGCCGTCCTCACCGTGCTGGCCGCCCACGCGGCCGAGTTGGTCCCGGCACCGTTGCAGCGCCTGCGCGGCCTGTGGGCCCTGCGCCAGCCGCCGAACCGCCGCAACACGCCCGATCACGCCCGGGACAACATCAGCCACCACTACGACCTGTCCAACGAACTGTTCGCCCTCTTCCTGGACGACACCCTCACCTATTCCTCGGCGCTCTTCCGCGGCTTCCCCGCCCATTGGGACCTGCTCGCCGGCGCCCAGCACCGCAAGATCGACCGGCTGCTCGACCTCGCCGGGGTCGGCAACGGCACCCGGCTGCTGGAGATCGGCACCGGCTGGGGCGAACTGGCCATCCGGGCCGCCGCCCGCGGCGCGCACGTCACCTCGCTGACCCTCTCCCGGGAACAGCGCGACCTGGCCCGTGCGCGGGTCCGCGAGGCGGGCCTGAGCGACCGCGTCGCGATAGAGCTGTGCGACTACCGGGAGGCACGCGGCTGCTACGACGCCGTCGTGAGCGTCGAGATGCTGGAGGCGGTCGGCGAGGAGTTCTGGCCGGTCTACTTCCGCACCCTGGACGAGCGGCTGGTGCCCGGGGGACGTGCCGCGTTCCAGGTCATCACCATGCCGCACGAGCGGATGCTGGCCAGCCGGAACACCCACACCTGGATCCAGAAGTACATCTTCCCCGGCGGCCTGCTGCCCTCCGTGAAAGCGATCGAACGGACCGTCCGGGACCACACCCGGCTCGCCGTCACCCGCCGCGAGGGCTTCGGCGCGCACTACGCCGAGACGCTGCGGCTGTGGCGCGAACGGTTCACCGAGCGCGCCGGCGAGGTGGCCGACCTCGGCTTCGACGAGACCTTCCGGCGCATGTGGACCTTCTACCTGGCCTACTCCGAGGCCGGATTCCGCTCCGGCTACCTCGACGTCCAGCAGTACCTGTGCACGAAGGAGGACCCCGCCCGATGACCACCGCCGGAACCGACCGAGACGAGCGGACCCCCCGAACCGACCGGCCGAGCCCCGCCCCGGGGGACCGGCAAGGCGTCGCCCACCGGCTCGCCGCCCTGGCCGGAGAAGCGCTCGGTGGCCCGCTGCCGGTGCGGCTGCGCGCCTGGGACGGCAGCGAGTCCGGCCCGGCCGACGGACCCGTGGCCGTCGTACGTTCCCGGCGCGCCCTGCGTCGACTGCTGTGGGCACCCGGCGAACTGGGCCTGGCCCAGGCGTACGTGACCGGTGACGTCGACGTCGAGGGCGACCTGGCGCAGGCGCTGCGCATCATGTGGGCGGCGGCCCGGGACCACGGCTCGCACGCCCCACGGCTCACCCTCGCCGGCCGGGCCCGGGCGGTCGGCACGGCCGTACGGCTCGGCGCAGTCGGCCCCCGCCCGGCCGCGCCGCCGTCCCAGGCACGCCTGCGCGGCCGCCTGCACAGCAGGTCCCGCGACCGGGACGCCATCAGCCACCACTACGACCTGTCCAACGACTTCTACCGGCTCCTCCTCGACGACACCATGGCCTACTCCTGCGGCTACTGGGCGAACGACGACCCCGGCTTCGGTCCCGCCGACGCCCAGCGGGCCAAGCTGGAGCTGATCTGCCGCAAGCTGGCCGTCGTGCCCGGCGCCCGGCTGCTCGACATCGGCTGCGGCTGGGGCTCCCTCACGCTGCATGCGGCCGAACGCCACAAGGCGCAGGTCACCGCCGTCACCCTGGCCGCGGAGCAGGCCGCGTACGTGCGGGAGCAGGTGCGCGAACGCAGCCTGGAGCACCGGGTCGAGGTCGTGTGCCAGGACTACCGGGACATCACGGGCGGCGACTACGACGCGGTCGCCACCGTCGAGATGGGCGAGCACGTCGGCGACGCCGAGTACCCCGCCTTCGCCGCCGCCCTGCACCGGCTCGTCCGCCCGCAGGGCCGGGTGCTGGTGCAGCAGATGTCGCGTGCGGGCAACGCACCGGGCGGCGGCGCCTTCATCGAGGCGTACATCGCCCCCGACATGCACATGCGACCGCTCGGCGACACCGCCGGGCTCCTGGAGCGCGCCGGGCTGGAGGTGCGGAACGTCGAATCGCTGCGCGAGCACTACGTGCGCACGGTCGCGGCATGGCGGCGCACCCTGGAGGAACGCTGGGACGACGTCGTACGGATCACCGGCGAGGAGACGGCCCGAGTATGGCGGCTGTACCTGGCCGGCGGGGCACTCGCCTTCGAGGAGGGGCGTATGGGCGTCGACCAGGTGCTGTGTGTTCGCCCGACCTCGCGCGGCGGCAGTGGCATGCCGCTGTCGTCGGAGCACTGGTACACGGGCCTGGACCGGCCGTGAACGGCCTCGACTGGGGCGCTTTCGCCCTCAACCTGCTCTGGGCCGCGGTCGCCGTCCTCGCCGTCATGCTGGTCACCTTCGCCGTGGCCGTACGCCGAGGGGTCCACCGGGTGGTCGACATCGCCTGGGGCGTCGCCTTCAGCGTGGTCGCCGTCGTGACCTTCGTGGCGTCGGCCGGGGAGGGGGACGTGGGGCGCCGGGTCCTGGTCACCGTCCTGACGGTGGTGTGGGGGCTGCGGCTCGCCGTCCACATCGCCCGCCGGGGGCTCGGTGACGGCGAGGACCCGCGCTACGACGCCCTGCTGGCCAAGGCGCCCGGGAACCGCGACCTGTACGCGCTGCGCGTCGTGTACCTGCTCCAGGGCGCACTGGTGCTGCTCGTGTCGCTCCCGGTCCAGGCCGCCCAGTACGTACCGGCGGACATGACGGTCTTCGCCTGGGCCGGCACCGCGCTCTGGGCGGTGGGCCTGTTCTTCGAAGCCGTCGGGGACGCCCAGTTGGCCCGCTTCAAGGCAGATCCCGCCCACCGCGGCAGGATCATGGATCGTGGGCTGTGGCGCTACACCCGGCACCCCAACTACTTCGGGGACTTCTGCGTCTGGTGGGGGCTGTTCCTGATCGCCTGCGACTCGGGCGCGGCGGCCCTGGTGTCCGTCGTCTCCCCGCTGGTGATGAGCTTCCTGCTGGTCCGCGGGAGCGGGAAGCCGATGCTGGAGCGGCACATGAGCGGACGTCCGGGATACGCCGAGTACGTCGCCCGTACGAGCGGGTTCTTCCCTTGGCCGCCGCGTCGCCGTGTCTGACGGACCGCCCGTGCCGGGTCGCGCGTGACGGGCGCGTCAGGCCGGGAAGTCCATCACGGCGACAGGTGCCGAGGTGGGCTCCGGCGAGCCGCCCGCCGGCTCCACCGTGATACCCATGCCGTGCGCCCCGTCCACGGCGCCCCGGAGCAGCACCGTCTGGTCGGCGCGGCGCGGGTCCATCAGACCGGCGGGCCGCATGGTGCCGCGGTCGTCGAACCACAGCTGGTAGACCCTGCCGCGCGGTGGCTCCGCCATCCCGGAACTGACGAACACGGCCCGGTCCAGGCTCCGGGACACCACCACAGCGCCGGTCGCACCGCCCGCCAGCCGGGCCGTGCCGGTGCGCGCGTCGGGAGCGGTGAGCACCGCGGCCAGCTCGTCGGCGCTCGCCCGTGCCTGGCGGGCCTCGGCCCGCGCGTCCTCGGCACGCTCGTGCTGCCACACGGCGACGCCGCCCAGCCCGGCGCCGGCGAGACAGGCGGCCAACGCCCACCGCGACAGCCGGCGCGCCCGCGCACCGAACCGGCCGACACGGGCGGTCGACGCCGGCCCCGGCCTCTCCTGCCGTACGGCGGCTATGCGGTGCAGCACCTGCTGCCGTGTCTCCGGCGGCACCGGCCCGGCCGTCGCGAGGCCGAGCCTCGCCGCGGTCGCGGTGAACTCGGCGACCTCCTGCGCGCAGGCCGCGCAGTCCGCGAGATGCCGCTCGAAGGCGGCCCGCTCGTCGCGGCTGAGGGCGTGCAGGGCGTATGCACCGGTCAGCGCGTGCGGATCGGCGGCGATCACACGGTCACCCCCAGACAGTCACGCAGCCGGACGAGCCCGTCGCGCAGCCGCGTCTTGACCGTGCCGAGCGGCAGCGCGAGCGTCTCGGCGACCTGGCGGTACGTCAGCCCCCGGTAGTACGCGAGCGTGACGGCCTGCTTCTGGACGTCCGTGAGGGTCCGCAGACAGCGCCGCACCTGCTCCCGCTCCAGACGTGCCTCGACCTGCTCGGTCACATGGTCGTACTCGGGCAGCCGGTCCAGCAGCGCGGCCTTGTGCTCCCGCGCCGCGGCGGCCTCCACCGACCGCACCCGGTCCACGGCCCGCCGGTGCGCGAGCGTGAGGATCCAGTTCACGGGGGTGCCGCGGTCCGGCCGGTACCGCGGAGCCGTCCGCCACACCTCCACCAGCACCTCCTGGGCCACCTCCTCGGACTGGGCCCGGTCGCGCAGCACGCTGCGGACCACTCCGTGGACGGGACTCGCCACGCAGTCGTACAGCGCGGCGAACGCGTCCTGGTCGCCCAGGGCCACGCGGTGCAGCAATTCCGTCAGATCGGGCTCCGACGACGGGTTCGGGCCGATGTACACGGCTTCTTTCACGAGGTCCTCCGGGAGTGGGACGTGTCCGCGGCCATGGCCTGTCCGGCCGCCGAGCCGGCGGTCGGGCCGCGCGAGGGAAGCGGCCGCCGGCGGTTCGCCGGCGGACGTCCGACGGCAGGCCCGCCCCCGAGGAGCGCCGATCCTCCCCGGGGGCGAGCGGGGGAGCGGGGCCTGCTCCCCGGGTGCGGCGCGAGGGGATGCGCCGCTCGGTGTGGATTGTGTTGTCGGGCGCGCCGCCGACGTGCCGGCGTGCCGCTCAGACCTGGACGTCCTCCCGCAGACGGTGGTGCAGCCGGTGCAGGCCGCGCCGGGCGTGGCTCTTGACCGTCCCCAGGGGCCAGCCGGTGCGTTCGGCGATCTGGGTCTGGGTGAGGTCCTCGTAGAAGGTCAGCCGCAGTACCCGCTGCTGGGCGTCCGGCAGCCCGGCGAGCGCGTCGCGGACGAGCACCCGGTCCACGGCGGCCTCCGCGAACCGGTCGCTGCCGCTCTCGTCGAGGGAGAGGCGGGTGCCGGCCGAGGCGACGAGGTCACTGCGCCGGGTCCGTGCGCACAGGGCGTCGGCGATCTTGCGCCGGGTGATGCCCGAGATCCAGCCGGCGACCGAGCCGCGCTCGGGCCGGTAACCGTGCCGACCCCGCCACACGCCGAGAAAGACCTGCTGGGTGACGTCCTCCGCCTCCCGCGCGTCGCCGAGCGCCCGCCGGGCGAGCGTGTGCACCAGGGGCGACCAGCGCCGGTACAGGGCGGCCAGACACGCCTCGTCACCCGAGACCAGGCCCCGCACCAGCTCTTCCTCGCCGGTCGGTGCCGGGCCCTGATCGGCGGACCCGGCAGCCGAGCGGGCCGGGGGCACGAGGCTCGGAGGCGGTGTCATGTCGATGGCTCCTCTCCTGAGGGACGGCTCGGGCCGGCGGTCCGGTCACGACGGACGGATCAGGTCCCCGGGTCGGTCGGGGGGACCTCCGCCGGTCCGGCCGTGCTGGGTAACGCCATCGTGTGCTCCGGGGCGAGAGGCCATCAACACGCATCGGTTGTGCGTCGTATCGTCGGGACCATGGAGAAGACGGCGGGCGAGGCGGACGTCGGGACCGGGACCCGGCCGGAGGCGGCCTCGCGGGAGGCGGGCGCGGGTCTCACGACCGGTGCGCTGGCCCGCCGTCTCGGGGTGTCGCCCACCACGCTGCGGTCCTGGGACCGCCGCTACGGCATCGGGCCGGAGGTCCGCGGCGAGGGCCGGCACCGGCGGTGGGCGCCGCGGGACGTCGCCGTGCTGGAGACGATGTGCCGGCTGACGTCCGCCGGAGTACCGCCCGCGGAGGCGGCCCGCGCCGCGCGCCGGGGAGCGGACGGTGCCGCACCCCATGGCGTGACGCTCCCGGACGACGCGGCGGTCGCGCCGACCGGCGGCGCCCGGTCCCGCGCGAGCGGCACGCTGCCGCTCGGCGATGTGCGGCAGGAGTGCCGTGGGCTCGCCCGGGCCGCGGTGCGACTCGACGCTCCTGCCGTGGAGCAGCAGTTGGCCTCGGCGGTGGACGACCACGGAATCGTCGTCGCCTGGCAGGAGGTGATGGTGCCGACGCTGCACGCGGTGGGCCGCAAGTGGGCCTCGTCCGGTGACCGTTACGTCGAGGTGGAACACCTGCTGTCCTGGCACGTGTCCAGCGCGCTCCGCCGATGCACCCGCCCCCTGGGGACACCGGGCTCGGCGCACGCTCCCGGACCCGTGCTGCTGGCCTGCGTGCCCGGCGAGCAGCACAGCCTGCCGCTTGAGGCGCTCAACGCCGGGCTGTGCGAACTGGGCCTGCCCACGCGGATGTTCGGCGGCGCGGTCCCCGTGGAGGCGCTCACGGCCGCGGTGACCCGGATCGGCCCGGCGGTCGTCGTGCTGTGGGCTCAGACCCGGTCGGCGGCGAGCCTGCCGCTGGCCCAGCACATCGCGGGCGCGCAGTGGGGCGTGCGGGGCGCACGCGGCCGACCCCTGGTGATGCTGGGCGGTCCCGGCTGGCTCGGCCGCCCCGGGCCGGGGATGCTGCGGCCCAGCACCCTGAAGGAGGCACTGGACGTGCTCTCGGGGCTGTACGCCCAAGAGGCGGCCGCGAGTTCGCCGTGACCTCGGGGCAGGGACAGGTCATCTCCCCCGGGCCTGCTTGAAGCGGGCCAGCCCGTCGGACAGCTCGACGATCGGGTCCGGGTAGTCCAGCGCGGCACGCTCCTCGTCCGGCAGCCGCCACGGCTCGTGGACCGCGCGCCCCTCGATGCCCGCCAACTCCGTTACCCAGCGCCGGACATAGTCGCCGTCGGGGTCGTAGCGCTTGGCCTGCGCGACCGGGTTGAGGACACGGTTGGGCCGGGTGTCGGTACCCGTCCCCGCGACCCACTGCCAGTTGAGCTGGTTGTTGGCGACATCGCCGTCGACCAGCAGATCGAGGAAGTGCCGGGCGCCGACCCGCCAGTCGACATACAGGGTCTTGGCGAGGAAGCTCGCCGTCAGCAGGCGTCCGCGGTTGTGCATCCAGCCCTCGTGCCGCAACTGGCGCATCGCGGCGTCGACGACCGGGTAGCCGGTGCGGCCCTCTTTCCACGCCTCGACGTCGTCGCGCGCCTCCCGCTCGGAGCGCCAACGGTCGTGCCGGGGGCGGTAGTCGGCGCTGCCCGCGCCCGGCCGCGCCGCGAGGACCTGCCGGTGGAAGTCGCGCCAGGCGAGCTGCCGTACGAAGGCGTCGGCGCCCGGCCCGCCGGCCCGGCGCGCGCGGTGGACCAGCTCGACGGGGGAGAGCGTGCCGAAGTGCAGATGCGGGGAGAGGCGGGAGGTGGCGTCACCGGCGAGGTCGTCGTGGCGCTCCTCGTAGGCGGACACCGGGCCGCGCAGCCACGCGGTGAGCCGTTTGCGGCCCTCCTGCTCGCCTCCCGCGGCGAGTGACTCCGACAGGCCCCGTACCTCTTCGCGGGAGGGCAGCGGCTCGGAGCCGACGCCGTCCGGGACCCGTACCTTGCGCGGCGCGCCCAGCGCGTCCCGCACCAGCTCGTCGGACCAGCGGCGGAAGTACGGCGTGAAGACGGCGAAGTGGTCCGAGCCGCCCGGGGTCACCGCGCCCGGGGCGACGGCGGTGGTCACGGTGTCGTGGACGTGCAGCCGTACCCCTTGCGCCTCCAGGGCCCGCCTCAGCCGCTCCTCGCGCCGCTGGGCGTGGGCGCTGACGTCGGACGCCATGTGCACCTCGTCGGCGTCCGCCTCGACGACCACCTTGCACACCTGGTCGACGAGGCCGCCCTCGCGCACGACGAGCCGGCCGCCCCGCTCGCGCAGCCCGGCGTCCAGGTCGCGCAGACAGTCGGCGAGGAAGGCCAGCCGGTTCGGTACGGCGAACCCGGCGCCGTCCACCGCCCGGTCCCGCACGAACAGCGGGACCGTCAGCTCGGTGCCGTCGAGGGCGGCGCGCAGCGGCGGGTGGTCGTGCAGCCGCAGATCGGAGGTGAACAGGACGACCGAGATGCTCATGTCGGGTGCTCCGTGGGAGTCGGGGGTGTGGTCCGCTGCCCGGTCGATGCGGTCGATGCGGTCGGCGGGCGCGGTGGGGAAGGTCAGGGAACGCGGGCGCCGTCCGGGGCGGGGACGGGTGCGTTCGCCGCGGCCCGGGCGATGTTGCGGGCCATGCCGCCGAACACGACGGCGTGGAAGGGGGAGACGCTCCACCAGTACGCCTGGCCGAGCAGACCGTGCGGATGGAACAGGGCGCGCTGCCGGTACAGCGTGCGGCCGTCCCCGTCGGTGAGCACCCGCATCTCCAGCCAGGCCAGCCCCGGCAACCGCATCTCGGCCCGCAGCCGCAGCAGCCCGCCGGGCTCGATCGCCTCGACCCGCCAGAAGTCCAGCGAGTCGCCGACCCGCAGCCGGGATGCGTCGCGGCGCCCCCGGCGCAGCCCCACCCCGCCCACCAGCCGGTCGAGCCAGCCGCGCACCGCCCACGCGAGCGGGAAGGAGTACCAGCCGTTCTCGCCGCCGATCCCCTCGACCACCCGCCACAGCGCCTCGGGCGAGGCGTCGACCAGGCGCTCCCGGTCGTCGCTGTACAGGCTTCCGCCCGCCCAGTCCGGGTCGGTCGGCAGAGGGTCGCTCGGAGCGCCGGGCACGGACGCCGACGACCAGCGGGTCGTCACCCGCGCGTCCCGCACCCGCCGCAGGGCCAGCCGTACGGCCTCGTCGAAGCCGATCGGGTGCCCCGGCGGGTCGGGGACGTGGTCGGCGATGTCGTGCTCGGCGCACACCACCTCGTGCCGCAGGGACTCGGTGAGCGGGCGGGCGATCGAGGAGGGGACGGGGGTGACCAGGCCGACCCAGAGGCTGGACAGGCCGGGGGTGAGCATCGGCACGGTGAGGATGACCCGGCGCGGCAGTCCGGCGACCTCGGCGTAGCGGACCATCATCTCCCGGTACGTCAGCACGTCCGGCCCGCCGATGTCGAAGGTGCGGTTGACGTGCTCGGGCATCCGGGCGCTGCCGACCAGGGCGCGCAGCACGTCCCGCACGGCCACGGGCTGGATGCGGGTGTGCACCCAGCCGGGAGTGACCATCACCGGCAGGCGTTCGGTCAGATAGCGCAGCATCTCGAAGGAGGCGGAGCCCGAGCCGAGGATGACGGCCGCCCGCAGGACGGTCGTCGGCACCCCGGAGCCCAGCAGGATCCGGCCGACCTCGGCCCGCGAGCGCAGATGCGGGGAGAGCTCCCGCTCGGGCACGCCCGCGGGGGTGAGACCGCCGAGGTAGACGATCCGCCGGACGCCCGCGGCCCGTGCCTGGTCGGCGAAGATGCGTGCGGCCCTGCGGTCGGTCTGCTCGAATTCCTTCCCGGTCCCCAGGGCGTGCACCAGGTAGTACGCCACATCGACGCCCTTCAGCGCCCGGCCTACGGAAGCGGCGTCGGTGACGTCGCCGCGCATGACCTCGGCCTGGTCCGCCCAGGGGTGATCGCGCAACTTGTCGGGGGAGCGGGCCAGGCAGCGCACCCGGTACCCGGCGTCCAGCAGCTCGGGCACGAGGCGCCCGCCGATGTAACCCGTGGCGCCGGTCACCAGGCACCGCGGTCCCTCACGCACCTCGTCCTGCTCCATCTCCATCTGGCATCGGTCCTCACGTGTCGGAACCCCCTGGTGATCACTTCCCCGTCCGGGGCCGTTTCGGATGCGGCCACCGTCCGGCGGGGGAACGGCGGGTCTATAGGGTGATCGCGTGGGCACAGCGAACGACGGGCAACAGCGTGCGGCGGGACCGGAGTCCGGCGCGGACGGGACGCCGACCGACCTGTACTCCTTCGCGGTGCGGCTGCGGCGCATGAACGGAGAGATCAACCGGCTGGTCCATGGCTTCGCGGCCGAGCACGGTCTGCACCCCACGGACATCCAGGCCCTCGCGGCGATCATGGACGCGGACGAACCGATGACCCCCGGCCGCCTGCGGCAGCACCTCGGCCTCACCTCGGGGGCGGTCACGGCCTGCGTGGACCGCCTGGAGCGGGCGGGACACATCCGCAGGGTCCGGGAGAGCGCCGACCGCAGGGTCGTCCATCTGCACTACGCCCCCGACGCGCGGGCCGCGGCCCGGTCCTACTTCCGTCCGCTCGCCGCGGCGACGGAGGCCGCCCGCGCGCAGTTCAGCGAGGCCGAGCTGGCCGTGGTGCTGCGCTTCCTGACCGCGATGAACGAGGAACTGGGCACGGTCGGGCCGGGCGCCCGCTGAATTCGCCGGCCTGCGGGTGCATCCGACCCCCGGGCGGCAACGGAAGAACCGGTGTCGTCTACGATCACGGACGACAAATATCTCAATGGTTGAGATTGTTTGTTGTTGAGGTATCTGCCGTTGGGGCAGCCCTCCCGCCGTACGGACAGCCCTGGAGACCGATGTCCTCCCCCACTCGACGCGCCCGTGTGCTCGTCCCCCTGCTCCTGCTGGTCGGCTGGCTCATTGCCGGAGGTGTCCTCGGCCCTTATGCCGGGCGCCTCGGCGAGGTCGCGACCAACGACCAGGCCGCGTTCCTGCCGCGCAGCGCCGAGTCGACCGAAGTCATA
The DNA here is from genome assembly GCF_057710365.1 of Streptomyces sp. bgisy027. Classification (NCBI taxonomy): domain Bacteria; kingdom Bacillati; phylum Actinomycetota; class Actinomycetes; order Kitasatosporales; family Streptomycetaceae; genus Streptomyces; species Streptomyces sp. bgisy027. The sequence goes on from NZ_JBYIVZ010000036.1 coordinate 34,928, forward strand.
GCGCAGCAGCGCGCGTTCCGGCAGGACGAGACCCTGCCCGTGATCGTCGTCTGGACCGGCGAGGAAGGCACCGGGATCACCGAACGGCGGACCGCCGCCACCCAGGCCCTCGCCTCCCTCGCCGGCTCGCCCGGAGTCGCCGGCGAAGTCTCACCGGCGATCCCGTCCGAGGACGGGCAGGCGCTGGAGGGCGTGGTCCCGCTGCGTCCCGACCTCGGCGACGAACTCGACGGCACCCTGGACCGAGTCCGGGCCGCCGCCGAGCGCGTCCCGGGCACCACGGTCCAGCTCGCGGGTCCCGCCGCGACCCGGGCCGACCTGTCCGACGCCTTCGCCGGCATCGACGGGCTGCTCCTCGCGGTCGCGCTGGCCGTCGTCCTGGTCATCCTGCTGCTCGTCCACCGCAGCCTGCTGCTGCCCTTGGTGATCATCGTCGGCTCGGTCTTCGCCCTCGGCGTGGCCTGTGCCGTGGTGTACGTCCTGGCCGACCACGACGTCGTCCGCGTCGACGGGCAGGTGCAGGGCATCCTCTCGATCCTCGTGATCGGCGCGGCCACCGACTACGCCCTGCTGCTCACGGCCCGCTACCGCGAGGAACTCGCCCGGCGCGGCGACCGGTTCACCGCCATGGCGGCCGCGCTGCGGCAGTCCTGGGCGGCGATCACCGCCAGCGCCGCCACCGTCGCGCTCGGACTGCTCGCCCTGCTGCTCAGCGACCTCACCAACAACCGCGCCCTCGGCCCGGTCGGCGCCATCGGCATCGCCTGCGCCGTCCTGACCTCGCTGACCTTCCTGCCCGCCGCGCTCGTCCTCCTCGGCCGGGCCGCCTACTGGCCCGCGCGGCCGCGCCCCGTGGACACGGGCCGGGAAGGCATCTGGCACCGGGTCGCCGCCCTGGTCGACCGGGCGCCGCGCAAGGTCTGGGCGGTCACCCTCGCCGTCCTGCTGGCCGGCGCCGCCTGCGCGCCCCTGCTCACCTCCAAGGGCGTCCCGCTCGACGAGACCTTCGTCAACGACGCGCCCTCGGTCGCCGCGCAGCAGACCCTCAGCCGGCACTTCCCGGCCGGTTCCGGCAACCCCGCCGTGGTCGTCGCCGACGCCGGGCGGGTCACCGAGGTCGTCCGCGCGGCCGAGGACACCGAGGGCGTCGCCTCCGCCGCCGCGGTCAGCGCCTCGGGCCGGCCCGGTGACGAACCCCTCGTCGTCGACGGCCGGGTACGCGTCGACGTCACCCTCACCTCCGCCCCCGACAGCGACGCCGCCAAGGACACCGTCGCCCGGCTCCGCGCCGCCGTGCACGACGTGCCCGGCGCCGACGCCCTCGTCGGTGGCTACACGGCCCAGCAGTACGACACTCTGCGCACCGCCGAGGCCGACCGCACCGTCATCGTCCCCGTGGTCCTCGCGATCATCCTGGTCATCCTGATCGCGCTGCTGCGCTCGCTCCTGCTGCCCGTGCTGCTGGTGGTGACGGTGGCCCTCAACTTCCTCACCGCACTGGGCGTCTCGGCGCTGGTGTTCCGTCATGTCCTCGGCTTCGAGGGGACCGACGCGTCGGTGCCGCTGTACGGGTTCGTCTTCCTCGTCGCCCTCGGGGTCGACTACAACATCTTCCTCATGTCCCGGGTGCGGGAGGAGACGCTGCGGCACGGGCCCGCGCGGGGCCTCTCCCGCGGCCTCGTCAGCACGGGCGGTGTCATCACCTCCGCCGGTGTGGTGCTGGCCGCCACCTTCGCCGCCCTCGGTGTCATTCCGCTGGCGTTCCTCGTGCAGATCGCCTTCATCGTGGCCTTCGGCGTCCTGCTCGACACCCTCGTGGTGCGGTCGCTGCTGGTGCCGGCGCTGGTGCGGGACATCGGGCCGCGCGTGTGGTGGCCGACGGCCGTCGGAGAAAACACGAAGGGGTGAACATGCTCACGTCGAAGGCGGGCAGGCGGAGGGTACGAGGCAATTGCTCGGCCCACGAGGCGAAGTCCGATTCTGGAGGTGTCTGCCGGTATGGGCGCGAAGGTGTTGGAGCGGTTTCCCGCGGGTGCTCCGCGCGGATCGTGGCCGGCGGAGGAGTACGCGGCCGAACGCCGCGCCCATGGTGAGCCGGCGACCGTCGTGATGGACCTGACGTCGGACGCCTTCCTCGTCGTCGTCCCGTCGCGCGAAGAGGACTGAGCGGGCGTCCGCACGCCGAGCGAGGTCGGGGCCCGCCCGGCGTGCGGACCCACAGCGGCTTCAGGAGGCGTCCGCCACCAGTGCCTCCAGATGGGCTGCGCGCGACCGCACGGTCTGGCCCTGCACCAGCAGGAACAGGGCCTCCCGCGCCAGGCGTTGCGCCGAGCCGGCCAGCGACAGCGACCGGCCGCCCCCGGCCACCACCGCCGCGGTGGTGGCCGTACGCATCAGCTCGGCCGCCCGGACGCGCAGCGCCAGGCGCTCCGTCAGGTGCTCGCCCGCGGCGGAGCGATCGGCCAACTCGTAGGCGCCGCGGCGGACTTCCTCCAGCCGGGTGCGCAGCGGCCCGGCGGTCTCCTCGTCGAGAAGGGCCAGCGCCGCCTCGGTCACCCCGAACACGGCCGGGGACGCCTCGACCGTCTTCGCGCGGTCGGTGAGGGCCCACTCCTCGTACGGTCTCCGCAGCGCCACCGAGTCCTCCGGCAGCCACAGCCCGTCCAGCTCCAGCGACACCGTGCGGGACGCGGTGAGCGCCGCGAGCCGCATCGGCTCCGAGGCCCGGAGCCCAGGCTGCTCCCGGGCCTCGGTGAACGCGAACACCACCTCGCCGCCCTCCGTGACACCCGCGAGCAGCATCACGTCGTTCAGACCCCAGCCGGTGTACCAGGGCACCGTCCCGTCGAACCGCCACCCGTCGCCCTCCCGGGTGACCCGCACCGGCATGCGCGGATACGACCGCAGATGCGCGTACGCCACCCCCGACAGCAGTTCGCCGCGGGCCAGCGGACCCAGCAGCCGTTCCCGCACCGGCCCCCTGCACCCGGTCAGTGTCGCGACCGGCGTGTGGTGCTGGGTCTGCACGAACCAGGTCGAGCAGCAGGCCCCGGCCAGGATCTCCCCGGTGCGCCGGGCCACCGCGGCAGGGGCCGCCCATCCGCCGTACGACTCGGGCGCGCTCACCCCGAGCAGCCCCGAGTGCCTGATCGCGTCGATGTGACTGGTCGGCACGCCCTCCTGGTCGACACGTTCGGCCAGTGGGGCGAGCACGTCGTGCGCGAGACGCTGGGCGCGGGCGACGAGGGGATGGTCTTTCGTGGTCATGGACGAAATTCTTACGGCGCGGTCGTGCGGGGTGTCGATTCGGGAGTGTGCCGTTCGTGTAGGAGGTGAGAGAACACGACGACGCCCGAGGAGGCCGTCATGAAGTACTACCTGCTCAATGTGATGCAGCCGGTGGGGGAGCGCCCGGCGCCGGAGGTGCTCGCCGGGATCGGGAAGAACCTCGACGCCCTCAACCGCGAGCTGCGCGAGGCGGGTGCCTGGGTGTTCGCCGGCGGGCTGCACGGCCCGGAGTCCTCCACCGTGCTGCGGCCCCGCGACGGCGACGTCCTGATCACCGACGGCCCCTATGCCGAGGGCAAGGAGATGCTCGGCGGCATCAGCCTCATCAAGGCGCCCGATCTGGACGCTGCCCTGGAGTGGGGCCGCAGGCTCGCCCTGGCGACGACCCTGCCGATCGAGGTACGGCCGTTCATGGGCGGGGCCGGGGACCCCGAAGCCGACGCCCGATGACGCACCCCGACGTCGAGGCGGCCTTCCGCGCGGAGTACGGCCGCGCGGTCGCCGTCCTCGTGCGCACCCTGGGCGACATCGACCTCGCCGAGGAAGCGGTGCAGGACGCGTTCACCACGGCCCTGCGGCGCTGGCCGGAGACCGGAGCGCCGCCGAGCCCGGCCGGCTGGATCATCACCACCGCTCGCAACCGTGCCCTCGACCGGCTGCGCCGCGAGGCCGGCCGGGGCGAACGCCAGGCCCAGGCCGCCCTGTTGTACGCCCCCGACGCCCCGCGCGAGGAGGGTCCCGTGCGCGACGAACGGCTCCGGCTCGTCTTCACCTGCTGCCACCCCGCCCTCGCCGTCCAGGCGCGGGTCGCCCTGACCCTGCGCCTGCTCGGCGGGCTCACCACCGCTCAGATCGCGCGGGCCTTCCTGGTGCCCGAGCCGACGATGGCCCAGCGCCTGGTGCGCGCCAAGGCGAAGATCCGCAACGCCGGCATCCCCTACCGCGTGCCGCGCGACGCCGACCTGCCCGACCGTCTCACCGCAGTCCTGGCGGTCGTCTACCTGATCTTCAACCAGGGGTACGAGGGCGAGGCGGCCCTGTGCGCGGAGGCCGTACGGCTCGGCCGTCTCCTCGCCGCACTCATGCCGGACGAGCCCGAGGTCACCGGACTGCTCGCGCTGATGCTCCTCGTCGAGTCGCGCCGAGACGCCCGGCAGGACGAGCACGGCGAACTCGTGCCGCTGCCGGAACAGGACCGGGGACTGTGGGACCGGGACCTGGTCGCCGAGGGACAGTCGCTCGTCCGCCGCTGCCTGCGCCTCGGCCGGCCGGGGCCGTACCAGATCCAGGCCGCGATCCAGGCCGCGCACAGCGACGCGCCGAGCGGGCGGGACACGGACTGGGGACAGATCCGCCGGCTCTACGACCAGCTCATGGCCGTCGCACCGAGCCCGGTCGTGGCCCTGAACCGGGCGGTCGCCGTCGCCGAGACCGAAGGCCCCGCGCGGGCCCTGGACCTCGTGGACGCGCTGGACCTCGACGGCTACCACGTCCTGCACGCCGTCCGCGCCGACCTGCTGCGCCGCCTGGGTCGCGACAACGAAGCCGTGCGCGAGTACGACAGAGCCGTCGAGCTCTCCGAGAACCCGGCCGAGCGCGCGTACCTCGGACGCCGGCGCCGCGAACTCGTCCGCGGGTGATGCGGCGAAGGCGGTGGCGAGAGTACCTCCACCGCCCGAGAAGGTGCAGATCAGCGATCAGGTGAGTGGTGCTCAGGTGGTGCTCTTCGGCGCCCACGACGCGGACGAGGCGCTGTTCCTCTGCGACCTGGTGGCACTGCCCGCCGACGGCGGCCCCACCGGGATCCGGCAGGTGCCACGGACCCGCGACCGCGCGGCCCACGACGATCCCGCGACTGCGGCCCTGCGCCGCGACGTCCTCGACTCCCTCGGCGGCCGCACGTCCTGACGACGGCGGGTCGTCACGCTTCCGGCCCATGGGCCCCCGGCCGTCCCGTAGGCCCTGACGACGGCCGGCCGCCGTGGTCCCGACCTGTGGGTCCCGGCCACGTACGCCCTGACGACGGCGGGTCGTCGTCACCCCTGTGGCCCACAGGTCCCCGGCCGTCCCGTACGCCGTGACGACGGCCGGTCGCCGTGCTTTCGACCTGTGGGTCCCGGCCACGTACGCCCTGACGACGGCGGGTCGTCACGCCTGCGGCCCATGGGCCCCCGGCCGTCCCGTACGCCCTGAGGACGGCCGGTCGCCGTGCTTTCGACCTGTGGGCCCCGGCCACGTACGCCCTGACGACAACCGGACAGCGCGCGCCCGCCCCCGAGTCCCCGGCCGACCGGTTGCCCCGAAGCGTTCCGCGCCACCGTGACCGCGGCCCTCGAAGACCCGGCTCGGCAGGTCCGCCTGGGTGCCGCGAAGGTCCTCGGCGGGGCCGGCGCGGTCGACGACCCCGACGCGGATGTGCGCGCGTACGCGGGGCGGGCGATGCGGTGATCCGGCGGTGCCCCCCCCGACTCCCGGCGCAGCCGGACGAGTTGCTTGGTCTATACCTTTTCTGGTCTACACCCTTGACTGGTACATACCAAAGCGGTTGAGTGTGTCACCACACCCCCCACCACGGCCGCCCCCACGCCGTGACCGACTCCGTCGGTGCGTGCGCACGAGGTGCCGATTTCCCCCGGCCCTCGTACGGGTGCGGCCGTGCTCCGCAAAGGAGTTGAACCTGTGAAGAGGCGCCGTATCGCCGCACTTGTCTCCTCACTGGCCCTGGGCAGCGCCGCGCTGCTGCTCCAGCCGGCCCCGAGTGCGTCCGCCGCCGGCTTCGTGGTCAGCGAGGCCCAGTTCAACCAGATGTTCCCGAACCGGAATCCCTTCTACACGTACAGCGGCCTCACCGCCGCGCTGAGTGCCTACCCCGGCTTCGCGAACACCGGGAGCGACACCGTGAAGAAGCAGGAGGCGGCGGCCTTCCTCGCCAACGTCAACCACGAGACCGGCGGCCTCGTGCACATCGTCGAGCAGAACACCGCCAACTACCCCCACTACTGCGACCGGAGCCAGCCCTACGGCTGCCCCGCCGGCCAGGCCGCCTACTACGGCCGCGGTCCGATCCAGCTGTCGTGGAACTTCAACTACAAGGCCGCGGGCGACGCCCTCGGCATCGACCTGCTCAACAACCCCTGGCGGGTGCAGAACGAGTCGGCCGTCGCCTGGAAGACGGGTCTTTGGTACTGGAACACGCAGTCCGGCCCATGACACCGCACAACGCCATGGTGAACCAGGCCGGCTTCGGTCAGACGATCCGCTCCATCAACGGCTCCCTGGAGTGCGACGGCAAGAACCCGGCGCAGGTGCAGAGCCGCGTCGACGCCTACAACCGGTTCACCTCGGTCCTCGGCGTCTCGCCGGGCGGCAACCTCTACTGCTGACGCCCCGCGTGCCCGGGGCGTGTGCGAGACTCCGCCGATGACCTCGGAAACGATCACCGCGGACGCCGCGGGCACCTGGAAACTCGGCGACCTCTCCGTGGGCCGCGTCGGCTTCGGCGCGATGCGGCTCACCGGCAGCGCCGCCTTCCACCACGGGACGCCGAGCGACCGTGAGCAATCGATCGCCGTACTGCGCAAGGCGATCGACCTCGGCGTCGACCACATCGACACGGCGGCGTTCTACTTCTCCGCCACCCGCTCCGCCAACGAACTGATCAACACCGCACTGGCGCCGTACCCCGACGACCTGGTCATCGCCACCAAGGTGGGCCCCTTCCGCGCCTACGACGGGGAGTGGGGCACGTCGGCCCGCCCCGACCGACTGCGCGGCCACGTCGAGGAGAACCTGCGCCAGCTCGGCCGCGACCACCTGGACGTCGTCTATCTGCGCCGCATGCGGCAGGACTCCATCGCCGAGCACTTCGGCGCGCTGGCCGAACTGCGGGAGGCGGGTCTCATCCGGCACCTCGGCATCTCCGGCGTGCAGCCGCGCCACCTCGCCGAGGCGCAGGCCATCGCGCCCGTGGTGAGCGTGCAGAACCGGTACGCGCTCGACCGGCCCGACCCGGAGGCCGACCAACTGCTGCGCCTGTGCGGCGAGCAGGGCATCGCGTTCGTGCCGTTCTACGCGGTGGCCGGGGACGCGGGGGAGCGGGGCGCGACCGCCGCCCACGACGACGAGGTACAGGCCGTGGCACGGGCGCACGGCGCGAGCCCCGCCCAGGTGCGCATCGCCTGGACCCTGCACCGCGGCCCGCACGTCCTCGCCATCCCCGGCACCGGCAACCCCGCCCACCTGAGCGAGAACGTGGCCGCGGGAGCGCTCCGCCTGACCGGCGAAGAGGCGGCCCGGCTCGACGCGGCGCGGGAACACGCCGTTTGAGCCGGACCGCCCCGACCGCTCAGCCCGCGTACCCGGTCACCGGGTAGTGGTCCGACAGGTTCGTGTACGTGTAGTCGGTGCCCCAGCTCGACACCGTCCAGGGCGCGCTCTGCTCCTCGACGACGTCGTTCTTCCAGACCGTGGGACGGGCGTGGCCCGCGCGGTGCAGGACATGGTCCAGGTCCTCGCGCGGGTCGTCGGGGTAGCGGTCGTGGGCTATGGAGTTCTCCGCCGTGTCGAACGAGTACGGGTGCCCGGTGCGCGCGTCGGCGCCCACCAGCCCGCCGTCGGCGAGCATCGAGGCGTACTCAGGCGTGCGCGAGTCGACGTTCAGGTCACCGGCGAGGATCACCTGCTCGTTCGCCGGGATGTTCTTGCCGTCCAGGAACGCGTCGATCGTCCTGAACTGCCGGCTGCGCATGGCGGCCGCCTCGCCGGCGTCACAGCCCGGGTCCGTCGACTGGGCGTGCGTGCCGACGACGTGCACCTTGGTGCCGTTCACGTTCAGTACGACGTACGCGAAGCCTTTGTTGGACCACCAGTCCGCGCCGCACGCGTCCTTGTAGACCCACTGTTCCTTGCGCAGGATCGGCCACTTGCTGACGACCGTGACCCCGCCGTCCTCCGGAGTGGTCGCCGAGTACGCGCCGCCGGTGGCGTCCCAGCCGCTCCTGGTGCGCCCGACCACCGGGGTCTGGTACGGGTAGCGGCCGGCGAGCGAGCTCTTCAGCGCGTCCGACGAGGAGTTGTCGAACGCCTCCTGGAACACGACGACGTCGTTGCCCTGCACGAACGGAGCCCTGGCGATCTCCGCGGCCCGGTGGTCCTGGCCCCAGTTCGGGTACAGAGTCCTGCTGAACAGGAAGACGTTGTACGTCAGCACCTTGAGCGGCGGCGTCTGTTCGGCGGCGGACGCGGCGGGCGCCGAACCGGCCAGGCCGGCGGCGGCGAGCGAGAACGCGAGCACGGCCGAGCCCTGTGCACGGCGATGTGCGAAGAGCGTCACTGGATCTCCCTGTGATCGAAGGGGGTTGAGTGGCGCCGCACATCAAACCATCAGGGATTACCCTCAGGTAACAGTCGTGCAGGCATTGGATGTCGCGGGAACGTACGCACCGGGACTTGTTCAGACAAGCCAGATTCCGTTTCGCATCAGATGCCGTTGCGGCAGCTCGCGCACCTCGTGCCAGGCCTGCACCGCATGCGGGCGGACCCGGTGGTAGGCGTAGGCGGCGGAGTCGCCGCGGGGATCCCAGCCCGTCTTCGCACGGAACGCCTCGGCGGCGGCAGCCGGCACTTCCTCGCGCGTGTGGACGTCCACCTCGCCGTCGATGAGGACGACGTCGCGCGTGTCCCCGAAGGCCGGCCGGGTGCGGCGGCCGGCGGCGAGGTCGCGGCCCGTGGGGTTGCCCGGGCGGGTGGCCGGCCAGAGCGCCTCGCCGACCCAGACGAACCACAGCGCGACCAGAAAGGGCACCCCGTCGCCGTCCGCCGACGCCACCCAGATGTCCGTCTCCCGTTCCAGCCGGTCGAGAAGGTCCTGCTTGCGGCGCTCGGGACTGCGGGGTTCGGCCGTGATCGTCATGCCGGGGACGCTGGCGATCGGCCGCCTGTCGCGCCTCGGGCGGCAGGCCCAGGACTCAGGTCCCGGTGATGACTGGCGCTGCGCACGTTTTACGTATAACCTCTCCCGTCAATCGAACCTCCCGGAAGGCCCCGATGAGACGCATCGCCCTGGTCACCCTCGTCGTCGACGACTACGACGAGGCGATCCGCTTCTACACCGAAGCCCTTGGCTTCCGGCTCGTCGAGGACACCCCGCGCCCGGACGGCTCCCGCTGGGTCGTCGTCCAGCCCGGCGAGCAGGGCACCGCGCTGGTGCTGGCCCGGGCCAAGGGGGACGGGCAGCACGCCCGGATCGGCGACCAGACCGGCGGGCGGGTCGGGTTCTTCCTGCACACCGACGACTTCGCCCGTGACCACGCCCGCATGATCGCCGCCGGCGTGACCTTCCTGGAGGAGCCGCGCCATGAGCCGTACGGCTCGGTCGCCGTCTTCCAGGACCTGTACGGCAACCGCTGGGACCTGCTCCAGCCCGCGGACTGATCGCCGGCCCGCTTCCCCCGCCGCTTCGAACCGCCCCGCTCAAAGAAGCCCGCTCAAAGAAGGACCGCACCATGACCGCTACGCGCGTAGACGCCACTGTGATCCGCCGCCTCCCCAAGGCCGTCCTGCACGACCACCTCGACGGCGGCCTGCGCCCCGCCACCGTGGTGGAGCTCGCGGCCGAGGTCGGCCACACCCTGCCCACCACCGACCCGGACGAGCTCGCCGCCTGGTACTTCGAGGCCGCGAACTCCGGCGACCTGGTCCGCTACATAGCCACCTTCGAGCACACCCTCGCCGTGATGCAGACCCGCGAGGGTCTGCTGCGCACCGCCGAGGAGTACGTCCTGGACCTGGCCGCCGACGGTGTCGTGTACGGCGAGGTGCGCTACGCGCCCGAGCTGAACACCAGCGGCGGGCTGACCATCCCCGAGGTCGTCGAGACTGTCCAGGAGGGTCTCGCCGCCGGTATGGCGAAGGCCGCGGCGGCGGGCACCCCGGTGCGCGTGGGCACTCTGCTGTGCGGGATGCGGATGTTCGACCGGGTGCGGGAGGCCGCCGACGCGGCCGTGGCCTTCCGGGACGCCGGAGTGGTCGGCTTCGACATCGCCGGTGCCGAGGCCGGTTTCCCCGCCGCCGACCACCGGGACGCCTTCGAGCACCTGCGTCGCGAGAGCGTGCCGTTCACCATCCACGCCGGTGAGGCCGACGGTCTGTCCAGCATCCACCAGGCCCTCCAGATCTGCGGCGCACAGCGCATCGGGCACGGCGTCCGCATCACCGACGACATCGTCGACGGCAAGCTCGGCCGCCTCGCGAGCTGGGTGCGCGACCGTCGTGTCGCCCTGGAGATGTGCCCGACGTCCAACCTCCAGACCGGCGCCGCCACCTCCATCGCCGAGCACCCGATCACCGAGCTGAAGGACCTGGGTTTCCGGGTCACCCTCAACACAGACAACCGTCTGGTGTCGGGCACGACGATGACCCGCGAGATGTCGCTGCTGGCCGAGCAGGCCGGCTGGACCGTCGAGGACCTGCGCACGGTCACGCTGAACGCCCTGAAGAGCGCGTTCATCCCCTTCGACGAGCGTAACGCCCTCATCGAGGACGTCGTCCTGCCGGGGTACGCGGCCGCGCTCTGAACCCGGCGGTGCTGGGCTAAGAGCCCAGCACCAGCCCTCGCACATAGGCGGCCTGCCCGACGTGCTGAAGATCGTCGGACAGGACGCTGACCAGCCGTACGCCCAGGGTGACCGGCGGATCCCAGCGCTCGTCCACGACCCGTTCCAGATCCTTGGCGGCCACCTCGCGCAGCCGGCTGACCGTCTGGTCGTGCACGGCGTCGTAGTAGCCGGTCAGCAGGTCACCGGAGTCGACCTGCACCTTGGCGACCTTCGCCGGGGTGTGGCCGTAGCCGGTGTCGCGGCGCGGCAGGTCGAGGCCGAAGGTCTTGTGCCAGTCCTGCGCCAGCCACACCTGGTCGAGCTCGAAGGCGTCGGCGATGTGATCGTCCTGGACCCGGGTCAGATGCCAGATCAGCCAGGCGACGGAGTTGGCGCCGGGGGCGGGGCGGGCACCGAGCTGGTCGGCGGCGAGGCCCCCGACGGCGGCGTGGACTTCTTCCTGGATGCGGTTGTACCCGTCGATGAGGATGTCCTTCGCATGCATGACTCCACCATCGCGCACCCCTTGCTCAGGCGCCTTCCGTTTCCAGCAGCGCCATCAGTGCCCGCGCCGCCGGGCTGGTGGCCTGCGCGGGCGGCAGCAGGGCCACCGTCTGGTAGACCGTCTCGCCCGCGTCCTTCACCGGCAGGGCGGTCAGCGACGGCCGCTTGTGCCGGAAGTGGCGCGGCACGACGGCGACACCGAGGTCCTCGTCCACCAGGTCCAGCAGGCTGTGCACGTCGTTGACCTCCAGGGACACCGTCCGCCGTACGCCCGCTGCGGCGAACACCGCGTCGGTGGCGCGCCGCGGCCCCCAGTCCGGGTGGAAGTCGACGAAGACCTCTCCGCCCAGGTCCTCCGGGGTGACCGCGGCCCCGGCCACGGCCAGCCGGTGGCTCGGATGGCACAGGACCGTCATCGGCTCACTGGTCAGCGGTACGACCCGCAGCTGATCGATGTCCTCCTGCGCCGTCCGGACCACGAAGGCCAGATCGAGGCGGCCGGCCGCGACCTCCTCCGCCAGCGCCCCCGAGCCCGCCTGCCGCAGACAGATCTCCACGTCCGGGTGCTCCCGCCGGAAGGCCGCGAGCAGTCCGGCCACATGCACCCCGGCGATGCACTGCTCGGACCCGAGCGCCAGCATCCCGCGCAGCACGCCCTGCACGGCGGCCACCGCCTCGTGGGCGGACCGCACCTGCGCCAGGATCCGCTCGGCCTCGCACAGCAGGGCACGGCCGGCCGGGGTGAGCGTCACCCGGCGGGTCGTGCGCACGAACAGCGGGGTCTGCAACTCCCGCTCCAGTGCCCGGATCGAGGCCGAGAGTCCCGACTGGGACACCATCAGACGCTCGGCCGCCCGGGTGAAGTGCTGGTCCTCGGCGACCGCGACGAAGTGCTGGAGATGGCGCAGTTCCATGATTGAGCAGCCTAGCCGCTCAATCCCATCTGATTTACCTGTTGGACCACTGCCCGCAGGTCGCGACAGCATGGACGGCGACTGGAACACCGGCTCTGCGGAGCCGTCCTTCGTGTGCCAACCCCTCTGGAGTCGCGTTGTACACCGCACACACCGACCGTTACGCGGACATGCCCTACCGGCGCACCGGCCGCAGCGGCCTGAAGCTCCCCGCGCTGTCCCTCGGACTGTGGCACAACTTCGGTCCGGACCGCCCGGTGGAGACCCAGCGGGCCATCCTGCGCCGCGCCTTCGACCTCGGCGTCACGCACTTCGACCTGGCCAACAACTACGGCCCGCCGCCCGGCGCCGCCGAGTCGGCGTTCGGCGAGGCCCTGCGGACGGACTTCGCGCCGTACCGGGACGAGATGATCATCTCCACCAAGGCCGGCTATCTGATGTGGCCGGGCCCGTACGGCGAGTGGGGCTCGCGCAAGTACGTGCTGTCCTCGCTCGACCAGAGCCTGAAGCGGATGGGCCTGGACTACGTCGACATCTTCTACTCGCACCGCCCGGACCCGGATACTCCGCTGGAGGAGACCATGGGCGCGCTGCACTCCGCGGTGCAGCAGGGCAAGGCGCTCTACGTCGGCGTCTCCAACTACTCGCCCGAGCAGACCCGCGAGGCCGCCCGCATCCTGGGCGAACTGGGCACCCCGCTGCTCATCCACCAGCCCGCGTACTCGATGCTGGACCGCCGCCCCGAGGAGGAGGGACTGCTCGACGCCCTGGACGAACTCCAGGTCGGCTCGATCGTCTTCTCCCCGCTGGCGCAGGGCCGGCTGACCTCCCGCTACCTCGACGGCATCCCGAAGGACTCGCGGGCGGCGAGCGGCAGCCCGTTCCTGAACGCCGACGCGATCACCGACGAGCTGCTCGGCAAGCTGCGCGCGCTCGACGAGATCGCCAAGTCCCGTGGCCAGACGCTGGCCCAGCTGGCACTGGCCTGGGTGCTGCGCGGCGGCCGGGTCACCTCCGCGCTGGTCGGCGCGAGCAGCGCGCAGCAGATCGAGGACAGCGTGGCCGCGACCCGCAACCTCGACTTCGACGCCGAGGAGCTGGCGCGGATCGAGGTTGTGCTCAACGGCTGATCCGTTCGGTGAGGTGGACGGTCACGGAGTCACCCTCCCCCTTCCCGATGGCCTTGCGGACATCGGCCTTGACGGGGAGCTTGTGGGTGCCGTCCCCGAGGGCCATGAACGAACTGCGGAAGGGATGTCCGTCGATCGTCCCGCTGACCTTGACCAGTCCCCGGGTGCCGAAGAAGCCGACGGACTCCGGCCACACGACATAGGTCCAACCACTGTTGTTCGGGCTCTTGCGCAGGACGGCGGTGAATTCCGCGTCCATGTGCGTGCTCGTGGTCATGATGCCCTCCGTATCGCGGCGGTCTCTCCTGGCTGCATCGGGGCAGACCGCCGCGGCGCGCGGAACTCATCGGTCAGGCCCCGGCGGGCACCCGGTCCAGGAAGCCGAGGACCGAGGCGATCCGCCCCTCGGTGTCCAGCGTGATCACATCCGACGCCGCCACCGGGGCCGCCCGGTCGGCCTCGGCGCGCTCGTGGGCCGCCGATATCACCGCGGCCGGCTGCGCGTGACCGCGGACGGCCGCGAGGGGATCGGTGCTCGCGGGCATGGGTGATCAGCCACCATCGAGGGCGTAACTGCTGCTCAGGACCCCGATCCGGTGTCGGTGACCCGGTACCGCAGCGATGCCCGCCCGCGCCGGAAAGCTCGATTGCGCCCGAGGTGATGTCCGCCGGTGATCAAGGCTTGACGTGTTCCCGTCGCATTTCGGCCAACCGGACCTGTGAATATGCCAGGAGAGTGGCCGGAAAACCGTGGTGACAGTGTTTCAGTAGTGAACATACTCAACTACGTGGGCGCGTCACATGGGGCGACGGCGCCCTCACGCACCGCTCACGAGCCGCACCGAAAGCGAGGTCCGCCGACAGGCGAACACGGCACCACGGGGGAGGCTACATGCACGACGAGTTCCTTTGCCATGTCACCGCGTACGGCGTCTGCGGCGGTCGCCGCATCGGGGTGCCCCTGGGAACCTACCGGGCGCCCACCCTCGCGCTCGCCCTGTGGTGGTTACGCGACCGGGCGTCCTGGATGGCCGAGCGATTAGACCCGCGACCGGAGGCCGAGCACTTCCCGCCCAGCTCGCTCGTCCCGGTCGCCGACACCGTTCCCGACGTCCCCGCCGCCCTGCGCGACTGGTGCGGCGACGTCGACCGGCAGGAGCTGGTCGCCGACGAGCTGGCGGCCGGCCGACTGGTTCGGATCGCCGTGAGCGACGAGACCACGGAGTACGAACTGCTCGCCGAGTCGGTGGACGCGCTGCGTATGCAGCGGACGCTCCCGGCTCTGGTCGTCCCCGTCGCCTGAACTCCCCGCCGCGAAGCGATCCCGCCCGCCGAACCCCCTCGCCCACGCAGGCGCATACAGGGACGGATCGATAGAATCCTGGCATGGCGGAGCGTTCGTTCGCACCGACCGCGCCCGTACTCGTCCTGGAGACCGACTCGGGCTCGACCGTGATGACCCCGGGCCGCGACTATCACGTGGGCCGCGACCCGCTGAGCGACATCGTCATCGACGACGCCCGTGTCTCCTGGCACCACGCGGTGCTGCGGCCCGAGGCCGACCACTGGACCCTCGCCGACGAGAACAGCACCAACGGCACCTACACCGACGGCCACCGCGTCCAGGAGTGGGACGTCGGCCCCGGCACCGTCATCCGCTTCGGCAACCCCTCCGACGGCCCCCGCGCGACCCTGCTGGACCGCCCCGCCCCGACCCTGGCGCCCGGGCGTCCCTCCGCGGTCTCCATGCCGGCCCGCACCGGCACCTTCCGGCAGCCCACCAACGTCCGCCCGCTGCCGGCCCGGACCGTCCGCATCGGCCGCGCCCCCGACAACGACCTCGTCATCGACGACCTGGTCGTCTCCCGTCACCACGCGGAACTGCGCGCCCTGCCGGACGGCGGCTACGAGATCGCCGACCTGGGCAGCCACAACGGCACCTACCTCAACGGCAGCCGGGTCACCGGCACCGCCCCGATCGGCGCCGGTGACATCGTCGGCATCGGCCACTCCGCGTTCTGCCTGATCGGGGACGAGCTCCAGGAGTACGTCGACACCGGCGAGATCTCCCTGGAGGTGCAGGACCTCGCGGTCACCGTCGACCGGGGCGCCAAGACCCTCCTCGACCACGTCTCCTTCCCGGTGGGGGAGAAGTGCCTGCTCGCCGTCGTCGGGCCGAGCGGCGCCGGCAAGTCCACCCTCCTCAACGCCCTCACCGGACAGCGCCCCGCCGACCACGGCACCGTGCTCTACGACGGCCGTGACCTCTACCGCGACTACGCCGAACTGCGCCAGCGCATCGGCCTGGTCCCGCAGGACGACATCCTGCACGCCCAGCTCACCGTCCGCAGCGCCCTGTCCTACGCCGCCGAGCTGCGCTTCCCCCAGGACACCGCCAAGGACGAGCGCCGGGCCCGGGTCGACGAGGTCATCCACGAGCTGGGCCTGGAGCAGCGCGCCGGGCAGCCCGTGCACAGCCTCTCCGGCGGGCAGCGCAAGCGTGTCAGCGTCGCCCTGGAACTGCTGACCAAGCCCTCGCTGCTGTTCCTCGACGAGCCGACCTCCGGGCTCGACCCGGGCATGGACCGCTCGGTGATGCACATGCTGCGGGGCCTCGCCGACGACGGCCGCACCGTCATCGTCGTCACCCACAGCGTGCTGAGCCTCGACGTCTGCGACCGGCTCCTCGTCCTCGCGCCCGGCGGACGCATCGCCTACTACGGGCCGCCCGAGGAGGCGCTGGCCTACTTCGGCTTCGAGAACTGGCCCGAGGCCTTCGAGGCGTTCGAGCACGCCCAGGACCGGGACTGGGCGGGCGACTACCGCACCTCCCTCTTCCAGCAGCAGTACATCGCCGACGCCACCGCACAGCCCCGCCGGCCCGGCGCCGAGCCGGTCGCCGTCGGCCGCCCGCCCCGGCCCCGCGGGCGAGCCGCCCAGCTCGGCACGCTGATCCGCCGCTACTCCGCGGCACTGAGCGCGGACCGCACCTTCCTGATCATCATGATCGCCCTGCCCTTCGTGATGGGCGCGATGGCCCGCGCCCTGGCGGGCGGCCGGCTGACCCAGGAGACGGCGATGAACGCGCTGCTGATCCTGTGCGTCGGCGGCGTCCTGACCGGCGCGGCGAACGCGGTCCGCGAGCTCGTCAAGGAGCGGGTCATCTACCGGCGCGAACGCGCGGTCGGCCTGTCCAGATCGGCGTACCTGATGTCCAAGGTGGTGGTGCTCGGGACGATCACCGTGCTCCAGGCCGTCGTGCTGACCCTGGTCGCCCTGCTCGGCGTCGATCTCAACGCCCCGGGCGGCAAGGGCGTGTTGCTGCCGCCCCTCGTCGAGATCACCGTGGCCGTGGCCCTGCTGGCCTTCACAGCGATGATGCTCGGCCTCGTCGTCTCCGCGCTGGTGCGCAAGGAGGAGGTGACCATGCCGCTGCTGGTGCTGCTCGCCATCGTGCAGGTCGTCTTCTGCGGCGCCCTGCTCAAGCTGCACGGGGTCCCCGGCCTGGAGCAGCTGTCCTGGCTGGTGCCCTCGCGATGGGCGCTCGGCGCGATGGCCGGCACCGTCGAACTGTCCCGGATCGTGCCCGGCGACCTGACGGGCGACCCGCTGTTCGAGCACTCGGCCGGGGTGTGGCTGTTCAACATCGCCATGCTCGTCGTGCTGTCGGTGGTCTTCGGCTTCCTCGTCTCCCGACTGCTGCGCCGACGCGAACCCGTCGTGATGCGGAAGTAGGCGCGCGTGATGGCTACCCCCGGCTTCCGGCCCACTCACGTCGTACCCGGCCGCGGCATGCCCGCCTGGGAGACCCCGGACCCCACTCGGCCCACCGTGTCCCTCGACGCGTACCTGCCGGTCCAGCTCGTCGAACGACGCGGCGACTGGGGGCACATCCTGTGCGCCAACGGCTGGTCGGCCTGGGTCGACGGCCGCTTCCTGGTCGCCGTACCGCAGGACCCGCCCACCGCCGACGACGGCCCGCTCGCCCGCACCGCCGATCCGCGCCCGCTGCTCGCCCGGACCGAGCGGGCGCTTTCCGGGTACCGGTCCGCGGTGGAGGACCTGGCGGCCGGCGGCCTGGACGGCGAGTCCTTCCACGGCCGTACGCACGGCGTGCGGGTCGGCGTCGTCGTCGACGGGGAGTCGGTGTGGCTGTACGACGCCGAGCACGGACGCTGGGTGTACGCGGACGGCACACGGCTGAGCACCTACACGACGGACGAGGCGCCCCGCGCCGAAGCGGAGCCCGGCCCCGCCCCGACCCAGGTCGTGACGCCCGATGGCCCGTGACACGAGCCTGTTCTCCGGCCGCCCCTCCGAGCTGATCGGCCGACAGGTCGCCGGCTACCGCATCGAGCGCGAGATCGGCCGGGGCGGCATGGCGGTGGTCTACCGGGCACGGGACCTGCGCCTGGAGCGCACCGTCGCGCTGAAGCTCCTCGCCCCCGAGCTCGCCCGCAACGACACCTTCCGCCGCCGCTTCACCCATGAGTCCCGGGCCGCCGCCGCGATCGACCACCCCCACATCGTGCCCGTCTTCGAGGCGGGCGAGACCGACGGCGTGCTGTACATCGCCATGCGCTACGTCGCCGGCAGCGACCTGCGTCATCTCCTTGACCGTCAGGGTCCGCTGCCGCCCGGGACGGTCCTGCGCATCGCCGCCCAGGTCGCCTCCGCCCTCGACGCGGCGCACGAGCACGGGCTGGTGCACCGGGACGTCAAACCCGGCAACATCCTCGTCGCGCGCGGCACCGACAGCGACCACCCCGAGCACGTCTACCTCACGGACTTCGGCCTGACGAAGAAGTCGCTGTCCCTGACCGGCTTCACCACCGTCGGCCAGTTCGTCGGCACTCTCGACTACGTGGCCCCCGAGCAGATCTCCGGCAAGCCGGTCGACGCGCGCTGCGACGTCTACGGCTTCGCCTGTGTGGTCTACGAGTGCCTGGCGGGCCATCCGCCGTTCCGCCGCGACGACGACATGGCCCTGCTGTGGGCGCACCAGTACGACGAGCCGCCGCCCCTGACCGAGGCCCGCCCGGACCTCGCCGCGGCGGTCGACGCCGTGTTCGCCGACGCGCTGGCCAAGAACCCCGACCGGCGGCAGGACTCCTGCCTCGCCTTCGTCGCCGAGCTGCGGGCCGCCGTGGCCGGTGGCGCGGGGGCGGGACACGCGCCGACGGAGGTGGACCTCCGGGTCGCGGGAGCCGGGGAGGAGCGTGCCGCGGCCGAGCCGCCGAAGGAGTCCAAGGGGCGCGCCGCCGCAGAGCCGTCCGAGGAGTCGGCGCGGTACGAGCCGAAGCCGCCGCCGCGCTGGGCCGAGCCGTTCTTCCGGCGGTGAACGGCGACCCGCTCAGCCCTCGGGCCGCGCCGCGACCTCGCCCCGGTGCCGCAGCGGCCGCGCCAGCAGCCCGCCGAGGAACCCGGTGACCAGCCCCCACAGCAGCGCCAGCCCGATGGCACCCCACACCTCGGGCTTAAGGAACAGCTCGCCGGCCAGATCACCGCCGAGGTCGCCGATGCCCAGCACCGACAGGCCGTAGTGCGCGGAGATCCGGCCGACGAGGCAGATCATCAGCACCGTCAGCGCCAGTGCGACCGCCATGTGCACGGCGTGCTGCCAGGCGCGGATCCGGGCCGGTGAACGCCGCGCCATCACGAACGCGGCGGCCAGCAGCAGCACAGCGTCCACCACGATCAGCCACCACACCCGCCCGTCCTGCTCGGCGAGCGTCCCGAGGTTGACCTCGGCCACTTCCCTGCCGCGCAGCACCTCGTCCAGCACCTGCGGCATGGGCAGTCCGAACGGCCCGTCCACCCGCCCGTTCCAGGTCGCGCCGAGCCCGATCGTGAGGGCGAACCACACCAGGTTCGGCATCCCGAGCAGGATCACGGCGAAGGTCTCGGCCGCGTGACCGCGCGTCGCCGCGACCACCAGCCCGACGACCACGCCGAGCCCGACGTACACCAGCAACAGCACCACCATGGCGTAGGCGGCCGGTCGCACCGACTCCTGGAAGCGCAGCAGCCGCCCCGGCAGCGGCGCCCCGCGCGAGACCAGCAGGGCCAGCACCAGCACGCCCGCCAGCCACAGCAGCCCGAAGAACACGGTCGCCGCAACGTCGGTGGTGAAGCCGATCCGGGGCGAGATGCCGAACAGGTCACCGAGGTCGCCGAGCACGTCCTGCCCGAGGTCGCGCAGGGAGAGGGTGAAGGTCTGGCGGGCGGTGAAGGCCAGCACCAGCAGGGCGACCAGCCACAGCACGGCGATCCGGGCGGCCCATCCCGCCAGCTCCCGGGCACCGGCGACCGCCCGGTGCCGCAGCGGCCACAGGAAACCGGCGGCCAGCACGAGAGCGCCGGTCAGGGTGACGGACAGCGGGATCACGGTCAGCCCGGCATCGGACTCGGCGAGCCCACCGGCGTTCCCCGAGAGCTCGACCGTGCCGCCGACCGCCGTGACCACGGTCGCCGCGACGACCCGGGGGAAGGCGCCGTCGGGGAGGTCAGCCGCCCCGGCCGCCCACAGGCCCAGCGCCGCGACGACCGCCATCGCGATCAGCCCGGCCAGCACCACGGCGAGGGCATGCACCCAGCCATGGGCGGCCACGGCCGGACGGGAAGGGGGCGCGACACTCACTCTGCCCACGCTAAGCAGCACCCGCGCGGTGCGCCCGCCGGAAGGTCCGTATGCGTCGGCTTGCGGGCGGCGCGGTATCGGAACACAGAATGGGAGCGTCGCGAAAAACCGCAAAAGATGGCAGATGCGGTGAGAACGGATCAGGCGTCGCGGGAGCCTCGTACAGCGCAAGGGGTTTCCGCGGCACGGGACTCGCAGGAGTCCCCCGTCGGGAAGAAGGCTTCGTGAGCGTCGAACCTCCGTCGTCCGACCGGCCCACAGGACCGCCCTCGGGCCCCCTGTCGGGCCCCTCGCAGCCGCCGTCCGGCCCGCCCTCGCAGCCCCCGTCCGGCGGAGGCGGTGCGCCGGAGCCCGGCGGCCCAGGACCGCAACGCCCGTGGTGGCGGTCGGCGCCCCGCATCGCGGCAATCACCGCCGTGGTGGTGGCCGCCGTGATCCTCGCCGTCGTCCTCTCCCGCGGCGACGGCGACGGCGGCACCGGACAGAGCGGCGAGGTCTTCCTGCAGGCCGCGGACAAGACGGGCCCCGACCCCTTCACCGAGTCCACCGCCAACGACAGCTCCGCCCCGCCCGCCACCCCGTCCCCGCCCACCGGGTCGACGTCGTCGAACCAACTGCGCGGTGTCGACGGCGGCGCCCCCGGTCTGTACGGCGGCACACGCAACACCGCCGCCTGCGACGTGGAGAAGCAGGTCGACTACCTCAGGTCGGCGCCGGACAAGAACAAGGCGTTCGCGTCGGTCGCCCGCGTCGGGGCCGCCGACGTCCCCGCCTACCTGCGCTCGCTCACCCCCGTCCAGCTCCGCCTGGACACCCGCGTCACCAACCACGGCTACGTCGACGGCGCCGCCACCAGCTACCAGGCCGTCCTTCAGGCCGGCACCGCGGTCCTGGTCGACGACCGGGGAGAGCCCCGGGTGCGGTGCGCCTGCGGCAACCCGCTGACCCAGCCCGTCGCCCAGCAGGGCACGCTCAAGCGGACCGGCGACTCCTGGCCGTCGTACCGCTCCTCGGACGTCGTGGTCGTGACCCCTTCGCAGACGGTCATCAACGTGTTCGTCATCTACGACGCCGCCGCCGACGAGTGGGTCGCCCGCCACCGGGGCGACGACGGCGACAAGGACCGCAAGACCGACCGCCCGGCGAAGCCCACCCCGTCGGTGAGCGCCTCGACGCCGACCACGCCGACCACGCCGGAGAGCTCCACGCCCGAGACCGCGACCAGCGAGCCCACCACGAGCGAACCCCCGACGACCGAGCCCGAAACGCCCGACACGTCCACCCCGCCGCCCCCTCCGGAAGAAGACACGGCCACCACTTCGCAGTCGGCGCCCACCGAGGCCGCCACCCCGTCCCCGGAGCTGTGACGTACGGCGCCACCTGCAGGGTGACTGCCCCGCCGCGCTCTGGGTAACAGGACTGGTGCAGCAGCATCCGGCCAGTGCCGGCTTCCGAGAGAGAAACGCATGATCGAGCACGCGGACGGGGCAGTGATTCCTACTGGTTTCGACGTGCCCGTGGAACCACTGAGGCGGGCAGCGCACTACAGCGGTGAACCGGGATGCATCGCCGAGGCGCGGTCCTTCGCCGCGCTGTTCCTCGGCCGGCTCAGGACCGAGTGGTGCGCCACCATCGGCGCGCCCGTCGAGGACAAGGTGCTCCTGGTGGTCAGCGAGCTGGTCACCAACGCCGACCGGCACAGCAACGGCCCGTACATCCTGGACCTGGAGGGCACGGACGACGCGGTGTCGGTCTGCGTGTACGACAGCAGCTCCGCCCTGCCGCGCCGGTACCCCAAGGACCCGGAGCGGGTCGGCCGGCACGGCCTGGAGATAGTCCACGCGCTCGCGGCCGAGGTGGCCGTCGAGCGCGTACCGGTCGGCAAGCGGGTGCGGGCGCTACTGCGGCTCGCCGACGAGTGAGGGGCGCGGCCGGAAATCCGGTGGCGGTCCGGACGCCGACCGCCCATGCTCGCCCGTATGACCGATGTCACGGAGCCTGAAGGGGCGCTGCCCGAACGCACCTTCGGGTGGTGGGACATGTGGGTCGCCCCCGACGACGACCCCCGCGGCGACGGCGGCTACGTCGGCGAACTCGCGACCCTCGTCGGCTACCTCGGCGACCAGCGGCTGACGTTCGAGATGAAGTGCGCCGACCTGGACGCCGAGGACATGGCCCGCCGCTCGGTCCCCCCGTCCGACCTCTCCCTGCTGGGCCTGCTGCGCCATCTCGCCGGCGTCGAACAGGCCTGGTTCCGCCGCGTCATGGCCGGGCAGGACGTCCCCCGGCACTACCGCACCGAGGACGACCCCAACGGCGAGTTCACCGGCGCCGTGCCCGCCCCCGACGTCGTCGCCGAGGCCTGGGCGACCTGGCGCTCGGAAGTCGCCTTCGCGGAGCGCTTCGTGGCCGAGGCACCGAGTCTCGACGTCATCGGCAACGGCGGCGACGAACCGATCGCCCTGCGCGAACTGCTGGTCCACATGATCGAGGAGTACGCCCGGCACAACGGGCACGCCGACTTCCTGCGCGAGCGGATCGACGGGCGCGTCGGGCAGTAGCCGCGATTTCCCCCAGGGCGGAACGCCGACCCCTTCCCCTCGCGCCAGGCGTTCCTAGGCTGGGAAGGTGAGCGAACAAGCGCCGAACGAAGCCCGCGTCATTCCCCTGCGCCCGCCGGCCGCCCGCCCGCCGGTGACCCGGCCCTCGGCCGCGCGCCCGGGCACGACCCGCCCCGCGTCCGAACGCCCTGCCACCGCCCCGCCGACGACCGCCCCGGGTGCCACCCCGTCCCGGGCACCCGCGCCCAGGGAACCCCTCTGGCGCGACCTCGTCGGCGACGTGCTGCGCCGTGAGCGCCTCACGCAGGAGCGGACGCTCAAGGACGTCGCCGACGCCGCCCGGATCTCCATGCCGTACCTCTCGGAAGTGGAGCGCGGCCGCAAGGAGGCCTCCTCGGAGGTCCTCGCGGCCGCGGCCCACGCCCTGGGGCTCGGACTCGGTGACCTGCTGACGCGGGCGCAGGGCGAACTCGCCCGGGTCACCGGCCGCCGGGTGCCGGGCGCCGGCCGCGGCAGGACGGGTTCGTCGTACGACGGGCTGTGCCTGGCGGCGTGACGGACGCGGGCCGGCGCCTCAGACCCGCACGAGGCGCCGGCTCACCACCTCGTCGGCGAGGCCGTACGCGACGGCCTCCTGCGCGGTGAACACCTTGTCGCGGTCCATGTCCGCGCGCAGCGTGGCGATGTCGTGATGGGTGTGCCGGGCCAGCACCTCCTCGACCTGCGAGCGGATCCGGACCATCTCCTGCGCATGGAGCGCGAGGTCGGACACCATGCCCCGGCTGCCCCCGGAGGCGGGCTGGCCGAGCAGCACACGCGCGTGCTCCAGCACGAACCGCCGCCCCGGGTCCCCTCCGGCCAGCAGCACCGCGGCCGTGGAGGCGGCCTGCCCCACGCAGAACGTGGAGATCGGCGCCTGCACGTACGTCATCGTGTCGTAGATCGCCATGAGCGAAGTGAACGAGCCGCCGGGGGAGTTGATGTAGATCGCGATCTCGTTCTCGGGCGCCGAGGACTCCAGGTGCAGGAGCTGAGCGATGACGACGTTGGCGACGCCGTCGTCGATCTCGGTGCCGAGGAAGATGATCCGCTCCGACAGCAGCCGGCTGAACACGTCCGAGGAGCGCTCGCCGTGCGCGGTCCGCTCGATCACATACGGAATCGTGTAGTTCCCCATGTCACAGCCCCATCCGTCGCTTCGAGGAGGCCGGGCGGACGTCCGCGAGGGACTCCACGACCCGGTCCACCAAGCCGTACTCAGTGGCCTCTTCGGCCGTGAACCAGCGGTCGCGGTCGCCGTCCCGGGAGATGGTCTCCGGGGTCTGACCGGTGTGCTCGGCGGTGATCCGCTCGATGGTCCGCTTGGTGAACTCCAGGTTCTCCGCCTGGATCTCGATGTCCGCGGTCGTGCCGCCGATCCCGGCGGACGGCTGGTGCATCATGATGCGCGCGTTCGGCAGCGTGAACCGCTTGCCCGCGGTGCCCACGCTGAGCAGGAACTGGCCCATGCTGGCCGCGAATCCCATGGCCAGCGTCGCGACGTCGTTCGGGATCAGCCGCATCGTGTCGTAGATCGCGAGCCCCGCGTGCACGGAGCCGCCCGGGCTGTTGATGTACAGACCGATGTCGGTGCGCGGGTCCTCCGCCGACAGCAGGAGCAACTGGGCGCAGATCCGGTTCGCGGACGCCTCGGTGACCTCGGTGCCGAGGAACACGATGCGCCGGCCGAGCAGTTGGGCGGCGAGATGGTCGTCGAACCGCGTCGGCGGGGCGTCGCCCTCCTCGGCACGCGGCGCGAACGTCGAGAGTGGTGTCATCGGTTCTCCTCGTGGTGATGGATGCCGGTGACTCCACTGTTGACCTCGGACGATGCCGACGGCGGATTTCTCTGCCCTCGGCAGATCAGCTGAGGGCAGATCCCTCCCGCAGCTGCCGGAAGAACGCCCGCACGTCGCCCACCAGAAGGCCGGGTTCCTCCATTGCCGCGAAGTGGCCGCCCCGGTCGAACTCGGTCCGGCGCACCAGGTTCTCGGTGCGCCGCGCCTTGTGCCGGAGCGGGATCCGCGGTTCGGCGGGGAAGAGGGCGAGCGCGGTCGGCACTGCGGACGCCTCGGAGGGCTTCACCACTCGTTCCCGGTGATGCGCCCGCTCGTAGCCGAGCCGGCGCAGCAGCTCGGCCCACGCGTCGGCGACCCGGCGCGCCTCCCAGCCCGCCTCCCAGCCCGGCTCCGTCGTCGGCCCGGACAGCCCGAACCCCGGAATGCCCGGCACCACCACATGGCAGGCGTCCGCCGGATCGCCCCCGTGCGCGGCCGGGTCGGCGAGCGGGCGCTCTGCGGGATGCCGAGACGGAAGGGCCGGACGCTGTCCCGGGGCGATGAGGTCATGCCGGGACGCTGGTTCGTGCGGGTGTATCGGCCACCTGAATATGGCGACGCCCCCGGCGATGAGTTTCGCGGCGCGGACCGGTCGACACACATGACAGCGGATCCACGCCCAGGAGGTACTCATGGCAACCGACGGTTTCACCACGTGTCTCTGGTACGACGGCCAGGCCGAGGAGGCCGCCCACTTCTACGTCTCGGTCTTCAAGAACTCCGGCATCGGCAAGATCGCCCGCTATCCCGAGGGCGCGATGCAGCCCGCCGGAAGCGTGATGACCGTCGAGTTCACGGCCAACGGCCACAAGTTCCTCGGCCTCAACGGCGGCCCCGAGTTCAAGTTCACCGAGGCGACCTCCTTCATGATCTTCTGCGAGAACCAGGAGGAGATCGACCACTACTGGGCCAAGCTCACCGAGAACGGCGGCGAGCCCGGCCCCTGCGGCTGGCTCAAGGACCGCTTCGGGGTGTCCTGGCAGGTCGTCCCGGACCGGCTCGACGCGATGATCACCGACCCGGATCCGGCCAGGGCCGCCCGTGTCACCAAGGCGTTCATGGCGATGCACAAGTTCGACATCGCCGCCCTGGACAAGGCCTACGCCGGGGAGTGAGCCCGCCTGGCTAAGGGTTCTCACGGATCACCCGGGTGATCTCCAGGGCGATCCGCAGGATCCCGGGCGAGCGGACCGGGCACGGCTTGGGCGTCGAGGTCGTGGGCGCCAGACAGAAGTGCAGGTAGTCGTCGTCGCGATGCAGGGCCGTGCGGTCCCGGCCCGGCTGGGTGCAGTACTCGCCGTGCGCGTGCTCGTACGCCGTGCACGGCAGGTACTGGACCCAGGAGTAGCGGGCCCCGGCCGCGCTCACCGCCCTGCCCGCGTCGGCGACCAGTTCCCCCGAGGCGGCGGACCGCTCCTGGTACAGGGCGTTGACGCGCCGGACCCGGTCGGGAGTGATCGGGTCCGGGCCCTGGAGCACCCAGACGATCCGCGCGTCCCCGGCGCCGGCGATCTGGTCGGCGAGCCGCTTCATGTCGGCCGCGTACCGCTCGAAGTACCGCTGCGGGGAGGCGTCATGGGTGATGCCGTCCATGCACGGCGTGTAGCCCCAGGCGTTGCCCCAGAACTGGAGCACCACGAAGTCCGGCCGCAGCCGGCGCACCAGGGCGGCCGCCTTGTCCCCGTCCGGCACGAGAGAGCGCTCGCCCGTGCCCTCCAGGTAGTCGCACAGAGTGGTGCCCGAGTAGGGCGCGCTCGTGTACGTCGCCCGCAGCCCCCCGCGCAATTCCCGGCCGAGCACCTTCTGCGCCTCCATCGCGAGCGAGTCGCCGAGGTACAGCACGCTCGGCGCCTTCGCCGGAGCGGCATTCGGAGCGGCACTCGGAGCGGCACTCGGTGACGCCGAGGCCGGTGCCCGCTGCTGTGTGGTGACCGGCGTCCCCGGCACCTCCGGCGGGGGCGCGGCCTGCGCCCCGGACGACGGATCCCCGCACGCGCCGAGCAGCACGGCTGCCAGCAGCACCCCCACGATCCACGGCTTGCGCATACGGCGACTCCCGCCCCGGACACCGAAAACGGCTCCCCAGGCAAGCACGGCCGGGCCCAAGGGGGAAGACACGCGTCGGCCACGGAACACCCGTGGCCGACGCGTGTCGGGTCGTCACTCAGACGCGGTCCGCCGCGATCAGCAGGTACTGGAAGCTGCCGTTGCGGTACGCGTCGATGAAGGTGTCCTCGATCCCGGTCACCAGGTGGTCCGCCTCGCGCCGCAACTCCCAGTAGGGGACGGCCGCCTCCGTCAGATCCTCCACATGGACCGGTACGAGGCGGTTGCGGGCCATCGCGCGGAAGTACTCCGAGCGCGGGTGGATGTCGCAGATGTAGTGGGCGTTGATGAGGGACACCTCGCGCGAGGCACGCCCGTAGGTGTCGTTGTAGCAGCCGGTGATCACCACGTAGCGGCCGCCGCGGCGCAGCAGCCGGGCGTGCTCGGCGAACAGCAGGTCGAGTTCGACGTACATGGTGGACTCGTTGTTCCAGGACGCCGCGTACGCCCCGGACTCCAGCCCGGTGTCCAGCATGTTGCGGTGGTGGTAGCGCACCCGGCCGTCGATGCCCCGCTTGCGGGCCTGCGCGTTCGCGAACTCGGCCTGCTTCTCGGAGATGGTGACGCCGTCGGCGTGGCAGCCGTAGCGCAGATTGGCCACGACGCTGCCGCCGCCGCGCCCGCAGCCTGCGTCGAAGACGCGGTCGGCGCGGGACAGCGGACCGAGGGTACCGGCGAGCAGCTCTGCCTGGGCGTGCTCCAGCCGGTGCAGTTCGGCGGTGACGCGCTCACGGCGCAGTTCGGGATCGGGTTCGTCGAGCACGGAACGGTCGGCGTTCCCGATGCCGTAGTGGTGGTGGTACAGGTCGTCGAGCTTTCCGAGTTCGAGGTTGACCGGGTTCTCCTCGGCGTTCCAGTAGTCCGCGACGCGGTTCTGGTACGTGGACTGGGTCGGCACCGACTTGGCCTTGGTGCCGGCTTCGGGGGCGATGGTCAACTGTGACTCCTCGTGCTGGTGCATGTGACGTTCTGTCATGAAGTCGTGCTTTACCAGTAGTTGGGCAGGTGGTAGCGGTGCGTGTTGGTGGCGTGCCACTCGTGGTTCCCGGCCACCCAGTCGTCCAGGCCCCGGGCGTAGCGCTCGACGAGCGGCGAGGTGGCGGCGAGCACCGCGGACTCCTCCTCGAACGCCGCCATGATCTGGTTGTGGATCTCGACCGCCTTCAGATAGGCGGCCTTCAGACCGCAGCGCTCGTTGGCTGCGACGACCTGCGGCAGGTTCAGATGGGTGGGGTCGCCGGCCAGTTCCTTGGTGAAGGAGTACAGGTCGTTGACGATCGTGGTGGCGTTGCAGGCGAGCGCGGTGATCCGCTGGATCTCCGGGCGGGCGTACAGCGCCTCGGGCAGCTCGTAGCCGTCGACGGCGTCGACGATCGACAGACAGGGCCGGAAGTTGTTGAACTGCCGCATCACCAGGTACTCCCACACCCGGGGGACGTGCCGCGTCTCGCTCCAGGCCGCCTCGGCGAGGTAGCCCATGTGCAGCCGGGCGAGGTCGTGCACGAGCCGGTCGGTCTGGCTCGGCGTCGCGACGGCCGCGTAGTCCTTCAGCGCCCAGTGGTACGAGCGCAGCGGACCGTCCGCCTGCATGCCCTGCGCCCACTCCTGCTGGAACTCGGGCGTGGCGTGGAAGGGGTCCAGCGCCGACTGGGCCATGATCAGCCGCCCGCCCAGGCCGCTGCGGGTCGCGCCCCTGCCCTCGTCCTCCTCGCAGTAGCAGCTGTCGACGATGTTCTCCGCCAGCAGCAGCTTCCCGGCCGCCGTCAGCCGGTCCAGGTCGGCGCCGGCCGGATGCTGGAGCACCACGGCCCGCCCGAACTGGAACCCCGAGAAGTCCCCCGACCAGGCCGGCGGGAACAGGTCGAGACGGCGGGCCCACTCCTCCAGCCTGCGGTCGACCTCCGCGGCCTTCTCCGGGTCGGCGGGGCCCACCTGCCGGTAGCGCAGCCCCGGGATCGCACCGCCGCGCCGCGTCCGCAGCGTGCGGGCGAGGTTCGGCGGCCCGGGCAGGGCCCAGGTGGAGGCGGTCGTACTCATCGCGTTCTCCGCGGGCTCACTCAGCGGTCCGGCCGATCTGGGCGTTCTCCAGGATCCCGACCGCGTCGGGCACGAGGATCGCCATCGAGTAGTAGGCGGTGACGAGGTAGCGGATGATCGAGTTGGCGTCGATCCCCATGAACCGCACGTTCAGGCCCGGCTGGTACTCCTCCGGGATGCCGGTCTGGTACAGCCCGATGGCGCCCTGGTCGCCCTCGCCCGTGCGCAGCGCGATGATGCTGCTGGTGTGCTGCGCACTGATCGGGATCTTGTTGCAGGGGAAGATCGGGACACCGCGCCAGGCGGGGATCTCGTGCCCGTCGACATTCGCCGTGCCGGGCACCAGGCCGCGCCGGTTGCACTGCCGGAAGAAGGCCGAGATCGCCTTCGGATGCGCGATGAACAGCTTGGTCTTGCGGCGCATCGACAGCAGCTCGTCCATGTCGTCCGGCGTCGGCGGCCCGGTGAAGGTGCTGATCCGCTGCCCGTAGTCGGCGCTGTGCAGCAGCCCGAAGTCCCGGTTGTTGACCAGCTCCCACTCCTGGCGCTCGCGGATCTCCTCGATGGTCAGGCGGAGTTGCTGCTCGGTCTGGTCCATCGGGTTGTTGAACAGGTCGGCGACCCTCGTGTGCACCCGCAGCACGGTCTGGGTGAGCGACAGCTCGTACTCGCGCGGGGCGAGGTCGTAGTCGACGTAACCGCCGCCGATGGTCGGCTCGCCGACATGGCCGGCCTGCACCGGAACGTCGGCCTCGCCCTTGCGGTTCATGGGCAGTTGCTGACGCTCGGCGTACGCCGACAGGTGCTCAGCGAGGGACGGCGCCCGGTCGGTGAGCTCCTGGACCACCGTCCAGGGCAGCACCATCAGCACGCCCGCCGTCTCGGCGCGCACCGAGCTCAGCCACAGCGGGTCGGGCTGGCCGATGGCCTCGTCGCCGATCTGGTCGCCGCCGGTGACGATGCCGACGATCTCCTCCTCGCCGTACTTGCCCTCGGTGAAGCGGGTGAAGCGGCCGTGCACGACGAGGTAGGCCTCGTGGACCGGCTGCCCGGCCTCCACGAGCACCTGGCCGGCCCGGATCTCGCGCACCCGGAACCGGCTCGCGATCTCCTTCAGCACCTCCGCGTCGGAGTAGCCCCGCAGGACGGGCAGTTCGGTGAGCGTCTGGGGGATGACCTTGATGTCGTCGGCGCCGTTCTGCTCGAACTGCACCCGGCCGCGGCCGACACGCAGTTGCAGACGCCGGTTGACCCGGTAGGTGCCGCCCTTGACGTCGACCCACGGAAGCATCTTCAGCAGCCATCGCGAGGAGATGGCCTGCATCTGGGGTTCGGACTTGGTGGTCGTGGCGAGCTGGCGCGCCGCCTGGGTGCTGAGACTGGTCAGTGGTCCGTCGGTGGTGGGGGCGGGGTCGTCGGCGGCGGGGCCGGCGGCGCTCTCGGATACGGACACGTGATCCCTTCCTGGACGGTGAACAGGAGTGAACGAAGTGGTCGGTGACGACGGCAGCCTCTGGACGCGAAAACGGCTGCCTCGTGACACGGATGGGCCGTACGCGTCGCAGGGACAAGCCAAACAGCGGGGGCGGTTCGCCCGGTACGGCGTGAAGGGGGCGGTTTCGTCACCTGGGTGGTGTAAACCCTTTGTTGAAGCGGAGTGATCACGTCCGAGTGCTCCCACGCCGGTCGGGTCCACCCGCCGCGCCATGACGCCGGGCAAACCGCATGGCGTCGCACATCCTGCGGAGCGCTGTGTCTCAGGACAGGTCGTTCACCAGCACGGCGGCCCCGTCGAACCGACCCGCCTCGAGATCGCGCAGCGCCCGGTCCGCCCGCGACAGCGGATACGTGTGCGTCGTGGCGTGCACGGAGTGCTCCGCGGCCAGCGCCAGGAACTCACGGGCGTCCTCGCGCGTGTTGGAGGTGACGCTGCACACCTGCTTCTCGTAGAAGAGCTCGCGCTCGTAGCGCAGCACCGGGATGTCGCTGAGGTGGATCCCGGCGATCGCCAGCGTCCCGCCCCGGTCCAGGGCCCGCAGCGCGACCGGGACCAGCTCGCCGGCGGGCGCGAACAGGATCGCGCTGTCCAGCGGCTC
The DNA here is from genome assembly GCF_057710365.1 of Streptomyces sp. bgisy027. Classification (NCBI taxonomy): domain Bacteria; kingdom Bacillati; phylum Actinomycetota; class Actinomycetes; order Kitasatosporales; family Streptomycetaceae; genus Streptomyces; species Streptomyces sp. bgisy027. The sequence goes on from NZ_JBYIVZ010000036.1 coordinate 65,676, forward strand.
CGGCGGCTTCGCGTACGCGTCCCCGGCCGAGGCGGCGCCCAGATCCAGCGCCAGCCGCCGTGCGTCGGCCCCGCGGGTCAGGACGTGCACCGTGGCGCCCTGGGCGAGCGCCACCTGCGCGCACAGATGAGCGCTGCCCCCGAAGCCGTACAGCCCGAGCCGCCCGCCCGGCGGCAGCGCCGAGCGGCGCAGTGCGCGGTATCCGATGATCCCGGCGCACAGCAGCGGCGCGAGCGACACGTCGTCCAGGGCGCCGGGCAGCCGGTGGGCGAACGCGGCCGGCACGGTCGTGTACTCGGCGTATCCGCCGTCGGCGTCCCAGCCCGTGTACGCGGAGGACGGGCACAGGTTCTCCGACCCGCGCAGGCAGTAGCCGCAGGTGCCGTCGGTCCGCCGCAGCCAGGCCACGCCGACCCGCTCCCCGACGTCGAAGCCGCTGACCGCGGCCCCGAGGCCCGCGACGACCCCGACGACCTCGTGCCCGGGCGTCACACCGGGCCGGTGCACCGGCAGATCGCCCTCGGTGACATGCAGATCGGTACGGCACACCCCGCACGTGCGCACCCGCACCAGCAGCTCGTCGTCTCCGGGCACCGGAACCGGCTTCTCCACCAGCCGCAGCGGCCCCGCCGCGACCGGCCCCGGTTCGAGAACCGACCATGCCCGCATCGTCGTGTCCGCCATCGCGAGTCCCGTCCGCCGTCCGGCCGCTCTCCCCTCCAGTCTGGAACGGAACCAGGCATTCGGCGCGCGACCCGACGGCCCGGTGACTAGCGTAAGAATCCGGACAACTCACCGAGCCGGGAGAGGGCCGCAGCCATGGCCGCGAAACCTGAAGGAACCCCCATCTGGGCCGACGCGATGTTCAGCGACATCGAGGGAGCCAAGAACTTCTACGGCGACGTCCTCGGCTGGACGTTCGGCGAGCAGTCGTCGGAGTACGGCAACTACACACAGGCCTACGCGAACGACAAGGCGGCCGCGGCGGTCGTGCCGCCCATGCCCGGCCAGGAGGGCCAGTCGCAGTGGTGCCTCTACTTCGCCACCTCCGACGTGAACGCCACCGCCGCCAGGATCCGTGAGAACGGCGGCGAGATCCTGATGGAGCCGATGGCGGTCGGCGAGTTCGGCAGCATGTGTCTGGCCCGCGAACCCGGCGGCGCCGTCTTCGGACTGTGGCAGCCCGGCACGCACGAGGGCTTCGAGGCTCCGATGGAGGAGCCGGGCGCGTACTGCTGGGGCGAGGTCTTCACCCGCGAGCGGGACAAGCCCGACACGTTCTTCCCGGCGGTCTTCGGGTACGGCGCGAAGCAGATGGAGGACGACGCGGTCGACTTCCGGATCTACTCGATCGGCGAGGACATGGTTCTCGGCCGCATGGTCATGACCGACGAGTTCCCGCCCGAGGTTCCCTCCTACATCAACGTCTACTTCACCGTCGAGAACTGCGACGACGCCGTGGCCCGCGCCACCAAGCAGGGCGCCGTGCTCCGCTTCGGCCCGATGACCTCGCCGTTCGGCAGGTTCGCGGCGCTCACCGACCCCCAGGGCGCCAACTTCTCGGTGATCGACGTCACCACGACCGAGGGCGAGATGCCGAAGACCACCGACGTCTCGTGATCGGCGGCTGACCACGACCGGACAGGACCGATCGGCCATCGCACCCGCGACCGGTCGGCCCGCCGGCCCATGGCATGATCGGGCACATGCGTGAACGTGTTGTGGCCGCGTGCGACGGGGCTTCCAAGGGAAACCCGGGGCCGGCGGGCTGGGCGTGGGTCGTCGCCGACGAGACGGAGACCCCGGCCCGCTGGGAGGCGGGGCCGCTCGGCAAGGCCACCAACAACGTCGCGGAACTGACCGCGCTGGAACGGCTCCTCACGGCGATCGACCCGGGCGTACCGCTGGAGATCCGCATGGACTCGCAGTACGCCATGAAGGCCGTCACCACCTGGCTGCCGGGCTGGAAGCGCAACGGCTGGAAGACGTCCGCGGGCAAGCCCGTCGCCAACCAGGACCTGGTCGTGCGCATCGACGAGCTGCTCGACGGCCGCAAGGTCGAGTTCCGCTACGTCCCCGCCCACCAGGTCGACGGGGACCCGCTCAACGACTTCGCCGACCGCGCCGCCAGCCAGGCCGCCACCGTGCAGGAGTCCGCGGGCAGCGAACTCGGCTCGCCGGAGCCGCCGCCCTCCCCGGACACCCCGCAGACCAAGGCACCCCGCCGCAAGGCTGCCGCCCGGAAGAACGGCAGCTCCTCGCGGACCATCAAGGCCAAGTTCCCCGGCCGCTGCCTGTGCGGGCGCGGCTACGCGGCCGGCGAGCAGATCGCCAAGAACGCGCAGGGGTGGGGCCACCCGGAGTGCCGCACCGCCGACGCCTGACCGGCCCGGCCGGGCTCAGGCCGCGTCGAAGGTGTAGTGCGCGGTGTGGTCCAGCAGATCGGCGGGGCGCACGTCGTTCCACGGCTTCATCGTGTCGCCCAGATCGATCACGTTCGGCGTCCCGGCGGTCGGCAGATAGCCGGAGCCGGGGTGGCGCCGCTGCCAGTCCGCCCACAGCTTGTCGATGTAGGCGTGGTGCAGCCAGAACACCGGATCGTTGGGCGACGCGCCGGTGGCCATCTGCCCGCCGACCCACACATGGACCCGGTTGTGCAGATTGACCCCGCGCCAGCCTTCGAGGTGGTTGCGGAAGCCGTCCGAGGCGCTGTTCCAGGGCGCCATGTCGTACGTGGCCATGGCCAGCACGGACGCCACCTCGGCCGGGGTCGGCAGGTCCCGTACGGCAGTGCCCAGCGAGCGGCGCAGGAACGTACGGCCGTCGACGCGCACCTTGATCGGCCAGTTCCCGGTCGACGCCGCGAACGGCCCGTCCAGCACCTGTCCGTCGCGGCTGCGCCCGGTGCCGCCCATGAAGTCCGGCGCCCACAGCGAGGACCGTATCGAGCGGTCGGTGCTCCAGTCCCAGTACGGCAGCGCGACCGAGGCGTCCACCTCCTGCAGGGCGCGCTCGAACTCGAGGAGGAATCTGCGGTGCCAGGGCAGGAACGACGGTGACCGGTGGCCGGTGCGTTCGCCGTGGTCGGTGTCGCTGACGATGAAGGCGTTGTGGGTCGTGACGAAGGAGTCGTAGCGGCCGCTGCGCTTCAACTCCAGGAGGGCGGCGACGAATCGGCGCTTCTCGTCGGCGGTCAGGACGGCCTGGTTCTTGCGGACGGTCATGGTTGCGGGTGCTCCAGAGTGCGGGTGCGGCGGTTCAGTTGGCGGGGAAGGGCAGCAGGGCCGCGCCCTGGAGCTCGTCCACGGCGGCGCGGGCGGCGGCCCGCGGGCCGGGCACCGGGTCGTAGTGGCTGACGACGCTGATCCAGCTGCCGTCGGCGTTGCGCATGACGTGCAGCTCGACGTCGTCGACGAACACGGCGTAGCCGCCGCCGTGATGCTGGTGGGCGCCGCCCGAGGCGGGCCGGCCCTGGATCCGGCGGCCCTTGTAGACCTCGTCGAAGGGTGCCGGGGTGTGCTGGACGTGCTCCTGGTGGCCGGTGTGCTCCGAGTGCCGGCGCTGTCCGGTGGCGGATGCGGCGGGGGCGTTGAGCGTCTGGACGAGGCCACCGGCGCCGGCGGCGGTGGCGAGGGCGGCCGTGGCGGTGAGCGCGCGGCGACGGCTGAGTTCCGGCATACGGATCTCCTGGGTGGGTTCGATGGTGCGTTCGGGTGCTGACTCCGCATGCCTATCGGGCCCCACGAGAGTGGGAGAAATCGGTTGCGAGCGGTTGGCTTCGATCCGGACAAGTGGCTACATGTCGTGCAAGCTTGAACAGAGATGATCTTGCTGCGAGTGGGTGCCCCGCCTACCCGGAACGGGCAATTCCTTCTCCCGGGAGCCGTGTTCCCGGTGGTCCTTGGCTGGCGGACGGGGCGTCAGTGGTGTGTCTCACCCGCTGAAACTGGCGCGATCCGGAACGTCACGAGAAGTCGCCACGGCCCTGCTAACCTGCGGATCCGAATTGACCGTATTGGGGAAATATCTAGGGGTATGTGTGAAGGTCGCCTGTGTCGGTGGCGGGCCCGCCGGTCTGTATCTCTCGATCCTGCTCAAGCTGCGGGACCCGTCCCACGACGTCACCGTCCATGAACGCAACGCCGAGGGCACCACCTACGGCTGGGGCGTGACGTACTGGCGCGGACTGCTCGACCAGCTGCGCGCCCACGACCCCGAGACGGCTCGCGCCATCGAGGAGAACTCGGTCCGCTGGAGCGAGGGCGTGGCCCACGTACGGGACCTGACGACCCGTCGGCCCGGCGACGAGGGGCACGGCATCGGCCGCCACCGGCTGCTGGAGATCCTCGCCGAACGCGCCCGCTCGCTCGGCGTACGCCTGGAGTTCGGCAGCACGATCACCCCGGACGACCTGCCCGCCGCCGACCTCGTCGTCGCGGGCGACGGCGTCCACAGCGCCCTGCGCACCCGCCACGCCGACCACTTCGGCACCCGGATCGACAGCGGCCGCAACCGCTACCTCTGGCTCGGCACCAGCAAGGCCTTCGACGCGTTCACCTTCGCCTTCGTCGAGACCGACCACGGCTGGATCTGGTGCTACGGCTACGGCTACGGCTTCGGCCCCGACGCCGGCACCTGTGTCGTCGAGTGCGCTCCGCGGACCTGGACCGGCCTCGGCCTCGACAGGGCGCCCGAGGCCGACGGACTGGCCCTGCTGGAGAAGCTCTTCGCCGGGATCCTCGACGGCCACCCGCTCATCGGCCGCCCCTCCGCCGGCGCCGGCGCGCAGTGGCTGACCTTCCGCACCGTCACCAACCGCACCTGGCACCGCGGCAACGTCGTCCTGATCGGCGACGCCGCTCACACCACCCACTACTCCATCGGCGCCGGTACGACGCTCGCCCTGGAGGACGCGATCGCCCTGGCCGGCGCGCTGCACGAGCGGCCCGCCCTGCCGCAGGCACTCGCCCGGTACGAACGGGAGCGCAGGGCGGCGCTGTTGTCTCTCCAGAGCGCCGCCCGCCACAGCGCCCTGTGGTACGAGAGCCTGCCCCGCTATATCGACCTGCCCCCGCAGCAGATGTTCGCCCTGCTCGGACAGCGCCACTCACCCCTGCTGCCGTACGTACCGCCCCAGCTGTACTACCGGATCGACAGGGCGGCCGGGCAGCTCGAGGCGCTGCGCCGCCTCAAGCGCTGGCTGGGGCCGAAGGTCGCAAGCACCGTGCAGAGCAGGATGACCCGCAGGTAGCGGCGCTACGTGAACAGCCGGTCCAGGAAGGCGTCTGTCCGAGCCCGGGTGCGCCCCGACAGCAATCGCTTGCCCGTCGAGCCGTTTCGCTCGTGCGGGTGAAGGCTTCGCAGGGGACGGCAGCGGAGGGGCCCGCTCCGCGCCGGCGGCCGGCGAATGACACACTGACGCCATGGACGAGCGTGTAATCGGTAGGTCGGGTCAGCGGGCATCCGTCGTCGGACTCGGTACGTGGCAGCTGGGCGCCGACTGGGGAGACGTCGACGAGAAGCAAGCCCTTGCGGTGCTGGACGCCGCGGTCGAGTCGGGGGTGACCTTCTTCGACACGGCCGACGTCTACGGCGACGGGCGCAGCGAGCAGACCATCGCCTCCTTCCTGCGCGGCAGGCCCGAGCTGGACATCTTCGTCGCGACCAAGATGGGCCGCCGCGTCGACCAGATCCCCGAGAACTACGTCCTCGACAACTTCCGTGCCTGGAACGACCGTTCGCGGCGCAACCTCGGCGTGGACCGCCTCGACCTGGTCCAGCTGCACTGCCCGCCGACGCCCGTCTACTCCACGGACGAGGTGTTCGACGCCCTGGACACGCTGGTCGAGGAGGAGCGCATCGCCCGGTACGGCGTCAGCGTGGAGACCTGCGCCGAGGCACTGACCGCCATCGCCCGGCCCGGGGTGGCCAGTGTGCAGATCATCCTCAACGCGTTCCGCATGAAGCCCCTGCTGGAGGTGCTGCCCGCCGCCCGGGAGGCCGGCGTCGGCATCATCGCCCGCGTCCCGCTGGCCTCCGGCCTGCTGTCCGGCAAGTACACCAAGGACACCGTCTTCCCCGCGAACGACCACCGCACCTACAACCGGCACGGCGAGTCCTTCGACCAGGGCGAGACCTTCTCCGGCGTCGACTACGAATCCGGCGTGGAGGCGGCCGTCGAGTTCGCCGGCCTCGTCCCGGAGGGATACACGCCGGCCCAGCTGGCGCTGCGCTGGATCATCCAGCAGCCCGGCGTGACCACCGTCATCCCCGGCGCCCGCTCGCCCGAGCAGGCCCGTGCCAACGCGGCCGCCGCCGCACTGCCCGAGCTGTCCGCAGACACGCTCGCCGCAGTCCGCGACCTCTACGACCGGCGGATCAGGGACCAGGTGGAGAGCCGCTGGTAGACGTGGCACGGCTCCCGGGGCGTCCCGCCGTTCCCGGAGCCCGCCGTTTCACTGCCCGGCGCCGCGGTTACTCGTATCGCATGTCTGAGCAGGAGAGGCGCAAAGGACGCGACGAGAGCACGGACGAGCGCGCCGACCGCATGTGGGGCGAGCTCCTCCAAGAGGTCCGGGTGGCCCAGATGGGCGTCCAGATCCTGTTCGGTTTCCTGCTCACCGTCGTGTTCACGACGAAGTACGACACCCTCGCGGACACCGACCAGACCATCTACATCGTGACGGTCGTCCTCGGTGCCTCCGCCACCGGCGCCCTGATCGGCCCCGTGTCCCTGCACCGGCTCGTGTCCGGGCGCCGGATCAAGCCGCAGGCGGTCGAGTGGGCTTCCCGGCTGACGTTCGTCGGCCTGCTTCTGCTGCTCGCCACGATGACGGGCTCGCTCCTGCTGATCCTGCGCGTCGCGACGCACGACGACTACGTGCCCTGGCTGGTCGCCGGTGTGGTCGTCTGGTATCTGGTGTGCTGGTTCGTGCTGCCGCTGTGGGCACGCCGCCGCCACACGGAGTGAACGGCGGCGCACCGCTGTGACGAGGCCGGACTACTCGGGCGACGCCGCCTCGCCCCGCGTACCCTGAAGTGCGGCGATGCAGGTGGCGATGGCCTGCTGGAGCTCCTCCAGCTGCTGGACCATGTCGTCCTCGACGAACTCCTGCACATCGTCGAAGGTCAGCTCCTCGAAGACCTTCGTCGCCCGCTGGAGGCTGTTGTAGAACTTCGTGCGCCGCTCCTGGACCCGCAGCTCCGGGTCGGCCTCCACGGCCTCGACGACGAGGGACTTCATGGTGTCGTAGGCGTCGGTGGCCCACTCGCCGGTGTCCTCGTCCTCCTCCAGCTCGTCGATGAGCGACAGATGCCGCTCGGCCTCCTGGCGCAGGTCCACCGGCGCGTCGACGGTCTGCCCGGCCGGCGTCTTGATCTGACCCGACTCGGCAATCTGACGGACGTAGCCGATGCGGTCGGCCGACCGGCTCTCGGTGGCGACGGCCTTCTTCAGGTCGTCGGTGCGTACGACGTCGCGCGCCAGCTCGGCCTGAAGCTCCGGGTCCTCGCGCACGCGGTCCAGGAGCGCCTGGCGGGCCGCGCGGGCGGTGGAGGGGTCGGCGAGGATCGCCGCGCGCAGCGCGGTGGGGTTCTCGGCGACCTCCAGGGCCTTGGTCGGGCGGATGCCCTCGGCCTCGGCGGCCCCGGAGATGGCGGTGCCGCGCTCGGAGGTCGCGCTGTTGCGGGAGACGTAGTAGCCGAGCCACACGTCGGCGTCCGGCAGCTCGACCTCCTGGCCCGGCGCGAGCGCCTCGAACTGCGGGACGAGACCGTCGTCGGCTGCCCGGTCCCAGGCCTTGTAGTAGCGCATGACGCGCTCGGCGGAGCAGCCCGCGAGCTCGGCGAACTCCTTCGCGGACACCTTCGGCGTCTCGTCGGCGCCCTGCCCGCCGGGGCGGACGCTGCGCGCCACCTTCAGGCCGAAGGCCCAGCCACCGGTCCGTGCGTAGACCCCGAACTCGCGCGCGTCGCGTGCGACGAGGTCGGACAGCGGGGCCGGGGATGCGGAGGACGTCTCGGGCGGGACGAACGCCAGTGTCACGGGTGACTCTCCTGTACGAGCTGCTCGGAAGGCGAAAAGTGCAGACCGGCAGCTTATGGCACTCGCCGCACGCCGCTCGCGTGGTGCGCAGGACTGCTCCCTGACGCGGAGGCACATCACGCCCCCGGACAGAAGCCTCGAAAACGGTACGCACGGGGCGGGTTTCCGGACTGAAGTGCGAGGACTCCCGGACGACGTCGGGATGTCGGGGGAGGATGCACGTATGTCTGCCCGCGAGCTGCCTTCGAGCACCCCCGCCGCCCAGGGCGTCGACGCCGCCGGTGTCCTCGCCTTCCTCGACGCCCTCGACGCCGCCCCCACGATCGAGCCGCACAGCCTGATGATCATGCGGCACGGCCGGCTGGTCGCCTCCGGCTGGTGGGCGCCGTACACCGCCGAACGCCCCCACCTGCTCTACTCGATCAGCAAGAGCTTCACCGCGACCGCCGTCGGGATCGCCGTCGGCGAGGGACTGATACGGCTCGACGACCCGGTGATCTCGTACTTCCCCGAACTCGACGCCGACATCACCGACCCGCGCAGCCGCGCCATGCTGGTGCGGCACGTGGCGTCCATGGCCACCGGGCACGAGACGGACACCATCGCCGAGGCACGCGAACGCGACCTGGAGAACCTCGTGCGCGGCTTCCTCCTGGTGCCGCCGCAGCACGACCCCGGCACGGTCTTCGCCTACAACCAGCCCGCCACCTTCACCCTCTCCGCCATCGTGCAGCGCACGAGCGGCCAGTCGCTGACCGAGTATCTGCGTCCGCGCCTGCTGGATCCGCTCGGCATCGGCGAGATCGCGTGGCTGCGTCACCGCAGCGGCCAGGAACTCGGCTTCAGCGGCCTGCACGCCACCACCGACGCCGTCGCCCGACTCGGCCAGCTGTATCTGAACCGCGGTGTCTGGGAGGGCGAGCGGCTGCTGCCCGAGTCGTGGGTCACCGAGGCCACGCGCGTGCAGGTCGCGAACGCCGGTGGGATGCCGGGGGACGACTGGCAGCTGGGCTACGGCTTCAAGTTCTGGATGTCCCGGCACGGCTATCGCGGCGACGGCGCCTTCGGCCAGTTCTGCATCGTGCTGCCCGAGCACGACGCCGTGATCGCGACGACGGCGGACACCTGGGACTTGCAGACCGTGCTGAACCTGGTCTGGGAACACCTGCTGCCCGCGTTCGGGCCCGCGCCCCGCACGGGCGGCGAGGCTGCCGACGCGGCCCTCGCGGCGCGGCTGGCCGGACTGGCGCTGCCGCCCGCCTCCGGTGAGCCCGCGCCGCCCGAGGGGGCCGAGACCTGGTCCGCCGCCGCGTTCACACCCGACGGCGGTGTCTGCGCACCGCTTCCGAAGCTGACGGCGATCGACCTCGCACCCGGCGCGGACGGCTGGACGCTGACGCTCACCGAGGACGGGCACCCGCTGGAGGTGCGGCTCGGGGAGACCGGATGGACCGTCACCGAGGGGCCGGTGCCCACCGCGGCGAGCGGTGGCTGGACCGACGCCGACACCCTCGCCGTCGACGTCGCCTTCCTGGAGACCCCGCACCACCTGGAAGTGACGTGTTCGCTCAAGGACCGTACGTTCACGGCCCGTTGGCGCACGGACCCGCTCCACGCCAGGTCGCTGCGGGCGATGAGTGCCCCTCGCGCGTCGGCCTGATCAGTCGCCGGGAACCCGGAAGGTCCGCAGGAACGTGTCCAGGGCCTTCCGGTTCACGGCGTCGTCCCAGTCCTCCTCCGGCGTCGTCCAGCGCAGCGAGTAGCCACGGTGGTCGTCGACGAGGAACCCGCGCCCGAGAGTGCGCAACCGGGTGCCGTCCTTGTCCGAGACCCACTCCATGTCGGCGGCCCGGTAACCCTGGTACGTGGTCGCCTCGATGTCGCCGATCCGCTCGAAACCGCTGCGCTCCTCCAGATCGGGCTGGACGTCGTCACGCCATACCGCGACGGGGTCCGGTCCGAGAGCCTCGCTGTAGGTGATCGTCAGCCTGCGATCGTCGCCCTCGGCGCCGAAGAAGACGCGGTACGCCACGTCCGAGGCGCGGCTGGTGGCCACGGGCTCCCAGCCCTGGGGCAGGGCGATGGAGAAGCCGTCGGGTGATGTGTACGTGCGGAATCCGTCGGGCAGCGCCGTACCCGAGGGGGAGGTGCTGGGGGATTTCGACCCGGACCCGGACTCCGTCCCCGTCTCCTCCCGGGTGGGGGAGGTGCTGGGCGTGACGGTGGGGGACTGGCCCGTCGGCGCGCCGGCGGAGGCGGACGGGGTGGGCGCCGCACCCGTCGCCGAGGAGTCCGAGTCGTCCTGGGTGCCGTTGGTCACGACGAGGACGGTGGCGGCGACGGTGACCACGGCCAGCGCCGTGCCGATGACCATGGCGCGTCTGCCCCAGGTGGGGGCGACGGTGTACCGACCGCGCAGCCGGGGGCGGTGCACGGCCTGCGCGGCCGTCTCCGGGTCGTCGCTGATGACGCGGTCCAGGGCCTCGCGGACCACCGGTCTGCTCAGCCGCTCCCGCGAGTCCTTGCGCAGCAGCCCCTGCACGGCCTGGGTGAGCGGCCCGGCGCGCACCGGGGCGCGCAGCGGAAGGCGGTCGACCCCCTTCAACGTGGTCTCGGGCCGGTCCCGTTCGCGGTACGGCGGGCGCCCCTCGACCATCGTGTAGAGGATCGCGCCCAGCGCCCACAGATCGGAGGCAGGCCCGATCCGCTCGTCGCGGGCCTGCTCCGGCGAGGCGTACGACGGTGCTGCGACCCGGGGCGCGAGGGTGGCGCCGGCCAGGCCGAAGCCGGTGACCACGACCGACCCGTCGGCGCCCACGAACACCTGGCCAGGGCTGAGTTCGCCGTGCGTGATGCCCGCGACATGCGCGGCCTCCAGCACATCGAGCAGTTCGAGACCGATACGCGCGGCCCGTACATAGTTGAACGTGCCCTGCTGGGCGAGGAGTTCCCCCAGCGGTGTGCCGTCGATCCATTCGGTGACGATCCACAGGCTGCCGGACGCCTCGACGGCGTCCAGCACGGTGGCCACCCGGCCCGGGCGCAGCAGCCCTATCCGCTCCGAGGTGCGCAGGATGCGCGAGGTGGCCCGGCGCGTGTCGTCCGGGCCCGGATCGCCGGGAAGCCCGATCTGCGTCAGAAGGCACGCACGTTCGGTTTCCAGGTCCTCGGCGTAGTAGCCGACGCGGTTCGTCTCGCGATGGACGACATTGACGAGACGGTACCTTCCGGCAACCAACTCGGATGTGGAGACGCGCGCCTTGACCATGGCCATCCCTTGCTGAACCGCCGGCTCTCATTTCCCACAGGAAGTACGCGAGACGTCACGGGAAGCGTTCAACGAAATCCTCAACCAAAGGGCGCTTCTTTTCATTTGCTTTCTGACGCCTGAGTAAGCTGACGAAAAGGCGACGGAATTGGGCTCGAATGCCTCAGTGAAGTCCGAAATCCGTCGCCCAGCGGAGCACGTCGGAGGTCGTCGCGTTGCCTCCGCACACGACCAGCCCGAGCCGGGCGCCGCCCCCGACCCGCTCCAGGACGTGCCGGGCGGCCGGCAGCAGACAGCCCGCGGCCGGCTCGGTCCACACCTTGGCGTGCTCGGCGAGGTCGAGCACGCCCCGTACCGCCTCCCGGTCCGGGACCACGAGCACCTCGTCGACCTGGGCGGACACATGGTCGTACGTCAGCTGCGACACCGTGGGCGCGCTGAGCGTCGACACGATCGACGCGAGCTCCACCGGCACCGGCCCGCCCGCCGCCAGCGCCCGGGACATGGCCTCGGCGCCCTCGGTCTCCACGCCCCAGATCCGCACGTCGGGACGCCGGGCCCGCAGCGCCGCCGCGACCCCGGCGATGAGCCCGCCGCCCCCGACGCTGACGATCACGTCGGTGAGTTCACCGGCGTCTGCGTCCAGCTCGAGACCGACGGTGCCCTGACCGGCGATCACCAAGGGGTCGTCGAAGGGGTGGACGAGGGTCAGCCCCTCGTCCCGCAGCCGGGTCACGAGCGAGAAGGCTCCGGCCATGTCGTCGGTGAGCCGCACGGACGCCCCGGCGTCCTCGGCGATCCGCACGGCGTGCGCGGGCGCCGAGCGCGGCATGACCACCGTGGCCTTCACGTCGAGGACGGCGGCGGTCATCGCCAGGGCGATGCCGTGGTTGCCGCCGCTGACCGCCACCACCCCGGCGGCCCGCTGGTCCTCGCTGAGCGACAGCAGCTTCGCCGTCGCCCCGCGCGCCTTGAACGACCCGGTGCGCTGGAGGAGTTCGAGCTTGGCCGTGACCGGGACGCCGAGCAGGGCGGACAGGCCGGGGCTGGGTACGGTCGGAGTGTGTACGACGCGTCCGGCGATGAGGTCGGCCGCGGCTTCGACGTCCGAGATCCCGATCAAGGCAGTCACCTTTCCGGCGTGGGGCGGGGATCCACGCCGCTGGCACCCTGACGCGCGGGACGCCGCCGGTCAAGCCGGTGTCGCGGGCGGCGGCGCGGCCCCGGAGAAGACCACCGCCGCACACGGGGACCGGGTGCTCACAGATCGCGCCGCACGAGGAAGTCGAGCAGCGAGCGCAGTTCCTCGGCGGGCCCCTCCCGCAGTGGTACGTCCGCCAGGGCCGCCTCCACGGCGGCGACATGACGCCGTGCCTCCGCGAGCGCGGCGGAGCGGCCGCCGGCCTCCTCGATCAGCGCGGCCGCCTCGCCGGGCCCGGCGGCCGACTCCAGCAGTACGGCGAGCCGGCCGGCGAGGGGCGTGTCGAGCGCGGCCAGCACGGGATACGTCTTCTTGCGCTCCCGCAGATCGCCGTGCACCGGTTTGCCGGTGACGGCGGGGTCGCCCCAGATGCCCAGCAGGTCGTCCACGATCTGGAAGGCGATGCCCAGGTGCCGGCCCACGCGGTCGAGCGCGTCGACGGTCGCGGTCGGGGCGCCGCCGAGCAGGGCGCCGAGTGCGGCGGCGCAGCCCAGCAGGGCGCCCGTCTTGTGCTCGGCCATCGTCCGGTACTCGTCCGGCCGCACCCGCTCCGGCCCGGTCCAGGGGCGCGTGGTGAACAGCAGGTCGTCCGCCTGTCCGCGCACCAGGTCCTGCAGGGCCACGGACAGCAGCCGCACCGCCCGGGGGCCCTCCGGTGCCGCGGCGAGCGTCTCGACGGCCAGCGCGAACAGCGCGTCCCCGGCGAGGACGGCCGGTCCGGTGCCGTACGCCTTCCACACCGTGGGGCGGCGGCGCCGTGCCTCGTCGCCGTCCATGATGTCGTCGTGCAGCAGGGAGAAGGCGTGCACCAGCTCCACCGCGACCGCACCGGGCACCGCGGCCCGGCCGGGCGCGCCGGCCGCCTCGGCGCCGAGTACGGCGAGTGCCTGCCGGACGCCCTTGCCGCCGGAGGCCACGGCCGGCGCGCCGCCGACCTCGCACCAGCCGAAGGAGTACGCGGCCATCTCGCCGACCCACGGATGGGTCCGCTCCACGGCCTCCCGCAGCGCGGGCCCCACCAAGGTCCGGCAGCGGTCGAGAACTTCACCGGCGTCCACCGCGAACTGGACCGTCGAGGTGCGCCGGCGGGCGCCGGACGGAGCCCGCAGGGCCGAAGAGGAGCCGGTCATCGGGCGCCCACCGCCTCCGCGCCCGCGTCGATGCCGAACTCCCGCTGGGCCCGTCCCACCATCTCCCGCGCGTGCCGCAGCCCGATCCGCTCCAGCACGTCGGCCAGCTCGGCCAGTTCGGCGGCCGTCTCCGCGCGGTCGCACCCGAGCTGGGCACGCGACTTCGCCAGCCCCAGCCGGGACAGCGCCTCCCCGCGCGGCTCGCTCATCGCCCGGAACTCCGACAGCGCCTGCTCGTACATCGACCGCGCCTCGGTGTAACGCCCGGCCCGGTAGAGGACGTTGCCGCGCATCTTGTGGTTGTAGGCCAGCGCGCTGGACAGCTTCATGGCGCGACACGTGGTCTCCGCATCGGACAGCAGGGCCAGCGCCCGCTCCACGTCGCCGTCGCGCACGGAGACGACGTCGGCGAGCCCGCGCAGCGCCCAGGCGTGGCCGCGGCGGTCCTCGGCGCCCGCGGCGATCTCGGCCGCCTCCTCGAACAGGGAGTACGCGGTGTCGTACGAGCCGGTGTTGCGGTGGATCTGCGCGATGCCCTCCAGCGCCCACACGGTGTGCCGGGCCTCGCCGCGCCGCCGTGCCTCGGCCAGCAGCTGCTCGTGCAGCCGGTGGACGGCCGCGTAGTCGCCCTGGATCCGGCCGGTCTCCGCGAGCCCGGCCAGCGAGTAGCCGCGCACGACGATGTCGCCGCCGTGTTCACCGAGGTCCGCCGCGAGCTGGAGGAGCCGCCGGGCCAGCGGGAACGCGCCGCGCTGGCGGGCCAGCGTGCCGCCGCTCCACAGCGCCCAGGCCATCGCCCCCCGGTCGTCGGCCTCGCGGGCCGCGCGGTAGCTCGCCTTCCAGGCGCGGTCGGCGTCCCCGATCTGCCCCAGCCGGCGGTGCGCCTCGGCGACCGCGAGCCCGGAGCGGGCCGCCTCGCCGTGCTGTCCGGACCGCTCGGCCGCTCTCAACTGCTCGGTGCCGGCGGCCAGCACGTCGGTGAGGGACGCGTTCACGGACAGAGTGGTCAGGGCGCCCTGGTACTCCGGGGCGAATGCCTTGCCGTACATCGATGCCTTTCGATCGATATACACGCCGTGTCTACTCGCTGGGTATACATGGTGCGTATACGTCATCGGTATACATGGTGTGTATAGAGCATTGAGAACCGGCCCTGGCCACATGCTCGGCCAGGGCTTCACCTGTTGTCGATCAAGACGTCGGCAGGGTGGAGTGGGTTGCTCGTGAGGCGCAGATCACCTCGCGGGGACGCTTCAGTGCTGCTGCGGCTTCTGCGGTGTCGCCTCGCTCGGCCGTACGACGACATAGCCCTGACCTTGCAGCATCAGCTGCACGGCCTCACCGGAACCGCCGCGCAGCATCGAGCCGAGGGACTGCGAGCGGTGCAGCGAGGTCTGGAGCCCGGCGGTCCAGCCGACGACCGCGTCGGTGTCGACGTACACGGGGTACTGCTGCGAGACCGGGATGACCAGCGGGTTGCCGTCGCAGATCAGGCCCAGCCGGCCCTGACCGGTGAAGACGCTGTTGAACAGACCGCCGCCGGTGATGCCGGCGCCCTTCACCGTCGCTATCCGGTACGACAGCGAGGCGTCGAAACACAGCACGTTGCGGCCGTTGACCGTGAACTCGTCGCCGGGGTCGACGTCGACGATGAAGCAGTTCTGCGCCTCGTGCGCGAACCAGGCCTCGCCCTGACCGCGCACCGCCATCAGCGGCAGCCCCTCACCGGTCACGGCCCGCTTGAGCATGCCGCCCACGCCCTGGCCCTTGCGCTCGAACTGGAGGTTGCCGCGGTAGGCGACCATGGCGCCCTGGCGGGCGTGCATCTCGCCGTTGACCGCGTACCTGATGCACTTGGCGTTCTCGATCGTCATGCCCGGCGCCGCGGCCGGCTGGACCATGTGCTCGCTGGAAAAGAGGTCACCCTTCATGCGGGCATCGTGTCCCGGACGGCACCGTTCCGCCTAGATCGCGGCGTGTCGCGGCCCCGATTTGTCAGCCGCCGAAGAGTTGTGTCCAGTACGTGCCCGCCGGGCCGCCGCCCGCGAAGCCGATGCCTATGTGGGTGAAGTCGCGCTTGAGGATGTTGGCGCGGTGTCCCGGGCTGTTCATCCAGCCTTCCACGACCTCGGCGGGGGAGCGCTGGCCGCACGCGATGTTCTCGCCGATCGCGCGCATCCGGGAGCCCGCCGCGGCTGCCCGGTCCCACGGCTGGGTCCCCTCGGGCGAGGTGTGGGAGTAGAAGGCACGGGCCGCCATGTCGGCGCTGTAGGACTGCGCGGCCGTGGTCAGCGAGGGATCGGCGGACAGCGGGCGCAGCCCGGCCCTGACCCGTTCCCGGTTGGTCAGGTCGACGACCTCGGCAGCGGTACGGGGCAGATCGCCCGGCGCGAGCGGCCTGGCCCACAGCGCCGTCCAGTACATGTCGCCGGAGCGGCCGCCGCTGACCGACGCCACGGCGGCGTGCGTGAAGGCCGCGTCGTGCAGGGTGCGGCGAGCGCCTTCGGTGCGCAGGCAGTACGCGACGAACTCGGCCGGGGTGCGCGGACCGGAGACCAGGTGCTCGCCGACGGTCGTGTACGCGTATCCGGTGGCGGTGAGGCGCTGGTACACGGAGACGCCGTCGCCGCCCTCGACGCCGAGCCGGCCGGCCGCGGCCATCGCGCAGGCGTGGGCCCGCGCGGCGGAGGCGAGTCGGGAGTCGAGGGCGACGGGCGGCGAACCGACGCCTGCCCGGGCGGAGTTGACCAGCCCCAGGAAGCCGTCCGGATCGAGGGAGGGAAGGTCCGGGACGGTCAGGCCGGCCAGCGTCTGCATCGTGGAGCGTGTCGTGGGCATCGGCGGAACACCGGGCATGGGAGGGACGGCCGTCCGCCCGGCCGGCGAGGGCGTGGCGTCCTCGATCACGTCCACCCCGAAGTCGCGCGCGAGCCCCGCCAGTCCGTCCGCGTACCCGTGCCCGAGGGCCCGCAGCTTCCAGCCGTCGCCGCGCCGGTAGACCTCGGCGAGCAGCAGCACGGTCTCCGGCCCAGGGCGCGGCGGGGCGAACCGGGCGATCGGGCGCCCGCCCGCGTCGGTGACCTGGAGCACCGGTGCGGGCAGCCGGCCCAGGGGAGTGCCGGGGTCGGCCGGGCTGACGACCACCGTGACCCGGGTCGCCCCGGAGCGCAGCCGCGGCGGGTCGACGGTCAGCGTGTCGCCGTGCAGGCGTGCGCCCGGCGCGGACGGCTGGTTGTAGAACACGAAGTCGGCGTCGCCCCGCACCTTGCCGCTGTCGTCGGTGACGAGTGCGGACACGTCGAAGGGGCCGGGCACCCGGACGGTCACGCCGCCGCCCGGGAGGGGCAGGTTGCCCCCGGGGACCAACTCGCTCATCGGGCCGTCCTGGTGGGTCGTTCGGGATCCGGTGGGGATGTCCGCAAAACGCACACCGGATCCCGAGGGTTCCCACCCGACGTGCGACGTCAGTCCTCGTCGTCGAGGTTGAGCGTGTGGTCCGGCGCGATCTCCTCGTGCCGTTCGACGGGCGTCGCGGCGGGCCGCGCCTTCTTCGTCGGCTTGCCGCAGAAGGCGGACTCCAGCGTGCGCAGCATCGTGTTGTGCAGCGTGCCGTTGTTGGAGGCGGTGGCGACCGCGGCCAGGCTGCGCTTGCCGTCCTTGGACGCGAACGCGTAGGAGTAGTAGCCCTGTACGGCGCCGGTGTGGCCGTAGACGGAGACCCCGCACGGCAGATCGCGCCGCCGCAGCCCCAGTCCGTACGCCGTGGTCGTGCCCGCCGGCACCCAGCGCTGCATCTGGGCCAGCTGCGCCTTGGAGGTCAGCCGGCCGCCGAGCAGCGCCGACAGGAAGGTGTTGAGGTCCCGGGTGCTGGAGATGACCGCGCCCGCGCTCTGCGCCCAGGACGCCGTCTGCTCGGTGGCGTCGACGAGCGCCGCGCCCGCGGTGTCCGGGGTGAGATAGCCGCGGGCGTACCGGCCGGGGATCTTCGTGCCGGGGTGCACGTAGAAGGTGTCGGTCAGCATCAGCGGCTCGATGATCCGGTCGCGGTACTCGGTCGCCACCGGGCGCCCGGTCAGCTTCTCGATGAGCATGCCCGCGACGACGAAGTTGGTGTTGGAGTACGAGTACGCCCCGCCCGGCTTGGTGGTCCGCGGCTTGGCCAAGGAGCGGTTCACCAGCTGACGGTAGGTGAAGACCTTCTTGCGGACCGCCTCGAAGCCGGGAACCGTCCGGGCGAACATGTCGTTGGTGTAGTCGTACAGGCCGCTGCGGTGGCTGAGCACATGGCGCACCGTGATGCGCTTGTCGGGCAGCAGCCCCGGCAGATAGCGGTCGACCGGGGCGTCGAGCGTCAGCTTCTTCTCCTCGGCCAGTTGCAGCAGGACGACCGCCGAGAAGACCTTGGTGATGCTGCCGATGCGGAACCGGTCCGAGTTGCTGAGAGCCCGTCCGGTCTTCCGGTCGGCGACGCCGACGGCCGCCCAGTGGACCGTGTCGCGGTCCTGCAGACGCGCCATCGCGCCGGGCGCGCCGTTGCGCTGCGCCGTGCGCAGGACGTTCCACAGACCCGTGACGTCCGGGGCCGGGGCACCGGCCCTCGTGGTGCCGGGCTTCAGGGGTGCGGCCTGCGCGGGGACCGTCAGGAGCGACACGAGGGCCGCCGTCACCGCCGTACCTCTGACCACCGCTGCTGAGACCATGCGGGTTCCTCCCGTTTCCTTCGACGTGCTGCCGATACCGATGTGCTGCCGATACGAGAACGATCATCTGCGTGCGGGGCAACCTTCTCGCATCCCGTCACATCGCCACGGACGACGCACAGTTGGACAGACCTCGATCACCGGGTAGGAGTCCTCGAACGGCCGGATCCGGAGCCCTCGAACGAATCCTGCTTCTTTTATTGACGACAGAAAATAAGCGCTCTAGGTTCCGGTCATGCCCTCGATCCACCGCACCGAGACGTTTCCGGCCAACACGCCGGCCGCCTCGCAGATCTTCACCACCGTCCTCAGTCACGGGCCCCTCACCCGTCTGGAGGTGGCCCGGCGCGCGGGACTGTCCCCGGCGGCCGTCACCAAGGCGGTACGGCCCCTGATAGAGGCCGGCTACCTGGTGGAAGACGTGGACGAGACCGCCCGCCCCGCGCTCGGCCGCCCCGCCAACCCGGTACGGGTCGACGGGGGACGGGCGCTGTTCATCGGCCTGAAAGTGACCGGTGACGAGGTCATCGGCGTGCTCACCGACCTGTGCTGCCGCATCCGCGTCGCCCGCCACGCCCCGCTCCCCGACCGGGAGCCGGGGAGCGTGCTGGCCTCCCTCGCCGAACTCACGGGCACCCTCCTCGCGGAGGCCGGCGAGCTCGGCGTCCCGGTCCTCGGCCTCGGCATCGCCGTCTCCGGAGACGTGGAGCGCGGCGCCGGAGTCGTCCGCTACTCGCCGTTCCTGGAGTGGCGGGACGTGCCCCTCGCCGAACTCGCCGCCACCACCACCGGGTTGCCGGTCACCGTCGACAACGACGTACGGGCCCTCACCGTCGCCGAGCAGTGGTTCGGCGCCGGAGTCGGACTGTCCGACTTCGCCGTGGTGACCGTCGGTGCCGGCATCGGCTGCGGCCTCGTGGTGCACGGCCGGGTCGTCGCCGGGGCGCACGGCGTGGCCGGGGAGATCGGGCACGTGACTGTCGACCCGGCCGGCCCGCCCTGCCACTGCGGCAACCGCGGCTGCGTGGAGGCGATCGCCGGGGACGCCGCGATCGTCCGGCGGATCCGCGAGAGCACCGGTGTCGAGGTCGCCGACACCGCCGAGGCGGCAGCGCTCGCCCACCGGGGGAACGCCGGAGCCCGTGAGGCCTACGCCCGCGCGGGCGAGGCGATCGGCCGGGGCATCGCCACCGTGGCCAACCTGCTCGGACCCGAGCGGGTGATCATCTCCGGCGAGGGCCTCGCCGCCTACGACCTGTTCGCCGAACAGATCCGCGACGCGTTCGCCGCGGCAGCGTTCGGCACCGCCGCCCAGTGCGATGTACAGACCCGCCCACTGCCCTTCGAGGAGTGGGCGCGCGGGGCCGCGGC
This sequence comes from Streptomyces sp. bgisy027, assembly GCF_057710365.1. Taxonomy (NCBI): domain Bacteria; kingdom Bacillati; phylum Actinomycetota; class Actinomycetes; order Kitasatosporales; family Streptomycetaceae; genus Streptomyces; species Streptomyces sp. bgisy027. Next base: position 85,390 of record NZ_JBYIVZ010000036.1, read on the forward strand.
CACCGCGATCCAGTCCTTCATCCGAGCCGACGACCAGCGCCAGAGCCGCTGAACCAACCCAGGGAGGCCCGACCCATGAGGTCATCCTCGTACTCCGCCATGCCCGCACGCGCCCTGAGAGCCGTGGTGGTCCTGGCCCTCACCGCCGGTGTCACCGCCGCCGTCCCCGCCGCGCAGGCCGAGACCACCACGCCCCCGGCCGCCCCGGCCGGCACCGAAGTGGCCGCCAAGCCCTACATGGGCTGGACCAGCTGGACCATGCAGTCGTCGAGGTACCCGGGCCTCAACCCGAAGGGCGACTACAGCTACCTGTCCGAGGCCAACGTCATCAAGCAGACCGACGCCATGGCCGCCAAGCTCAAGAAGTACGGCTACGAGTACGTCAACATAGACGCCGGCTGGTGGATGGACTGGTCCTGGAAGTCGCGGTTCGACGAGTACGGCCGGCAGAAGGCCGACCCGGTGCGCTTCCCCAGCGGCATGAAGGCCGTCGCCGACCGCATCCACGCCAAGGGCCTGAAAGCCGGCATCTACCTCCCGGTCGGCCTGGAGAAGGGGGCGTACAACGACGGCAAGAACCCCATCTGGAACGCCGAGGGCTGCACCACAGGCGACATCGTCCACGACGACCTGCGCACCACCAACGGCTGGGACAGCGCCTACAAGATCGACTTCTCGGATCCCTGCGCGCAGAAGTACATCGACTCCCAGGCGCAGATGTTCGCCGACTGGGGATACGACTTCCTGAAGCTCGACGGCGTCGGCCCCGGCTCGTTCAAGAACGGCGACAACTACGACAACGTCGCCGACGTCGCCGCCTGGCAGAAGGCCATCAGGACGGCCGGCCGCCCGATCCACCTGGAACTGTCCTGGTCCCTGGATTACGGGCACGTCGCGGACTGGAAGAAGTACTCCAACGGCTGGCGCATCGACACCGACGTCGAGTGCTACTGCAACACCCTGGTCACCTGGGAGAACTCGGTCGACGACCGCTGGGACGACGCCCCCGCCTGGACCGACCACGCCGGCCCCGGCGGCTGGAACGACCTCGACTCCCTCAACGTCGGCAACGGCGAGATGGACGGCCTCACCAGGGCCGAACGACAGAGCTACGCCACCCTCTGGGCCATCGCCAAGTCCCCGCTGTTCACCGGCGACGACCTCACCAGGCTCGACTCCTACGGCCTGTCGCTGCTGACCAACCGCGAGGTCATCGAGATCAACCAGAGCAGCGCCCCGCCCGCCGAGCCGGTCACCGCCTCCGACCCGCAGCAGGTGTGGGCCGCGAAGAACCCCGACGGCACCTACACCGTGGCCCTGTTCAACCTCGCCGACGCACCCGCCTCGGTGACCGCGAACTGGCAGGCCCTCGGCTTCAAGGGCAAGGCCGCCGTGCGCGACGTGTGGAACAAGGAAGGCCTCGGCACCTACACCGACAAGATCACCCAGGCCCTCCCGGCCCACGGCTCCCGCCTGTTCACCGTCACCCCGCGCGGCACCGACCTCGCCTGGACCGCGTACGAGGCCGAAGCCGGCTCCAACACGCTGAGCGGCAACGCCTCCGTGGCCGACTGCTCCGCCTGCTCCGGCGGCAAGAAGGTCGGCAACCTCTACGTCGGCGGCAAGGTCACCGTCAACGACGTCGTGGTGGCCAAGGCCGGCATCTACCAGATCAAGGTCGCCTACGTCAGCGGTGACGCCCGCTCGGTCCTCGTCTCCGCGGGCGACGGCGGCGCCACCTCGCACAAGCTCCCCTCCACCGGTGACTGGGGGACCGTCAACAGCGTCTACGTGCCGGTGAAGCTCAAGGCCGGGACCAACACCGTCACCTTCGACAGCGGCACCGGCTACGCGCCGGACATCGACCGGATCGACGTACCGAAGTCCCTCTGATCTCCCCCCGCCGGGGCCCGGCCGCGCGCCGGGCCCCGGCCCGGACGACCCCGGAGCCGCACATGGACACCAGCCCGAACGAGCCGAGCAGAAGAACCGTCCTCTCCCTCGCCACCACCGCGGGCCTCACCGCCGCCCTCGGCACGCTGCCCGCCTTCACCGCCACCGCCGCACCCGCCCGCCCCGCCGAAGTCCCGCTGCCCGCCGACGCCGCACGCCACCGGCTGTGGTGGCAGGCACCGGGCGACAAGGGCTCGCTCATCGAACAGGGCCTGCCCGTCGGCAACGGCCGCATCGGCGCCCTCGCGAGCAACGACCCCGGCCGCGAACTCCTCCTGATCACCGACGCCACCATGTGGACCGGCGGCCTCAACGACACCCTCGACCAGGACGGCCAGTTCCCCTACGGCCGCGACGACTTCGGCTCGTTCACCCTGCTGGCCGAGCTCACCGTCGACATCCCCGACCACGACCTCGGCGGCGTGAGCGGCTACCGTCGCACGCTCGACCTCGCCCAGGGCCTGGTCACCAGCTCCTACGTCCGCTCCGGCATCACCTACCGGCGGGAGCTGTACGCCAGCCGGCCCGACGACGTCATCGTGCTGCGCTTCACCCAGAGCGGCGGCGGCCGCTACACCGGCACCATCACCCTCACCGGCACCCACGGCGAACACCCCACCGCCGCCGACTCCTTCGCCGCGACCCTCCCCAACGGCCTGCGCTACGGTGCCGCCGTCAAAGCCCGCGGCACCGGAGGCAAGGTCACCGTCGACGGGACCCGCATCGACTTCACCGGCTGCAAGGACCTCACCGTCGTGGTCACCGCCGGAACCAACTACGCGCCCGATGCCGGTTCCGGCTTCCGCGACCCCTCGCTCGACCCCGAGCGACTCGCCCGCACGAAGGTCCGCGCCACCGCCGCGGAGTCCGCCGACGCCCTGCGGCGCACGCATGTCGCCGACTACCGCACCCTGTACGGACGATTCGGCCTCTCCCTCGGCACGTCCTCCGCCGAGCAGCGCGAACTCGACACCTGGGAGCGCCTGCACGCCCGCAGCCGTGACCCCGAGCCCGATCCCGAACTGGAGGCGGCCTACCTGCAGTTCGGCCGCTACCTGATGATCTGCGGCTCCCGCGGCAGCCTCCCGCTGGGCCTGCAGGGCCTGTGGCTGGACGGCAACGACCCGGACTGGATGGGCGACTACCACACCGACATCAACATCCAGATGAATTACTGGATGGCCGACCGCACGGGCCTGTCCCCGTGCTTCGACGCCTTCACCGACTACTGCGTCGCCCAGCTGCCGTCCTGGAACGACCTCACCCGCCGCCTGTACAACGACCCGCGCAACCGCTACCGCAACTCCAGCGGCAGGAACGCCGGCTGGGCCGTCGCCTTCTCCACCAACCCCTACGGCGGCAGCGGCTGGTGGTGGCACCCGGCGGGCAACGCCTGGCTGTGCACCACCCTGTGGGAGCACTACGAGTACACCGGCTCGCGCGAGTACCTGGCGAAGATCTACCCCCTCCTCAAGGGCGCCTGCGAGTTCTGGGAGGCGCGACTGCTCACCATCACCCTCCCCGGCACCTCCAAGGAGGTGCTCGTCGACGACAGCGACTGGTCCCCGGAACACGGCCCGCAGGACGCCAAGGGCATCACCTATGCTCAGGAAGTCGTGTGGACACTGTTCGGGAACTACTGCACCGCGGCCGCCGAGCTCCGGCGGGACGCAGGCTTCGCGGACACCGTCGCCGCACTGCGCAGAAAGCTGTACCTGCCGCACGTCAGCCCTGCCAGCGGCTGGCTGGAGGAGTGGATGTCGTCGGACAACCTGGGAGAGACCACGCACCGCCACCTGTCCCCGCTGATCAACCTGTTCCCGGGCGACCGCATCCGCCCCGACGGATCCACCCCGGCCGACCTCGTCGCCGGTGCCACCGCGCTGCTCACCGCACGCGGCATGGAGAGCTTCGGCTGGGCCAACGCCTGGCGCAGCCTGTGCTGGGCCCGCCTCAAGAACGCCGGCAACGCCTACCAGCTCATCGTCAACAACCTCCGCCCCTCCACCGACGGCAGCAACGGCACGGCCTTCAACCTCTTCGACATCTACGAGGTGGAGCGCGGCCGGGGCATCTTCCAGATCGACGCCAACTTCGGCACCCCCGCCGCCATGGTCGAGATGCTGGTGTACTCCCGGCCCGGACACGTCGAACTCCTCCCGGCCCTCCCGGACGCCTGGGCCGCATCGGGCTTCGTCGAGGGCGTCCCCGTGCGCGGCGGCTTCGAGGCCGACCTGCACTGGCGGGACGGCAAGCCGACCGAGGCGCGGATCCGCAGCGTCGGCGGCCGCACCACGACGGTCGCCCACGGCAAGGACTCCCGCACGGTCTCGCTGCGGCCCGGCCAGTCCGTGACCCTGAAGGACTTCGCCCGGTGAGATCCAAACTGCCCCTGGCCGCTGTCCTGTTCACGGTCGTCGCCTGCCAGTCCGCGCCCGGCGAGGCGACCGGCGGCCCGAGCGGCGTCGTCACCTGGGCGGCGAGCGCGGACCGGCTGGGCGACGGTGTCGCAGGCCGCAGCTACCGGCTCGTCGTGCACACCAGCGTCGGCGGCACCGGCGTCCGGGTCCGGCTCTCCAACGCCTTCGGCGACCGGCCGATCACCTTCGACAGCGCCTACGCGGGCCTCCAGAAGCAGGGCGCCGAACTGCGGCCGGGCACCAACCGGCGCCTGGCCTTCGGCGGCGAGCGCACCGTGACCGTGCCGGCCGGCGCCACCGTGTGGAGCGACCCGCTGCCCGGGAAGCTGCCCACCGCGTCCAACCTCGTGGTCAGCCTGCACAGCCCGGACGCGGCCGGCCCGGCGAGCGGGCACTGGATGGCGCTGCAGACGTCGTACGCCACCCAGGGCGACCACACCGCCGAGGACAGCGGCACCGCCTGGACCATCCCGACCGGGTCCTGGTTCTACCTCGACGCCGTCTCCGTGCAGGCCCCCAAGGGCACCGGCGCCGTGGTCGCCCTCGGCGACTCCATCACCGACGGCTGGCAGTCGACCTTTGATGTGAACCGCCGCTGGCCCGACTACCTCGCCCGTCGGCTCCAGAAGTCGGACACCGCGGTCAAGGGCGTCGCCAACGAGGGGATCTCCGGGAACCAGGTCCTCGCGGACGGCGCCGGTCAGAGCTCCCTGAACCGGCTGGAGCGCGACGTGCTGTCCCAGCCGGGCGTGCGGACCGTGTTCCTCTTCCAGGGCGTCAACGACATCAAGGCCCACACCGGCGTCACGGCCGACGACCTCATCGAGGGCTACCGCGAGATCGTCGACCGGGCGCACGCGGCCGGCAAGTGCGTCGTCGGCGCGACCGTCGGCCCGTTCAAGGGCTGGCACGAATGGGACCAGGCCGGCGAGGCCGTACGCCAGGAGGTCAACACCTTCATCCGCACCAGCGGCGAGTTCGACGCCGTCACCGACTTCGACCGCATCCTGCGCAGCCCCTACGACCAGGAGAAGATGCTGCCCGCCCTCGACGGCGGCGACCACATACACCCCAACGACAAGGGCATGCAGGCGATGGCCGACGCCGTCGACCTGACCGCCCTGGACTGCGACCCCACCGGCTGATCCGCGCGACGGCGGGTCAGCCCACCGTCTCCTCACGGGTGATCAGACCCTCCCGATAGGCGACCGCGACCGCCTCGGTACGGCTCGCGGCGCCCAGCTTGGCGAGGATGTTGGAGACATGGACGCTCGCCGTCTTGCCGGTGATGTACAGCTCCTCGCCGATCTGCCGGTTGCTGCGGCCGACGGCGAGGAGCCGCAGGACGTCCTGCTCGCGGGCCGTGAGCGGCGAGGAACCGTCGGCGCGGGCCTCCGCCAGACGACCGCGGCGGATCAGCGCGTCCACCCGCTCCAGCAGCGGTGTCGCACCGAGCCGGGCCGCCGTCTCCCGGGCGGCCCGGGCCTCGGCACCCGCGGCCTCACGGTCGTCCGCCACCAGCAGGGCCTCGGCGTGCCGCAGCCTGCACCGGGCCCGCTCGTAGTCGTCGCCGTAGTCGAACGCGGCCACCGCCCTCGCCCATGCCTCCGCGTCCGGCCCGCGCACGGCCCGCGTCCACTCCGCCTCCGCACGAGCCAGCCACGCCATGCCCTCCGGGCCCTGCGGTACGCCGACCTCATCGCGTACGGCCGCCGTCCGCGCCTGCTCGACCAGTTCGGTCGCCGTGTCCGCCCAGCCGCGGGCACCCTCCTCGTCACCGGTCAGGCGCAGTGCGGCGGCCCGGTCGGCGACCGCGGACAGGGCGAGGGCGGCCAGCCGGACCGTGACGTCGGGCAGCCTGCCCAAGTCGTCGGTGAGAGCAGCGACGGCGGTCCCCATCCGCTCCACCGCCTCCTCCGCGTCACCGCGCAGCGCGGCGGCGTCGGTCAGCGCGATGCCCGCGACGAGCGTGCCCATCCAGTCGAACGGCCCCTTGAGCAGGGCGGCGGCGCGTTCGGCGGTCCGCAGATCGCCGCGCGCGAGGGCGACGTACAGCGCCGGACCGGCCGTGAAGCCGCCCGCCGCGGGCAGCACCTCGGCGTCGGCAGATGCCACGCTCAGGCACTCGTCCCAGCGGCCCAGCGCGTACAGCACCAGCAGCCGCAGATAGCGCATCTCCAGCGGATACGGCGAGGACAGCAGTCCCGCACGCCGGGCCCGGTCGAGGCCCTCCGCCAGCCATGGCAGGCACTCCTGAAGGTCACCGGACTCGAAGGAGCCGACGGCGAGGTTGAACAGGGCCCGCATCTCCACCGGCCCGTTCCCCGACGTCCTCGCCAGCTCCCGGGCCTCCCGCAGCCGTTCCCGGCCCCGCGGCGTGCGCCGGCCGCCGGCCTCCAGCGCGGCCAGCGAGATCAGCAGATCCGCCTGGGCATCCGTCACCCCCAGCTCCTCCGCGGTGCGCAGGGCCTCACGGGCGATCCGCAGCGCGGTCTCGTCCTCGCCGACCTGGCGTGCGGCCATGACATGCGTGGCAGCCGCCCACACCCACGTCCGCGACGGGGGGTCCGCCGGGATCAGGGCGAGCGCCTCACTGCTGTAGGCGTAGGCGGCGGTCAGGCTGTCCACGCCGAGCAGATTGCCGGCGAGGGTGTAGCGGACCCGGGCGGCGAGCTCGGCGTCCGTGTCCTGGCCGACGCCCGCGAGCGCGGAACGGGTCAGGGAGACCGCCCGGTGCGACTCACCGGCGTGCGCGGCCGCGGCCGAAGCGCGCAGCGTGAGGGTCACCCGGTCGTTGCCCTCGCCCGAGGGCCGCGCCGCCGGCTCCACCGACGACCACAGGTCGAGCGCGGTCTCCAGATGCCGCAGCTCCTCCGCCGGAGCGCCGACCCGGTGCGCGTGCGAGGCGGCCTCCAGCGAGGCGGCGAGGGCCTCGGCCAGGTCGTGGCTCTCCCGGTAGTGGTGCGCGCGCTCCGCAGCCGTCTCCTCCGGCCGGCCGCGCCCCGCGAGCAGCCGGGCGAACGCGCCGTGCAGCCGGGCCCGTTCACCGGGCAGCAGATCGGCGTACACCGCCTCGCGGGCCAGCGCGTGCCGGAACGCGTACGTGTCACCGGCGCCCGGCACCAGCAACTGCCGCCCCACGGCCTCGCGCAGCGCCGACTCCAGCTCGTCCTCCGGGATCCCCACGGCACCCCGCAGCAGCTCGTGCTCGACACGCCGCCCGGCGACCGCGGCCGTACGCAGCACCTGCTGAGCGGTGTCGGAGAGCTGCTCGAACCGGATCAGGAGGACGTCGGCCAGCCCGCTGGGCACCCCGCCCGCCTCCGTGTCCGTGGCGGCGACCAGCTCCTCGGCGTAGAAGGCGTTGCCCTCGGCCCGCTCCACGATCCGCCGCACGGTCGTGTCGGGGAGCGGCTGTTCCTGCACGGCCCGCACCAGCCGTGCCACCTCGGCGTCGGCCATGGGCCGCAGCTCCAGACGCTCGACCGCGGGGAGCCGTACCAGCTCGGCGAGGAGCGGCCGCAGCGGATGGCGTCGATGCAGGTCGTCCGCGCGGTAGGACGCGAACACGGCCAGCCGGTGTCCTGGCGCCGCACCGGCAGCCCGCTGGAGGATGCCCCGGCTCAGCAGGAACCGCAGCAGGTCCCGCGACGACTGGTCGGCCCAGTGCAGGTCCTCCAGGACGAGCAGCACCGGCGTGATCTCCGACAGGTCGGCCAGCAGCCCGGCGATGCCCTCGAACAGCCGCAACCGGTCGCTCACGGCGTCCGTGCCACCGCCCAGCAACCGGCCCACGACCGGATGCCCTTCGAGGACGCCCGCGAACCGCTCGTCACCCGCGAGCACCCCGAGGACCTCGGTGAACGGCAGATACGGCAGCCCGACGTCGCCCAGGTCGACACAGTGCCCGGTCAGCACGGTCATCCCGTCCGCCGCGGCCCGTCCGGCGACCTCGTCGAGCACCCGGGTCTTGCCCACTCCGGCGTCCCCGGCGACGAGAACACCCTGTGCTTCTCCGGAACGGGCACGCTCCAGTACCGCGGAGAGCCGGGCGAGTTCGACGTCCCGCCCGATGAGCGGAGTGCTGAAGGAGGCCTGTGACATGCAGACATCCTGTCACTGTGGCAACCTCAGGGGCGCGGGGCTGTAGCTGAAAGCCGCGAGCCGTCAGGCGCGCAACGTCTTCGCCCAGTCCGCCGGAACCCGCCCCGCCGGCCCCGGCGTCGGCTGGTCCGCCGGATGGCTCGCCGGGGGAGCCAGCTCGGGCCCCGACTCGAACATCTCGTTGGTGTCGTAGTTCCAGTACCAGGCCTCACCCGGCTCGAAGCTCTGCACCAACGGGTGCCCGGTGTCGCGGAAGTGTGCCGTCGCGTGCTTCGCGGGGGAGCTGTCGCAGCAGCCCACGTGCCCGCACTGCGCACACCGGCGCAGATGGAACCACCAACCGCCGGCCTCGTCGCACTCGCTGCAGCCGCTGCCGCTCGGCGCCGCGCCGGGATCGATGCCGTTCGCGCTGGTCATGAAGCCTCCTCGGACGTGAACGGAAGGAGCACCTGGAAACGGGTGTCGCCCGGCTCGGACTCCACCTGGATCGTGCCGTGATGCTTGTTGGTCACGATCCGCCAGGAGATGTCGAGGCCGAGCCCGGTGCCCTCGCCCACGGGCTTGGTCGTGAAGAAGGGGTCGAAGATCCGCCCCCGGTTCTCCGCCGGGATCCCCACCCCCGTGTCGCGGAACTCCACCAGCAGCCGGTCGTGATCCGACGCCGTGCGCACGGTCAGTGTCCCTTCGCCGCCCGCGCTGTTGATCGCCGCGACCGCGTTGTCGATCAGGTTCGTCCAGACCTGGTTGAGCTCCGCCGGGTACGCCGGGACCTTCGGCAGCGTGCGGTCGTAGTCCTTGACGACGTCGATCCGCTGCCCGATCTTGCCCGACAGCATCAGCAGGGTGCTGTCCAGGAGTTCGTGCACATCGGCGTTCTGGAAGGGCGCGCGGTCGAGCTGGGAGTACTGCTTGGCGGCGTCGACGAGGTGCGAGATGCGCGTGGTCGAGTCGTTGATCTCGTCCATCAACAGTTCGGTCTCGACGGTGTAGTTGAGCCACCCGATCGCGTTCGGCAGGATCTCACCGTCCACCGCCGCCGCGACCTGGTCCAGCCAGTCCACGTCGATACCGGCCTGGACGAAGGTGGGCGCGATCCGCCAGCCCTCCGGGATGTCGTGGTCGTCGAGCCAGTCGGTGACCGCGTCCTCCCGGTCGGCGGCCTCCAGCGGACTGAGCGTGGGCGCCTTGGCGACCCGCTCGGCGGTGCGTTCCTGGAGATCGATGAGGTTCGCCATCACCTCGGGGGAGTACGAACCCTGGGCGATGATCGCCAGCTTGTGCCGCATCTTGCCGACCCGCTCGCGCAGCGTCGCGGTCGCGCGTACGGCCGCCGCGGCGGGGTTGTTGAGCTCGTGTGTGAGCCCGGCGGACAACGAGCCGAGCGCGAGGAGCCGTTCGCGCTGCCCGATGGCCTGCTGGGTGCTCTTCGAACCGAAGAACAGGCCCTCCAGCAGATGCACCGCCATCGGGAACCACTCCTGCATGATGTCGGCGAACGTGTCCGCGGGCAGCACGAAGAACCGCGTCGGCTCGGTGACGCGCATGGAGTTGTTGTACACCTGCCGGACCCGGTCGCCCAGGTACGCCTGCATCGACCCGGCGTACACCCCGCGCTGGGACGTCCGGGTCACCTCCACATCGTCCCCGCCGACCCTGCGGTACAGCACGACCGTGCCCTCGATCATCACGTAGAAGCAGGTCGCCGGGTCACCCTCGGTGTACACGGGCCCGGGCTCGAACCGTTCCACCCGGCCCTCGCCGCACAGCCGGCCGAGCTGCTCGGGCGTCAGCTTCTCGAACAGGAACAGCGAGCCGATCTCGGCGGGCTCGCACGGAATCAACTGCCCGCTCATGACTGCTCCAGATAGCGGTGGACGAGCATCACGGCCATGGCTCCCTCTCCGACGGCGGACGCGACACGCTTGGCGGACTCGGAGCGCGCGTCGCCCGCCACGAACACGCCGGGGACATTGGTCTCCAGGTGGTACGGCGGCCGGTCCAGCTCCCAGCCGGACGGCGGCCGCCCGTCGGCGGTGAGGTCGGGCCCCGCCAGGATGAACCCGCGCTCGTCCCGCAGCACCGTCGCATCCAGCCAGTCCGTCAGCGGGGCCGCTCCGATGAACACGAACATCCACTGGGCGTCGACGCTCTCGGTCCGCCCGCTGTCCATGTCGCGCAGCGTGAGCTGCTCCAGATGGCCGGCTCCGTGCGCGGACTCGACGACGGTCCGGGGGCGCACCGAGATGTTCGGCGACTCCTCGATCTGCTGGACCAGGTAGTGCGACATGGACGCCGACAGCGACGCCCCGCGCACCAGCAGTGTCACGGACTTCGCGCCCCGCGACAGATACATCGCCGCCTGCCCCGCGGAGTTGGCGCCGCCGACGATGTACACGTCCTGGCCCTGGCACGCGGGTGCCTCGGTGAGCGCGGATCCGTAGTACACGCCGCAGCCCGTGAGGTCCTCGCAGCCCGGCGCCTGCAACTGCCGGTAGGACACGCCGGTCGCGAGGATCACGCTGTGCGCGGCGACCGCCGACCCGTCGGAGAACCGTACGATCCGGGCGGCGCCGCTGACCTCCAGCCCTGTCACCTCGCGCGCGGTGAGGATCTCGGCGCCGAACTTGGCCGCCTGCCGCCGGGCCCGGTCGGTGAGCTGGGCGCCCGACACGCCGTCCGGGAAGCCGAGGTAGTTCTCGATGCGGGAACTCTGCCCGGCCTGCCCGCCGGTCGCCGACCGCTCCACCAGCACGGTCCGCAGGCCCTCCGACGCCCCGTACACGGCGGCGCCGAGCCCGGCGGGACCGCCGCCGATGACGACCAGGTCGTAGAAGTCGGCCGTCGGTGTCGTGGCCAGCCCGACCCTCGCCGCCAGCTCGGGTGCCTCCGGCGCCACCAGGGGCGTCCCGTCGGGCGTGACCACCAGCGGCAGCCGCTGTCCGTCGTGCCCGGCGGCGGCCAGCAGCCGCTGTCCCTCGGGCTCCTCGGCTGAGTACCAGCGGTAGGGCACCTGGTTGCGGGCCAGGAACTCGCGCACCTCCGAGGAGCGCGCCGACCAGCGGTGTCCGACCACCTTGGTGCTGGGCACCGGCCGGTAGTCGCTGCGCCGCCACGCCTCCAGCAGGTCGTCGAGGACCGGGTAGAGCTTCTCCTCCGGCGGGTCCCAGGGCTTGAGGAGGTAGTGGTCGAGGTCGACGACGTTGATCGCGTCGATCGCCGCGCTCGTGTCCGCGTACGCGGTCAGCAGCACCCGCCGCGCACCCGGGTACACGTCCAGGGCCTGTTCCAGGAACTCGATGCCGTTCATCTGCGGCATGCGGTAGTCGGCCAGGATCACCGCGACGAGGTCGCCGCGCAGCTTCAGCTCGCGCAGCGCCTCCAGCGCGGACTCGCCGGACTCCGCGCGCACGATCCGGTGCGACTCGCCGTAGCGCCGCCGCAGATCGCGGGCGACCGCCCGGGAGACTCCGGGATCGTCGTCCACGGTCAGGATGACGGTCCGCGCTGCCTCGGCGGCCTGTGTCATACGTCTCCCACCCCGAGAGTCCGGTGTCAGGGCACGGTTTCGCCGTCGGCACCGGCCCGGTCCTGCCCATCGTATGTTCGATCGCCCCGCTCCGCGCGGGTATGCCGGACCCTGCCGGTGTCAGCCACCGGCCTGCCGGGGCCACGGGGCCGTAGTGAAGACTGGGCCCCACGGATGTGACCGTGACACGAGGAGGCAGCCGGAATGACGCGCCCGATCACCGCAGGGGTGGACGGATCGGAGGAGAGCCTCGCCGCGCTGGCGTGGGCCGCACGTGAAGCCGTCCGCCGGGGGCTCCCCCTGCGGGTGGTGCACGCCTGGCGGTTCCAGCCGCACGACGCGATCGACGTGGGGGACGAGGACACCCAGGCCCAGTGGGTGCGCGACGGACTGGCGGAGGTGGTTCGTGGCGTCGCCGAGCGGCACCCGGGCCTGGAGGTGACCACCGACGTCGTCGAGGGCCCGCCCGCCGAGACGCTGATCGCCGCCGCGGGCGGGTCCGAGATGCTGGTGCTGGGGTCGCGCGGCCACGGCCGGGTCGTCGGGTTCCTGCTGGGCTCCGTCGGCCAGCAGGTGATCGCCGGGGCCACCCGGCCCGTCGTGCGCGTACGGGCCGGGGACGAGCCGTCCGGCGAGGCCGCCGGGCGCGAGATCGTCGTGGGTCAGCAGGGCGACCCCGAGGACAGCGCCGCTGCCCTGGGGTTCGCCTTCGAGACGGCGGCGGTGCGCGGCGCGACCGTGCGTGCCGTCCGGGCCTGGACGCTGCCGCCGCTGTTCGCCTACAGCCCGGCCTCCCTGAAGATGCTCGACGAGGCCGGCGGACTGGAGCCGCACGAGAAGGAGGCCCTGGGCGAGGCGCTGCGGCCGTGGCGGGCGCGCTACCCCGACGTCCCCGTCGTCGAGCACGTGGAGATGGGCAGCGGCGGGCAGGTCCTGCTGTCGGTGTCGGGGCGGGCCCAGCTGATGGTCGTGGGGCGCCGCGTGCACCGTACGGCCGTGGGTGCCCGGATCGGCTCGGTGGCGCACGGCATGCTGCATCTCGCGGACTGCCCGGTGGCCGTGGTCCCGCACGACTGAGTCAGTCGGACACGGTCGGCCGCAGCGTCTCCCGGGCCGTGGGCAGGATGTTGCTGATGTAGTCCTCGACGGCCGTGTCCAGGCCGATGTCGTGCTGCGCGTGCTCGGACAGGTACCAGCGGTGTTCGAGCAGCTCGTGGTAGATCTCGGCCGGGTCCATGGAGCCGCGCAGGTCCGGCGGAACCGCCCGCACCGTGGGCCGGAAGACGTCCCGCACCCAGCGGTGCGCGAGTACCTCCGGGCGGGCACCATGGGGGTCCCCCCTGTTCGAACGAAGTTGAGAGCTTGCGGGAGGGTCGCCCGGGGCGTAGTCGTCCTGGGTGGCCATCCAGCTCTCCAGGTCGTTCAGCAGCCGCCGGGCCTGGTTCTCCTCGGTGTCCAGGCCCGTCAGGCGCAGCAGCTGGCGCTGGTGGTGGCCGGCGTCGACGACCTTGGGCACGAAGGTGACCGTGTCGCCGTGCGTCGCGTGCTCGATCTGCATCTCGGCCACATCGAATCCGAGCTCGTTCAGGCGGCGGATCCGGCGTTCGATGTAGTGGTACTTGCCCGCCGGATAGACGGAGGTACGGGTCAGCTCCTGCCACAGGCCCTGGTAGCGGGCGCAGATCTCGGTGCCGAACTCGACGGGGTCGACGGAGGGGTGCAGCGCCCCGGACGCCTCCAGGTCCAGCAGCTCGCCGCTGATGTTGACCCGGGCGAGGTCCAGGTCGTAGTCGCGCTGGCCGTCGCTGAGACGCGGATGCAGATCGCCGGTCTCGGCGTCCACCAGGTAGGCGGCGTAGGCGCCCGCGTCGCGCCGGAACAGCGTGTTGGACAGCGAGCAGTCGCCCCATGCGAACCCGGCGAGGTGCAGGCGCACAAGCAGCACGGCCAGCGCGTCCATCAGCCGGTGCATGGTCGCCGGGCGCATCGTCGTCTCGAACATCGAGCGGTACGGCTGCGAGCCACGCAGATGCCGGGTGACCAGCACCGACTCCAGCGGGGCGCCGGCGGCGTCGACGCGCCCGGTGACCACGGCGAGCGGGTCGACCGCGGGGATACCGAGCCGGTCCAGGTCGCGCAGCAGCTCGTACTCGCGCAGGGCCGGGCGCTCGGCGAGTTCCTTGACGGCGATCACCTCCTCGCCCGCCCGGGCGTAGCGCACGATGTGCCGGGAGATACCGCGCGGCAGCGGAACCAGGATCTCCTCCGGCCACTCCTCCAGCGGCAGCTGCCAGGGCAGCTCCAGCAGGAGGGCGGGGTGCTCCGGATTCGTCGCGCTGATCTGGAGTGCCATGGGCCGTTCGTCCTCGCCTCGCGGTGATCGTCAGCCCAGCCTAGACGGCGCGCTCCCTGGCCTGAAGAGCGGCTTCCCGCACCGGGCCCCGGTGCAACGGCCCGTGCCCGGGCAGCAGCACGTCGCCCTTGAGCCCTTCGAACACGGCCAGCGAGGCCACGGCCCGGGTCCGCTCGTGGTGGAACATGTCCGGCAGCAGCTGGGGGCCCTTGACCCGGGAGGTGGGGTGCCCGCTCACCAGGGCGTCGCCCGCGACGACCGCACCGGCGTCCGGGAGGTGGAAGGCGCAGTGGCCGTCGGTGTGGCCGGGCGTGTGCACGGGTACGGGGCGGCCGGGCAGGTCCAGCGGGCCCGTCGAAGGGAACGCCTCGGGGGAGGTGACCGGGACGTGCGCGGTGCCGCCGGAGCGGATCGCGTGGATTGCCCAGGGCAGCACACCGGGCCGCCAGCCGTTGCGCAGGACCGTCCCGACGCTCACCTGCTGCAGGAAGTCCCGGCGGGCGTGCGGGACTTCGGCCTCGTGGAGGTATATCGGCGTGCCGTAAGTGGTGCGCAGGTACTCGGCGTTGCCCAGATGGTCGGTGTGCGCGTGGGTGATCAGTACGGCCGCGACCGCCTCCGGCGCACTGCCGACCTCCGCGAGCGAGGCGAGCAGTCCGGCCCGGTCACCGGGGTACCCGGTGTCGATCAGCGTGACCGCGTCCCCCTCGGTCAGGATCACCCAGTTGGTGTTGCTGCCGTGTACGAGATAGGTGTTGTCCGCGACTTGCTGCACATCTGCCCGCATGATCGTCCCGCGTGGTGAGGTCCGTGCCCGACGGACCCAGCAAAGCAGATCAACGGGCCGGTGCGACCGGCGGGTCCGGAGGCCGGACAGGAAGGACGACCGGCGGACCGGCACGCATTCCGAACAGCAGCCGCGTCCGCCGCACCACACCCTCGTACCGCACCAGGATCAGCGTCGGCGAACCGGCCACGATCACCGCGTACTCGACCGCGATCGGCGCCGGCCGGCCCACCACGACCGGCTGGTGCAGCACGTACACGGGCAGGGCGGCGGTCCCCGGGTACACCATCACGCGTGAGGGAGGCCGGACCTCGCGCGGCCGGTCCAGCAGTCCGAGGACGGCCGCCACCCGGCACCAGCCCGCCGCCCCGAACAGCGCCCGTGTGACCAGCGCGAACGGGCTCCACACGGTGAACGGGTCGTCCAGCGCCATGAATCCGGGCGCCGTACCCGCGAACAGGGCGAGCCCCGCCACACCCGTCGGCACCGCGAGCCGGCGCAGGGCGGCACGGACACGTTCGTCGTCGGCGAGGGCTTAGCCGAAGAGGAAGAACACCGGTCGTCCGGCGAGAAGACGAGGGCCGAGCGGAAGAAGAACAGGGGCCGAGCGGAAGAAGACCAGGCCGAGGACGACGAACACCCGCAGTGCGTCGAGTTCGATGCGACGGGGAGCGGTGGCCGGGAGCTGCGTCCTCGTGCTCATCCGGACAGTGTGGGGGCGGGGCCGCGCCCAGAGGAAGGGCTGCCTCCGGCACCGTCCGCCGGAGGCAGCCCCCGCGTGCACCCGAAGCGGCCGCCTCTCCGCCTCAGTGCACGCCGTGCGGGCGGAACTGCACGCTGATGCGCGGTCCCGCTGCGCGGGTGGTCTTCGGTACCGAGTGCTCCCAGGTCCTTTGGCAGGAGCCGCCCATCACGATGAGGTCGCCGTGCCCCAGCGGACGCCGTACGGTCTCGCCGCCGCGCATCGGGCGCAGCAGCAGATCCCGGGGCGCGCCCACCGACAGGATCGCGACCATGGTGTCCTCCCGCGCGCCCCGCCCGGTGCGGTCCCCGTGCCAGGCCACGCTGTCGCGGCCGTCGCGGTAGTGGCAGAGCCCCGCCGTGGTGAACGGCTCGCCCAGCTCCTCGGCGTAGTGCGCGGACAGTGCGTCGCGCGCCTCCGTGAGGACGGGGTGCGGCAGGGCGTCGTCGACTCCGTAGAAGGCGAGCAGCCGCGGTACGTCGACGACGTCGTCGTACATCGTGCGCCGCTCGGCACGCCACGGCACCTCGGACGCCAGCTGTTCGAACAGCGCGTCCGCGCCGCTGAGCCAGCCCGGCAGTACGTCGATCCAGGCGCCATGGGTGAGCCGCGTACGGCGGATCCCGGCGAGGGAGCCGAGCCGCAGCTCGTCGGTCTGGTCGAACAGGGAGCCCTGGAGGTGCGTGGCCATGCATTCAGCGTACCCCTGAAATCGAAAATATGTTCCCTTCGGCGTTCCGGGGTGAGCCCGCGTGGTGGGCCGACTTTCCGGCGGACCCTTTGGATACACAGATGTATCGGATACATTCACGTATCGAACGGAGGTCCGGCCATGACGGTGGAGGAAACGACCCGACGTGTCACCAAGCGCCGCGTCCGCACACGGGCCAATCTGCTGGAGGCCGCGTTCGCCGTGTTCGCCGCCAAGGGGTTCGGGCGGGTCTCCATCGAGGAGGTCTGCGAGGCCGCCGGCTACAGCAGGGGCGCCTTCTACTCCAACTTCGACAGCCTGGACGAGCTCTTCTTCGCCCTCTACCGGGAACGCGCGGACCTGATCGCCGACCAGGTGGCCGGGGCCCTCGCCCTCGACGGACCGGGCCTGGACGTGCCCGCCGCCGTGGACCGGGTGACCGAGGTGCTGCTCCTGGACCGCGACTGGCTCCTGGTGAAGACCGACTTCCTGGTGCACGCCGCGCGGGACCCGGCCGTCGCCCGGACCCTGCTGGAACACCGTGCCCGACTGCGCGGCGCGATCGCCGAACGGCTCGCCCGCGCGGGAGGCCGCACCGCACTGCCCGCCGTGCTCGGCGACATCGACGGCGCCGCCCACGCCGTGGTGGCCGCGTACGACGGCGTCACCACCCAACTGCTGCTGGACGGGGACGTCGAGCGCGCCCGTCTCTGGCTGGGCCAACTGCTCACCGCACTGCTCACCGACGGCGGCAACGACACCACGGCATAGCCGCAGCCGGACCACCGAACAACCCGGTCGCCGAAGGCCGGACCACCGAACAGCGCCACCACCGGGTACCGAACAGCGCCACCACCATGTGAGGAAGGGACGGTCGCCATGGATGCCGACGTCATCGTCGTCGGAGCGGGACTCGCGGGCCTGGTCGCCGCGAGCGAACTGACCAGCCGGGGCCGCAGGGTCGCGCTGGTCGACCAGGAGAACGCCGCCAACCTCGGCGGGCAGGCGTTCTGGTCCTTCGGCGGGCTGTTCCTCGTGGACTCCCCGGAGCAGCGCCGCCTCGGCATCAAGGACTCCTTCGATCTGGCGTGGAACGACTGGCAGGGCAGCGCCGGGTTCGACCGGGTCGAGGACGAGGACTCCTGGGCGGTGCGCTGGGCGCGCGCGTACGTCGAGTTCGCGGCCGGTGAGAAACGGTCCTGGCTGGAGACGCACGGCATCAAGTTCCTGCCCACGGTCGGCTGGGCCGAGCGCGGCGACCTGCGCGCCGACGGCCACGGCAACTCGGTGCCGCGGTTCCACATCGCCTGGGGGACCGGCACGGGCGTGGTGGAGCCCTTCGTGCGGTACGCCAAGCAGGCCGCCCGCGACGGACTTCTCACCTTCTACCACCGCTACCGGGTCGACGAGCTGGTCATCGAGGACGGTACGGCGCGCGGGGTGCGCGGGACGGTGCTCGCCGAGGACGACTCGCCCCGCGGCGTCGCCTCCAACCGCGACGGCGTCGGCGAGTTCGAGCTCACCGCACAGGCCGTCGTCGTCACCACCGGCGGCATCGGCGCCAACCACGACATAGTCCGCCGTTACTGGCCCGAGCGGCTCGGCACGCCGCCCGGCGAGATGGTCACCGGCGTCCCCGCCTACGTCGACGGGCGCATGCTCGACATCAGCGCGCAGGCCGGCGTACGGCTGGTCAACCGCGACCGCATGTGGCACTACACCGAGGGCCTGCAGAACTGGGACCCGATCTGGCCCGGCCACGGCATCCGCATCCTGCCCGGCCCGTCGTCCATGTGGTTCGACGCCCTCGGCCGCCGGCTGCCCGACCCGTGCCTGCCGGGCTACGACACCCTCGGCACCCTCAAGCACCTGCGCACCGACGCCGACATCGCCGGCTACGACCACTCCTGGTTCATCCTCTCCCAGAAGATCATCGAGAAGGAGTTCGCGCTGTCGGGCTCCGAGCAGAACCCCGACATCACCGCCAAGGACCGCGCCGGATTCCTGAAGGAGCGAGTGCTCGGCAAGGGCGCACCGGGACCGGTGGCGGCCTTCCTGCGCAACGGCGCGGACTTCGTGACCGCACCCACCCTGGAGCAACTGGTCGAGAAGATGAACCAGCTGACGGACAAGGCGCTCCTCGACGCGGAGACCGTCCGGCGCCAGATCGAGGCCCGCGACCTCCAGATCGCCAACCCGTACAGCAAGGACTCCCAGGTGCAGGGCATCCGCAACGCCCGCCGCTACATCGGCGACCGCCTCGGCCGGGTCGCCACCCCGCACCGCATCCTCGACCCGGCGGCCGGCCCGCTGATCGGCGTCAAGCTGCACATCCTGACCCGCAAGACCCTCGGCGGCATCCAGACCGACCTCGACTCGCGCGCGCTGGGCGCCGACGGGACGCCGATCGAGGGCCTGTACGCGGCCGGTGAGGTCGCCGGGTTCGGCGGCGGGGGCGTCCACGGCTACAACGCCCTGGAGGGCACCTTCCTCGGCGGCTGCCTCTTCTCCGGCCGCACCGCGGGCCGGGCGGCGGCGCGGCAGACGGCCTGACGGCGGTGCGACAGATGGCCTGACGGCTCAAGCCCGACGGCGGCCCGCGGCCCGTCTCCTCGGTCAGGCGAGGAGACGGGCCAGTACGGCGGCGTGACTCTGCTCGGGAGACTTGGACGCGGTCAGCAGCGTCACAGCGCCCTTGCCCGCCAACTCCCGCACATGATCGAGGAGTTCGGCCGCCTCGGGTGCGTCGAGTTCAGCCTCGTACCGGTCGGCGAACTCCTCGTACGACCCCTCGCCCGCGTGGTACCAGCGCCGCAGCTCGGTGGACGGGGTGAGTCCCTTGGGCCACTCGTCCACATGGGCCGCGTCCTTCGACAGGCCGCGCGGCCACAGCCGGTCGACCAGGACGCGCACCCCGTCCTCGGGCTCGGGTGCTTCGTACACGCGGCGGATGCGAACGCTCATGACCTGGCCTCTCCGGGGGCACGCCTCGCGGGCTGTCGCGTGGGTTCTCGGGCGGAACGGGGGCACTCGTCGAACACCTGACGAGTTCCTCACAAGTGTCGGTCAAGGTCGAGGCATGATCACGCACAAACCCCGTGTCGCACTGCTGGCCGCCTCCCTGCTGCTCACCGGCTGCGGCGGCGGTGCCATGGCGACGCCGGACCACGAACCGGCCGCCACCAGGCCCACGACCGCCACGCCGCTGCCCGACGTCGCCCTGGAGGTCGCTCCGCAGCAACTGCCCGGACTGGGTCCCAAGACCTGGGCCGAGGTGCCGGCCGAGGCCAGGCAGGCCGTCGTCGTGACCGGTGCGGGCCGCGACTCCGCGCAGTCGGAGGTCGTGCTGTACGAGCGCAGCGACATCGGCTGGGAGGCCGGTGCGCGATGGCCCGCGCACAACGCCCTGCGCGGCTGGACCGACCAGCACCGTGCCGGCGACCTGCGCTCACCCGTCGGCGTCTACACGCTCACGGACGCCGGTGGCCTGCTGCGCGACCCCGGGACCAGGCTGCCCTACGACCACGGCGTCGGCTTCACCGCGACCGGCACCGGCTTCGAGGGTGAGCCCCTCGCGGGCTCCTTCGACTACGTCATCGCCATCAACTACAACCGCAAGCCGGGCACCACACCCCTGGACTGGACCCGCCCGCTCGGCGCCGGACGCGGCGGCGGCATATGGCTCCACGTGGACCACGGCGGCCCCACCCAGGGCTGCGTCAGCATCTCCCGCGCACACATGCGGCAGCTGCTGCGGGCGCTGCACCCCGACCGGAATCCGGTCGTCGTCATGGGCGACGCCGAGTCGCTGGCCCGCTGAGTCCACCGACGACCGCCGCCCAGCCCACCCACGACCGCTTAGGATCCGCCGCGTGTGCGCACATGTGCTGGTCGCCGAGGACGACGAGATGCAGGCCGAACTCATACGCCGCTCCCTGCTGTCGGAGGGGCACACCGCCACCGTGGTCCACGACGGGTCGGCCGCCCTGGACGCCGCCCGGCGGCTGCGGCCCGACCTCGTCGTGCTGGACCTGATGCTGCCGGTGATCGACGGCTTCGGGGTGTGCCGGGTGCTGCGCCGGGACGACGACATCCCGGTGCTGATGCTGACGGCCCGGTCGGCGGAGGACGACGTCCTGCTCGGCCTCGAACTCGGCGCCGACGACTACCTGACCAAGCCGTACAGCCCGCGCGAGCTCATGGCTCGCATCCGCACCGTGCTGCGCCGCAGCGGGTACGCCGCAGGCCGCCGGGAGAACCCCGTCGTACGGGCCGCCGGGATCGCCGTCGACCCCGAGCGGCACGAGGTGCGGTGCGACGGGGCCGCGGTGGAGTGCACGCCGGCCGAGTTCGAGATCCTGCTGGCCATGGTCGCCGAACCCGAACGGGTCTTCTCCAGGCGGCAGTTGCTGGAGTGCACCCGGGGCACCGACCGGGCGTCCACCGAGCGGGCCGTCGACGTCCACATCATGAACCTGCGCAGGAAGATCGAGGCCCACCCGCGCAGCCCCGCACGGCTGCTCACCGTGTTCGGCGTCGGCTACAAGCTCAGCGGCGGCCGCGGATGACCCGGCGGATACCGCTGCGCAAGCGGCTGCTGGTCCGGCTGCTGATCACCTCGGTGCTGATCGCCGTGTGCTCGGTGGCCGCCACGGCCTGGCTCGCGGTGGAGACCACCACCCGGGCGCTGCGGGAGGAACAGGGGCAGGTCCTCGCCGAGGACATGGACGTCCTCGCCCGGCTCAGCGGGTACGCCGCGACCCACCCCGACTGGCGGGGCGTCGAGAAGACGGTCCGCGAGCTGTCCGCCAGCACCGGCCGCCGTATCGCCCTCACCACCACCGACCGTACGGCCATCGCCGACTCGGCCCCGGCCGGCACCTCCCTGCCGCCGCGCGCCGCCGCCACCGTCGACCCCCTGCACATCGACACCTACACGGAACGCGGAGCGCAGCGTGCCGGCGTCGACCCCCGGGTCGTGGGCCCGTACCGGGTGACCGACGCGGAGCGGGCCAAACTGGAGAAGCTCGCCGACACACGGCAGCGGTGCTTCGCCCGCAACGGCTACGAGGCCGTCGTCGTGCAGACACCGAGCGGCCGGCCGGTCGTCACCGACCACGACGGGCCCGTCGCCGGCGGGGTCGTGCCCGACGAGTGCGCCGACGGCCTGCTCAACACCACGACACCGACCGAGAACAAGGCCCTGTCCGACCTGTCGGAGCGGGCCAGGAAGTGTCTCGACCGGCGCGGACTGAACCCCGGTTCGCAGCCGTTCGTCACGGTCGACGTGACCGAGAAGCGGCTCGGCACCCGCTACCTCCTGGGGAAGACCAAGGGGACCGACGACCAAACGGCCGTGCGGGAGGCGGACCGCTGCGTCGAGGAGGCACGCCGCGCCCAACTCGACCCCTACGTCGCCCCCGTGGCCGAGCTGTTCCTGGGCGGCGGCGACACGACCGCCGTCCGCTTCGACATGTCCCCGGCGAACAAGGCCAAGGTCGTCGGCGCCGCCGGACTCGTGCTCGCGGTCACCGTGGCCGTGACGGCCGTGGTCGCCACCCGGCTCGTCAGGCCGCTGCGGGCACTGACCGAGGCCGCCCAGCAGCCGCCCGAACTGCATGCGCGGGTACCCGTCACCACCCGCGACGAGACCGGCATCCTCGCCGCGGCCTTCAACGAACTCGCCGAGCGCCGCGAGCGGCTGGAGGGCCAGCGCAAGGCGATGGTCAGCGACGTCGCCCACGAACTGCGCACCCCGCTCACCAACATCCGCGGCTGGCTGGAGGTGACCCGCGACGGCGTCGTCGACCCTGACCCCGCCCTGCTCGCCTCCCTGCACGAGGAGGCCCTCGTCCTGCAGCGCGTCATCGACGACCTCCAGGACCTCGCCGCCGCCGACGCCGGAACGCTGCGCCTGCACCGCGAGCCCGTCCGCGCCGACGAACTCCTCGACCAGGTCGCCGCCGCCCACCGCGTCGCCGCCGACACGGCCGGCGTCGCCCTGCGCACCCAGGCGGACGGCACCCCCTGGCTGGACGCCGACCCCGTCCGCATGCGCCAGGCCCTCGGCAACCTCGTCTCCAACGCCCTGCGCCACACACCGGCCGGCGGCACCGTCGCCCTCGCCGCCCGCCGCGACGGCGACGACGTCGTCCTCGACGTAACCGACACGGGGACCGGCATCGCCGCCGAGGACCTGCGTTACGTCTTCGACCGGTTCTGGCGTGCCGAGAAGTCCCGCAGCCGGCGTACCGGAGGCAGCGGGCTCGGCCTGCCGATCGTCCGGCACCTGGTCGCCGCGCACGGAGGTACGGCGGGGGCGGCGAGCGAGCCCGGTGCCGGATCCGTGTTCAGCCTGCGGCTGCCGGCCGCGGCCCCGCCCTCGTGAGGGCGGGGCCGCGGGGTGCCGACGGGAGCGTCATCCGGCCCGTTGCCGCAGCGCCCGTCGCTCCGCCTCGCTCGTGCCGCCCCATATCCCGATGAACTGGTCCATGTCGAGTGCCCAGCGCAGACACTGGTCCCGCACCGTGCAGCGCCGGCAGACCGCCTTCGCCTGCTCGGTCTGCAGCACGGTCGGACCGGACGTGCCGATCGGATAGAAGAGGTCGGGGTCCTCATGGCGGCAGGCGGCGTGGTCTCGCCAGTCGTCCATCAAAGTCACCTGCGATCGTCGAACGTGCCCTCGGTGGATGCATTTACTCGTTTTCGAGTCGCCTGTCGATGCGCAAGTGAAACCCAGTCGGACACCGGCGAATCCGGTCACTGTTCCCGCATGCCCCAGGGGGAGCCGTACTCGGTCAGCAGATCCAGGAAGGGCCGGGCCGGGAAGGCCTCCGGGCCGAGCACGCCGGCGCCCGACCAGGCGCCGCCGGCGAGGAGTTCGAGGGCGACGACGGGGTTGACGGCCGTCTGCCACACCACGGCCTGCGAGCCGTACTCCTTCATGGACCACTGGTTGTCGACCACGTGGTACAGGTACACCTCGCGCGGCTTTCCGTCCTTGGCGCCCCGTACCCAGGTGCCCGCGCAGGTCTTGCCGTGCATGCGGTCGCCCAGCGTCGCCGGGTCCGGCAGACACGCGGCCACGACGTCCCGGGGCGAGACCCGCACCGGCCCGTCGGCGCTCGGCACGGTCACCGGCTCGGTGCGGTCCAGGCCCAGCAGGTGCAGCGTCTTGAGGGTGCTGATGAACTCCTCGCCGAGGCCGTACTTGAACGTCACCCGGTTCGCCTCGACCCAGCGTGGCATCAGGAGCACCTCCTCGTGCTCCACGTTCACGCACTCGACCGGACCGATTCCCTCGGGGAAGTCGAACACCTCGGGCTCGCTGAACGGCTCGGTGGTGAACCAGCCGCGGGCGTCCTCGTAGACGACCGGCGGGTTGAGGCACTCCTCGATCGTGGTCCAGATGCTGAAGGACGGCGCGAAGTCGTAGCCGTCGACGGTCAGGTTCGCGCCGTCGCGGACGCCGAGCTCCTCGATCTCGTCGAAGAGCTCGTCGGCGGCGTACCGGGCGAACACGTCCGACAGACCGGGCTCCACGCCCATGCCGACCAGCGCCAGCGCGCCCGCCTTCTCCCAGTCGGCCGCCTGCTCGAACTGGGCGTCGCCCAGCTTGACCCCGCACTCCTCGTACGGCCGCTCCGGATGCGGGTGCGACAGCGACATCGCCATGTCGACATAGGTGGCCCCGGCGGCGCGCGCGGCCTGGAACAGCGGCATCACGAAGCGCGGGTCGGTCGCGTTGAGGAGCACGTCGCACGCGTGGCGCCCCAGCAGCGCGGTGACCGCGGCCTCGTCGCTCGCGTCCACGCGTTCGGCGAGGAACCGGGCGTCGCCGCCGAGGGCCGCCACGGCCGCCTCGGCACGCGCGAGGTCGTAGTCGGCGACGACCATCGCCTCGAAGAACGGACGGCGGGCCGCGATCCGGGTGATGGCGGTACCCACCCCGCCGGCACCCACGAGCAGTACACGCATGACAAGACTCCCTCGGCTCAAGGTCCAGGACGTGATGGGGCCCCGCGCCAGATACAACGCCCGCCGCTCACGTAAGGTCAATGGCGTTGGCATAAGGCGCAGGGGTCGTCGTGAGCGGCACCAGGACGGAGAGCATCGTGCCCAAACCGGTCGTACCGGAGGAGAAGCGGCGCCGTAGGCGTCCCACGAAAAGCGGCACCGTGCTGTCCGAGCGGCTGATCGTCGAGACGGCGCTGCGGATGCTGCGCGAGCACGGCAGCGCCGGTCTCACCGCCCGTCGCCTCGGCCTGGCCCTCGACGCCGACCCGAGCACGCTGTACCGGTACTTCCGCGGCATGGACGAGCTGACCCTCGCCATCGGCGACGCGCTGATGGGGCAGGCGCTTGAGGGCTGGACGCGGACGGGGGAGTGGCGCGAGGACCTGCGCGCCGTCGGGCTGCGCATCCACGCCGCCTATGTGGCCCATCCGCAGGCGGCGGTGCTGACGACCAGCCGGGTCACCGGGCGGGCGAACGAACTCGCCGCCGACGAGACGGTGCTGGACGTTCTGCGCACGGCGGGGTTCCCGCTGCCGGACACCGTGCGCATCTATCACGCGTTCATCGACCAGACCCTGGCGTTCGCCGCGCTGGACGCCGCGTCCCTGGCTCTGCCCAGTGCGGCTCTGCGGGCGGACGAGGACATGTGGCGCTCGACGTACGCGCGGTTGCCGCGGGCCACGCATCCACGGATCGCGGAGGCGGCGCCGTTGCTGGCGGCGCGGATGGTGCACAGTGCCTATCCGGCGGCGTTGGACATGCTCCTGGCCAGTGCGGCCGCGGAGCTGGAGTCGAAGTAGCGCCCGCTGGTGGTGCCGCGGTGCGCCGTCGGGGGCTGCGGCGCCGTCGTGGCCGCTCGCGCCCGCGCGGCGGAGCCGCAAAACGATACAGCCCCGCGCCCGTGGCGGAGCTGCCGAGCCTTAGCTGTCTG
>NZ_JBYIVZ010000037.1:0-103162 GCF_057710365.1 Streptomyces sp. bgisy027
ATTTCTGGTGTGGGGAGGTTTGTTGGCCCCGCCCCCACCACCCTGGTGAGGTCAGGAGCGCGGACTCGCCCCTGCCGTCTTGGCCACTGGCGACGGACCCACCCGCCCTGCCGTCAACCGGGCTTCTTCGTGCCGCCCTGACCGCGTCCCGGATTGTTGCCCGAGTTGCCCGGGCCGGTCGCGGTAGGGGTGGCCGTCGGTGCGGACGGGTCGGTGCCGGTGGCCGTCGGTTCGGTCGAGGGCTGGTCCGTGCTGCCGTCGGAGCCGTCACCGTCCGACGCGGACGGGCTCGCCGAGTCACTCGGAGAGGGGCCTCGGGAAGGGCCGGCGCCTTCGGACGTGCGGGCACCGGCCGACGCGCCCGCGGAGGACCCTCCCGGCGTCAGCAAGGCGTCGGGCGTCGTGCTCGTCCGGTCGCCCTTGGTCCGCGTGCCGTCCTGCGCGGAGGACCCGGACAGGGAGAACCCGGCCATCAGCGCCGCCGCCGACACCGCCCCCACCGCGCCGGCGGCCACCACGAAGCGGGGCGAACGCCAGACGCCGGGCTTGCGCCGGGCCCGGCGGCGGCCCCGCCTCTTCTCCGAGTCGCCGGCGTAGTCGTAGCCGTCCTCGTAGACGTAGTCGTAGGCGTCGGAGGCCTCGTAGGCACTGGAGGCGTCGTAGGCATCGGAGGCGTCGTAGGCAGGGTGGGCGCCGTCGGATGCGCGGACGTCTCCGGCACCGTGGGCGTGGTCGGCGGGACCGCCCGCACGGGAGGCGTCCACCCCGTCGACCACCTGAGGCAGCTCGGTCGTCTCGTCGTAGGCGTTCTGCCAGCCGTGGGCGGCCGCGGGGTCGGTGTACTCCTCGTACACCGGAGACGGGTCGGCATACGGGTGGTACACGTTCGGGGGAGCCTGGGACCCGTCACCCTCCGAGCGCGCACCCTGGACGCCGGGCGCGACGGCGGAGGGATCCACACCATTCGCCCCGGGCATCCCGTTTTCCTGCTCAGGCGGCCTGGACATGACCGCGCATTGTAGAGACGGGAGAGACTCCTGGGACAGTTACCGCGGATAACAGCCCAAACCCCCGCGTCTCACGTGTCGGAAAACACGACCCAGGGTCCGTTACCGGGCCGTAAGCTCCTTGACATGCAGGTGATCCAGTCGACGAAGCTCGCCAACGTCTGTTACGAGATCCGGGGCCCGGTACTCGAGGAGGCGATGCGGCTCGAGTCGGCGGGGCATCGGATCCTCAAGCTGAACACCGGCAACCCGGCCGCGTTCGGCTTCGAGTGCCCGCCCGAGATCCTGGAGGACATCCTCCGCAACGTGTCGTCGGCCCATGGCTACGGCGACGCGAAGGGCCTGCTCGCGGCGCGACGGGCCGTCGTCATGCACAACCAGACCCTGGGCGTCGAGACCGACGTCGAGCACGTCTTCATCGGCAACGGCGTCTCCGAGCTGATCGTCATGGCCATGCAGGGCCTGCTCGACGACGGGGACGAGGTGCTGGTCCCGGCCCCCGACTACCCGCTGTGGACCGCCGCCGTGTCACTGTCCGGCGGCACCGCCGTCCACTACCGCTGCGACGAGCAGTCCGACTGGATGCCCGACCTCGCGGACATCGAGCGCAAGGTCACCGACCGCACCAAGGCCCTCGTCATCATCAACCCGAACAACCCCACGGGTGCGGTGTACGACGAGGCCGTGCTCCGGGGGCTCACGGACATCGCCCGGCGGCACAACCTCCTCGTCTGCTCCGACGAGATCTACGACAAGATCCTCTACGACGGCGCCACGCACACCCCGACCGCCGCCGTCGCCCCCGACCTGCTCACGCTCACCTTCAACGGCATGTCGAAGGCGTACCGCGTCGCCGGGTACCGGGTGGGCTGGATGTCGATCTCGGGCCCGCGCGCCCACGCCGACTCCTACATCGAGGGCCTCACCATCCTCGCGAACATGCGACTGTGCGCGAACATGCCCGGTCAGCACGGGGTCGTGGCCGCGCTCAGCGGCCGGCAGACCATCGACGACCTGGTGCTTCCGGGCGGGCGGCTGAAGGAGCAGATGGATGTCGCCTACGAGCTGCTCACACAGATCCCCGGCGTGACGTGCGTCCGGCCGAAGGGGGCGCTGTACCTCTTCCCGCGCCTCGACCCCAAGGTGTTCAAGATCAAGGACGACCGGCAGATGGTCCTGGACCTGCTGCGACGCGAGAAGATCATGGTCGTCCAGGGCTCGGGCTTCAACTGGCCGGAGCCGGATCACTTCCGGGTGGTCACCCTGCCGACGGTCACGGACCTGCGGGACGCGGTGGGCCGGATCGGACGGTTCCTCGACGGCTACGGGCAGCCGTGACGCTGCGTGGACAAGTGGTCCGCTTCTGTGAACCGCTCAACTTTAGACAGAATCTAAGCTAGGATGGTTTCCTGTCAGCGCACAGGAGGCCATCCCCATGTACGAACCGATCCGAACCAAGTCGGTCCACAGCACGATGGCCGGCAGCACCACCGACTTCCCCCACCGCTCGCGCGAGGAGGAGCTGGACATCCAGCTCGCCGGCCATCTCGCCGCGCTGCTCGCCGTCACGGACGAGCTGCGTGCGACGGCGCCCTCGGAGGACCTGGACATCGCGGCGGAACGCCTTGCGGCCGTGGTGAGCCGACTGCGCGGTGGGCGGGCGCCTGCCCGCGCGAGTGCCTCCGGCGGTCAGGTGAAGGTTGGCGCACTGCATCAGCGGGCGCATGCCCTCGCCGGGCGGGCCTTGGTGGTCGCCGCGTCCCGTGCCGATACCGCTGCGGCGATTCTGGCCGCCGAGCGGATGGATGCGCACGCCGCGCAGGCCGAGCCGCAGGAACTCACCGGCGTCAGCTGAAGCGCCTCTGGACGGCCCCGGTCCGCGTGCACCCGCAGCGACGCGCGGACCGGGAGCCACAGCACTGCGTCGGCTTGGGCCGGCTATCGCCCTGCCGCAAGGGTTCGCGTTGTTCGCGCCCGAGCGCGGCTGCCCGTTCGTTGCGGCTTGTCGCGCCCACGCGGCGGAGCCGCAAATCGACACAGCCCCGCACCCCCGTCAAGTCACCCGTGTCGTAACGGGACCGGTATGACACCTGCCGTTCATCCCCCTTGACGGGGAACGTTGGATTCCGCGAGCACTCTCCACGGCGTGAGACGTATCGCCGGAATCATCCTCGCGGTGCTGCTGATCGGTGGCGTGGTGGTCGCCGTCGTCGCGGGCCGCAGCAATGAGGACAACGGCACGGCAACGAAGACCGTGCAGGCAGTGATCGGATCGGAGAAGGCCGAGTTCTTCGCCGATCCCGACGTGGTGAAGGCCCTCGCCGCCAAGGGCTACACCGTGAAGGCCGAGACCTCCGGGTCCTGGGCCATGGAAGGGCTGGACCTCAAGGGGTACGACCTCGCGCTCCCGTCGAGCCAGGCGCCCGCCCGTGAACTCGCCGCGAAGTACGAGGTGACGGGAACCCTCCCCCGCCCCTTCTACTCGCCCCTCGTCGTGGTGGCGCACAAGAACGCCGCCGAGGTGCTCGCGGGCAACGGGCTGGCCACGCTGGACGATGCCCACCGCGGGACCCTGAGCATGGCGGCCCATCTGGACGCGGCCCGCGCCGACCGTACCTGGCAGCAGCTCAAGGGCGCCGGGAAGTACGGGGAGCTGACGGGCACGCTCTACCTGTCCAGCACCGACCCCGAGACCTCCAACTCCGGCGCGCTGTACCTGGCCGCCGCCTCCTACGTGGAGAACGGCGGCAAGGTCGTCGCCGGCGCGGCCGAGGTCGACCGCACCGCGCCGCTGCTGCACAAGCTGGTGAGCGTGCAGGGCGCCCAGCAGTCCGGCAGCGACGCCGTGTTCCGGGACTTCGTCAGCGGCGCCGGCAATCCACTGGTCGTGGTCTACGAGTCCCAGGTCGCCGCTCTGCTGGCCCGGGGCGAGCAGCCCGAGGACCTGGTCGTCCTGTACCCGGACACCACGGTCAACAGCGACCACACGGTCGTGCCGCTGACCGAGGACGGCAAGGCCGTCGCCGAACTCCTCTCCTCGGACCCGGCGCTGCGCAAGCTGGAGGTCCGGCACGGGTTCCGTCCGCAGGGCGGGGCCGCCGGGTTCGCCTCGGACACCACTTACCTCAAGCAGGAACTGACCGGCGTCCACCAGGCCCCCGTGCCCACCTCCGAGGTGCTGCACGAGCTGGCCCGGCGGGCGCGCGGATAAGGGGGGCGACAGCACATGAGCACCAACGACGACACCTTCGTCCTGACCCCGCCGGAGCCGGTGGCCGCCGTGCCGCGCGAGAAGGCCGGCGGACTCGTCCCGGTCGACGACGGCGTCCGCAGCGACATGGCCGGCAAGGCGGCCGCCTATGTGGAGGGGCTCACCGGACTCGACGCCCGTTCCCCCGAGTTCGCCGGCAAGGTCGGTGAGATCACCGCGCTCGGCGCCGGGGAGATGCGGACGGCGGCCGGGCAGTCCAACCGCATGCTGGAGCGGACGATCCGGAGCCTGCCCGACAAGGGCGGGGACGCCCAGTCGCAGGTCGCGGGCTCGCTGGTCGAGCTGCGCCGGGTGGTGGAGGACCTCGACCCGCGGGACCTGCCGGCCTCCAAGGGACGCAAGTTCCTCTCCAGGCTGCCCGGTGGCAACAGGCTGCGCGACCACGTCGCCAAGTACGCCTCCGCACAAGGGACCCTGAACAGGATCGTGGGGTCGCTGCGCGGCGGGCAGGACGAGCTGCGGCGCGACAACGCCGCGCTGCAGACCGAACGGGTGCGGCTGTGGGAGACCATGGGCAAGCTCCAGGAGTACGTCGTGCTGACGGAGGCCCTGGACACCGCCGTCGAACAGCACATCGGCCGGGTCGCCGATCCGCAGCAGGCCGACGGACTGCGCGCCGACGTCCTCTTCCCGGTCCGGCAGAAGCACCAGGACCTGCTCACCCAGCTCGCGGTGTGCGCGCAGGGCTACCTCGCCATGGACGTCGTACGCCGCAACAACGACGAACTCATCAAGGGCGTCGACCGGGCGGCCACGACGACCGTCTCGGCGCTGCGGATCTCCGTGATGCTGGCCTCCGCGCTCGACAACCAGAAGAAGGTCGTCGAGCAGGTCAACGCCCTGCGCGGGACCACCGAGGACCTCATCCGCGGCAACGCGGAGATGCTCGCCACGCAGAGCGGGGAGATCCAGCGCATCGCCGCCGACCCGGCGGTCGGCGCGGAGACCCTGCGCAGCGCCTTCCAGCAGATCTACCGCACGCTCGACGCCATCGACTCCTACAAGGTCCAGGCGACCGAGGCGATGGCGGCGACGGTGGAGAACCTCACCGCCGAACTCCAGCAGGCGAGCGGCTACCTGGAGCGCAGCCGTTCGCAGGGCGCGCTGGAAGGCGGTCTCGGATGAGAGCACGCATCCTCGCGCCGGTGCTCGCCGCCCTGGCGCTGATGACCGCCTGCACCTCGCAGAAGCCGGCCGACGAGCCCGACAACGCACCGAGACCCGGCTCCCTGCGCGTCCTCGCCTCCAGCGAGCTCGGCGACATGGCTCCGGTCCTGGACCGGATCGCCGACGACACCGGCATCGAGGTCCGGCCCACCTACATGGGCACCCTCGACGCCGTGGAACTGCTCGCGAAGGGCAGGGCGGACGGTCGGTACGACGCGCTGTGGCTGTCCTCGAACGACTATCTGCGGCTGCGTCCCGAGGCGGCGGAGAAGGTCGTATCGGAGACGCCGGTCATGGCGAGCCCGGTCGCCGTCGGCGTCAGGTCGACGCAGCTCGGGAAGCTGGGCCTCGAGCCCGAGGACGTCACCTGGTCGCAGATCGACAGGGCCGTCCGGGACGGCAGGCTCACCTACGGCATGACCGACCCGGCCCGCTCCAACTCCGGTTTCGCGACCCTGGTCTCCGTCGCCTCGGCCCTGTCCGGCGCGCAGTCCGCCCTGACGGACGCGGACGTCGCCAAGGCCACGCCCCGGCTGAAGGAGTTCTTCAAGGGGCAGCAGCTGACGTCCGGCTCGTCGGGCTGGCTGGCGACGGCGTACAAGCGGCGCGGGAACGTCGACGCGCTGCTCAACTACGAGTCCGTCCTCAAGGGCATCCCGGGCCTGACCGTGATCCGCCCCAAGGACGGCGTCGTGACC
The DNA here is from genome assembly GCF_057710365.1 of Streptomyces sp. bgisy027. NCBI lineage: Bacteria > Bacillati > Actinomycetota > Actinomycetes > Kitasatosporales > Streptomycetaceae > Streptomyces > Streptomyces sp. bgisy027. Next base: position 6,144 of record NZ_JBYIVZ010000037.1, read on the forward strand.
GCCGACTACCCGGTGTCCTCCCTCGCGTCGACGAGCACCGCGACCCGCGAGGACGTCCGCCGCCTCACCGAGGCGCTGCGCACCGACGGCATCCAGCGGCTGATCACCGAGCGCACCCATCGCCGCCCGGTCGTCACGTCCGTCGCCCCCGCACCCGGCCTCGACACCGGCCGACGGCGCGAACTGCCCTTCCCGGGCACCCGTTCCGTCGCCGACGGACTGCTGGAGTCGTACGAGAACGAGCTGCGCCGCCCGTCCAGGACGGTCTACGTCCTCGACACCTCGGGCTCGATGCGGGGCGATCGCCTGGAGCAGCTGAAGAAGGCGCTCACCGGCCTCACCGGTGACTTCCGCGAACGCGAGGAGGTCACGCTGATGCCGTTCGGGTCGGGGGTGAAGAGCGTGCGCACCCATGTCGTGGAGCCGTCCGACCCGAAGTCCGGTCTCGCGGGGATCCGCGGGGACACCGACGCGCTGACCGCCGAGGGCGACACCGCGATCTACACCTCGCTGGAGGCGGCGTACCGGCATCTGGGCTCCGGACGGGACACGTTCACGTCGATCGTGCTGATGACGGACGGCGAGAACACCGCCGGCGCCGACTCGGCCGGCTTCCACGCCTTCTACGTCGGCCTGGACCGCGAGCTGCGCGCGACGCCCGTCTTCCCGGTCCTGTTCGGCGACTCCAGCAGGTCGGAGCTGGAGTACATCGCCGAGCTGACCGGCGGCCGGCTCTTCGACGCACAGAGGGGTTCCCTGGACGGCGCCTTCGAGGAGATCCGTGGCTACCAGTAGGGCGGTGGCGTACCTGGAGTCCCGCAAGAACATCGCCGGGAGCGCGTGCGGGCTGGTCGGCCTGGTGCTGACCTTCACGGGGGTGGCGGGACCGTACTGGCCGGTCGTGGTCGTGGGGCTGTACGGCGCGGGCGCGCTGATCGCCCCGCCGGAGCGGCCCGCGCCGCCCGACTTCCCCGACCCCTCGGCCCAGCTGGACGAGCTGCGGGGCGACTTCGAGCGGCTGCGGGGCTATCTGACGGACGTCGAGCTGTCCGTCACGGCCGCCGCCCGGCTGCGTGAACTCACCGGGCTGCTGACCGCGCTGCTCGACAAGGGCTGGGTCGCCGAGCTGCTCGCGCACGACCCGGAGGGCGTGCATGTGCTCTCCCGGATCGTGCGGCGCGATCTGCCCGAGGCCGTCGACAGCTTCGTACGGACGCGGTGGTGGACGCGGATGTCGCCGGGGAGCGAGTCGCCGGAGCTGCATCTGGAGCGGCAGCTGGGCCTGTTGAAGAGGGATGCCGAGAAGCTGGCGGCGGGCCTGCGCGAGGTGGAGGCCCGCCGCCAGGAGTCCCACACCCGGTACCTGGAGGACCGGGGCGGGACCGGGGGCGGATCCACCGCGTGACACGCACCGTCGCAGGTCGTTGATCGTGAAGGTGCCGTCGGCCGCGACCGTCACCGAAGACAGCGGAGATACAGGCGAGGGCCTGTCGCCGGCTGCCTCCCGTCGGGGCGGACGGAATGATGCGGCGACAGGCCCACAGCTCCGTACGCCGTTGTACGGAACCTCGCCGGTCTGTGGTGCTGTCACCGCGGCCGGCCGTGACGATACTGCTGGTCAGGGCACGATCGGAGCCGACCGCGGCGTTCTCGGGGGCTGTCTCAGCCCAGGCGCTGCACCAGCGCGTGGTACTCGTCCCACAGCTCCTTGGGCGTGTGGTCGCCGAAGGTGTTGAGGTGGTCGGGGACGAGCGCGGCCTCCTCGCGCCAGATCTCCTTGTCGACGGTGAGGAGGAAGTCCAGGTCGGACTCGGCCAGTTCGAGGCCCTTGGTGTCCAGCGCGCCCTTGGCCGGCAGGACGCCGATGGGGGTCTCGACGCCCTCGGCCCTGCCGTCGAGGCGCTCGACGATCCACTTCAGCACGCGGCTGTTCTCGCCGAAGCCGGGCCAGACGAACTTGCCCTCGTCGTTCTTGCGGAACCAGTTGACGTAGTAGATCTTCGGCAGCTTGGCCTGGTCCTTGTCCTTGGCCACGTCGACCCAGTGGGCCATGTAGTCGCCCATGTTGTAGCCGCAGAAGGGCAGCATCGCGAACGGGTCGCGGCGCAGCTCGCCGACCTTGCCCTCGGCGGCGGCGGTCTTCTCGGAGGCCACGTTGGCACCGAGGAACACACCGTGGTTCCAGTCGAAGGACTCCGTCACCAGCGGTACGGCGGTGGCGCGGCGCCCGCCGAACAGGATCGCCGAGATCGGCACGCCCTTGGGGTCCTCCCACTCGGGCGCGATGATCGGGCACTGCGCGGCGGGGACGGTGAAGCGGGCGTTGGGGTGGGCGGCCGGACGGTATCCATTTGCTTCGCGGGCGGACTCGGGCGTCCAGTCGTTGCCCTTCCAGTCCGTGAGGTGGGCCGGGGTCTCCTCCGTCATGCCCTCCCACCAGATGTCGTTGTCGTCGGTGAGGGCGACGTTGGTGAAGACGGAGTTGCCCCACAGGGTCTTCATCGCGTTGGCGTTGGTGTGCTCACCGGTGCCGGGCGCGACGCCGAAGAAACCGGCCTCGGGGTTGATCGCGTAGAGGCGGCCGTCCTCGCCGAAGCGCATCCAGGCGATGTCGTCGCCGATCGTCTCGACGGTCCAGCCGGAGATCGTGGGCTCCAGCATCGCGAGGTTGGTCTTGCCGCAGGCGCTCGGGAAGGCGGCGGCGACGTACTTGGACTCACCCTGCGGCGGGGTCAGCTTCAGGATCAGCATGTGCTCGGCGAGCCAGCCCTCGTCGCGGGCCATGACGGAGGCGATGCGCAGGGCGTAGCACTTCTTGCCGAGCAGGGCGTTGCCGCCGTAGCCGGAGCCGAAGGACCAGATCTCGCGGCTCTCCGGGAAGTGGGAGATGTACTTGGTCTGGTTGCACGGCCAGGGGACGTCCTCCTGGCCCTCCTGGAGCGGGGCGCCGACGGAGTGCACGGCCTTCACGAAGAAGCCGTCCTCGCCGAGTTCGTCGAGGACCGCCTGGCCCATGCGGGTCATGGTGCGCATGGAGACGGCGACGTAGGCGGAGTCGGTGATCTCCACGCCGATCGCGGAGAGCTTCGAGCCGAGCGGGCCCATGCAGAACGGGACGACGTACATGGTCCGGCCGCGCATCGAGCCGCGGAAGACGCCCTTTTCACCGGCGAAGACCTCACGCATCTCGGCGGGGTCCATCCAGTGGTTCGTCGGGCCGGCGTCCTCCTCCTTCTCGGAGCAGATGAAGGTCCGGTCCTCGACGCGCGCGACGTCGGTCGGGTCGGAGGCGGCGTAGTACGAGTTGGGGCGCTTGATCGGGTCGAGCTTCTTGAAGGTGCCCTTGGCGACCAGTTCCTCGCTCAGGCGCTCGTACTCGGCCTCGGATCCGTCACACCAGACCACGCTGTCCGGCTGCGTCAGTTCTGCGATCTCGTTCACCCACGAGACCAGTTCGCGGTGGTTGGTGGGAACGACGGGGGGAGCCGCGATGTCGCGCGCCACGGTTGCTCCTAAATGAGGGATTTTTGTCCTGAATATGCCCTTGTATGCCCCGTGGGGGCCGCGACCCGGATGCTTCGCGGTTCTGATCGGCTGTTCCGATCTTCGCGCTCATCCGGTGCCGACCGCACTCATTTGATCATCCGACGCGACTGCGCATATGTCCAGAGGGCGTCACAGGTGAGCGGCGTGAGCATCGCCACTCATCCAGATGTTTTCGATGCGTCACCCCGGCTTCACCCCGGGTGGGTCCATTACCGGTACCCCGTGAGACGATGGCCACTTAAGGGCGCCCATCTGGCCGCTCTGACGCGTAACTTACGGTTCCGTAGGTACGATGCCCCGCATGACTGCGCCCGTCCCCGACGCGCCAACGGACACACCGGCCGCCGGCCGCGGTTCCGACGCGCCCTCGCTGCCGCACCAGATCGCGCACCACGCCCAGCAGCTCTCGGAGGAGATCAAGCCCAAGCTCCGGGGCTGGCTGCATCTCGGCATGTTCCCGGCGGTGCTGGTCGCGGGCCTGGTGCTCACTGCCCTCGCGGACTCACCCCGGGGCAGAATCGCCTGCGGCATCTACGTGCTCACCGCCTGCCTGCTGTTCGGCGTGAGCGCGCTGTACCACCGGGGCAACTGGAGCCCGCGCATGGACGGCATCCTGCGCCGGCTGGATCACGCCAACATCTTCCTGATCATCGCGGGCACGTACACGCCGCTGACGATGCTGCTCCTGCCGGGGGCCAAGGGCCAGTGGCTCATGTGGGGCATCTGGGCGGCCGCGCTGGCCGGCATCGTCTTCCGGGTCTTCTGGGTGGGCGCCCCGCGCTGGCTGTACACCCCCTGCTACATCGCGATGGGCTGGGCGGCGGTCTTCTTCCTGCCGGACTTCATGCGCTCCGGCGGCATCGCGGTACTGGTCCTGGTGATCGCCGGCGGCCTCCTCTACAGCGCGGGCGGCGTGATCTACGGCATCAAGCGCCCGAACCCGTCACCGCGCTGGTTCGGCTTCCACGAGGTGTTCCACTCCTTCACGCTGGCGGCGTTCATCACGCACTACGTCGGCATCTCGCTGGTGGCGTACCAGCACGCGTAGACACCCCGCTCCCCTTCAGGGCCACGGCTTGCGAGCCGTGGCCCTTTTTCGTGCCCGCAGAACACCTCCGGCCCACCGGAAGCAGCTCTCTATTGACAGCTGCAATATTTTGAGAGTTACTTTCATTTCATGGAGACTGTCACCCCAGACCCTCGCCGTTGGTGGGCCCTCGCCGCGCTGGTCGCGAGCATGCTCACGCTCGGCTTCGACATGACGATCCTCAATGTGGCGCTGCCGACGATGGCCGCTGACCTCGGCGCCACCACAGGTCAGCAGCAGTGGATGGCGGACGCGTACGTCGTCGTCTTCGCCGCGCTGATGCTCCCCGCGGGCCTGCTCGGCGACCGGTACGGACGGCGGCGGATGCTGATCACCGGGCTCGGGATCTTCCTCGCCGGTTCGCTGGTCGGCACGCTGGCAGGCGACGTGACCGCGGTCGTCGCCGCACGCGCGGTGATGGGCGTCGGCGCGGCCCTGGTCACCCCGCTCGCGCTGTCCGTGCTGCCCACGCTCTTCGGCCCCGAGGAGCGCACCAAGGCCGTCGGCATCGTCTCCGCCGCCTCCGCGCTCGGTCTGCCGCTCGGCCCGATCATCGGCGGCTGGCTGCTGAACCACTTCTGGTGGGGCTCGGTCTTCCTGATCAACGTCCCGATGGCCGCGATCGGCATCGTCGCCTGCCTCTTCCTGCTCCCCGAGACGAAGGACCCCGCCTCCCCCGAGGTGGACACCGTCTCCACGGCGCTCGCCGCGACCGGGCTCGGCGCCCTCGTCTACGGGATCATCGAGGCGCCCACCCGGGGCTGGGGCGACCCGCTGGTGCTGGGCATGCTCGGGGCGGCCGTGCTGCTGATCGCCGCGCTGGTGGTGCGCGAACGCCGGGTCGAGCGGCCCATGCTCGACATGACGCTGCTCGCCCACCGCGGCTTCCTGTTCAACACCGTCGCCGCCACCCTGGTGACGTTCGTCCTGACCGGCCTGCTGTTCGTGCTGCCGCCCTACCTCCAGGCGGTCCTCGGCCACGACGCCCTGGGCACCGGCGTGCGGCTGCTGCCGATGATGGGCGGACTGCTGGTCGCCTCCCGCCTCGCCCCGAAAGTCGTCTCCCGCTTCGGTGCGCGGGCCGCGGTGAGCGCGGGCCTGGTGGTGCTGGCCTTCGCCGGGTTCCTCGGCAGCCGTACGACGGTGGACTCCGGATACGGATTCGTCGCGCTGTGGCTCACCATCACCGGTCTCGGCTTCGGCCTCTCGCTCATCCCCGCCATGAACGGCGGTCTGAGCGCTCTGCCGCGCGACCGTGCCGGCAGCGGCTCCGGACTGCTGATGACCTTGCGTCAGGTCGGCGGCGCGATCGGTATCGCCCTGCTCGGCAGCCTGCTCGCGGGTGCCTTCCGGGACCGGCTCGACGTCACCGGGCTGCCCGCGGGCGCCGCCGACACCGCCGGGGAGTCCGTGGTCGCGGCGCACCTCGTCGCCGAGCGGGCGGGCTCGGCGGAGCTCGCGGCCTCCGCGAACGGCGCGTACGTCCACGGCATGGGCATCGTGCTGCTGGTGTGCGGGATCGCGGCCCTCGTCTCCGCCCTGCTGGCGGCGGCGTTCCTGCCGGGCACCCCGGATGCGGAGAAGCCCGAGGCCCCGGACATGGCTGCCGGGCGGGCCGATGCCCGACAATGACACCCATGACCCCCGCACAGTCCTCTCCCCCGACCGACCCTGCCCAGCTGGGGCTTCGTGAGCGGAAGAAGATCAAGACCCGGACGGCGATCCGCGACGCGACGTACGCGCTGATCAAGGAACAGGGCTACGACGCCACCACGATCGAGCAGATCGCCGAGCGCGCCGAGGTGTCGCCGTCCACCGTCTTCCGCTACTTCCCGACGAAGGAGGACATCGTCCTCACGGACGAGTACGACCCCCTGATGCTGGAGGAGTTGCGTGCCCGGCCCGCCTCGGAGTCCTGGCTGGACTCGCTGCGGTACGTGCTGCACCGGTCCTTGGACGAACTGCTCGCCGTGGATCCCGAGGCGGTCCGGGTCCGGGCGCACCTGGCCGTCCAGATCCCCGCCGTCCGCGCCCGCATGATCGAGAGCATGTCGGCCACCGGACGCCTGCTGCGAGGGGCCATCGCCGAGCGCCACGGGCTGGACGCGGACTCCCTCGAAGTGCGGGTCTACGCGATGTCCCTGGTCGGCGGCCTGATGGAGGCCAACATCACCTGGGCCGAGAACGACTGCCGGGACGAACTCCGCGATCTGGTGGACCGGGCCCTGGACGTCATCGAGCACGGCCTGCCCGCGAAAAAGAGCTGAGGCCCGCACCCCGGGCCGTGTCATCCTGGCCGGGTGAACGGTCCCGAGATCCATGTCGAGTTCGCCCCCGAGCTGCGGGTGTTCCTGCCCAACGGCCGGCGCCAGGACGGTGCCGCCCGGATCACCACCGACGGCGTCTCGACCCTCGGCCATGTCGTGGAGTCCCTCGGCGTCCCCCTGACCGAGGTCGGCGCCGTCGTCGTGGACGGCCGCGAGATGCCGGTGTCGTACGTCCCCGCGGCGGGCGGGTCCGTGTCGGTACGGCCCGTGGCACGCCCCCAGCGGGTGCCCGGCGCTCCTCTGCGCTTCCTGCTCGACGTCCACCTCGGCACCCTCGCCCGGCGGATGCGTCTGCTCGGCGTGGACACCGCCTACGAGTCGACCGACATCGGCGACCCCGCGCTCGCCGCGCTGTCGGCCGCCGAGCAGCGGGTCATGCTGAGCCGTGACCGGGGGCTGCTGCGGCGCCGTGAGCTGTGGGCCGGCGCGTATGTGTACAGCACACGGCCCGAGGAACAACTCCAGGACATCCTCGACCGGTTCCGGCCCGAGCTGCGCCCCTGGACCCGCTGCACGGCATGCAACGGGCTGCTCCAGGAGGCGACCAAGGAGGAGGTCGCCGAGCAGCTGCAGGGCGGGACGCAGCGGTCGTACGACGTGTTCGCGCGGTGCGCCGAGTGCGGGCGGGCGTACTGGAAGGGGGCGCACCATGAGCAGCTCGTGGCCATCGTGGAACGGGCGGTTGCGTTCCGGAGCGCCGTCGACGGTTGAGCGGTGCGGGGAACCGCGGGCCCTCAGTGGCCGGTCGCGCAGTTCCCCGCACCCCTGAAGGGGCGCTCACCTGCCCGGCACATCACCCTTCCCGCAGGCGATTCCGTCCCTGTTCGGGTCCAGCCGCAGTGGGTCGTCCTCGCCGTTGACCCGCAGGCGGCCGTAGTCGTTCTTCTTCAGCCAGTCGCAGCGGGACTTCGTCGTCGCCTTCACGGCCGGCGGGAAGTCCGTCGGCACGCAGACGTTGACGGAGCCGTAGTGCCGGTCGCAGCCGGAGACGGTCGGGCTGACCTTCTGCGAGGTGCGCTTCTTGCCGGGGCCCGTGACCTTGCCCTGGAGGCTGTCGGCGAAGTCGTGGACGTGCGCCGAGGAGTCCGTGGCGCTCAGCGCCGAAGGACCCTGCAGATGGACCCACTTGGCCACCGAGGGCACACCGTTGGCATCGACCGCGAAGAGCATGTACCAGCCGGGCGGGGCCAGGTTGGGGTTACTCGTCACGTTCAGGTCGACGTTGTCGCCGTCGACGGACAGGGGCAGGTCCACGAACCGCTGGTTGGGGTCCGAGGAGTGGGTCACGGCCGCCGGGCGGATCAGTTCGGCCTTGGCGATGGGGCGGTCGACGGTGATGCGCTGGGTGTCGCCGTACGTCCACTCGGTGTCGATCACCGAAGTGATCGTCGGGCGCTCGCCCTTGAGGAGATAGGGCGGCGTGTAGACCGACACGTCGTGGTTCCAGCTGCCGTTGCCCGGGTTGTCGCCCGTCGCCATCACCCGGCCGTCGGGCAGGAGGAACGCCGAGGAGTGGTAGCCGCGCTCCTCCGGGTCCGCCGCCACCGGATCGAAGGTGCCCGTCGCCGGGTCGTAGATCGACGACTCGTACACCGGATCGGCCCGGTTGTGCAGTGCGCCGCCGGTCTCCAGGACCTTGCCGTCGGGCAGCAGCACGGCGGAGACGTACATCTTGCCCTGGTCGCCGGTCTGCGCGACCTTGCCGGCTCCGAGGTCGACGGTGCCCTGCGGGAGCGGCGGGCCGGCGACGTAGGACGGGTTGGGCTGCTTGAGGTCGATGACGTCGGTGAGCCGGTTCGCGTCCGGGTTGGAGTCGATGTTGCCGCCGCCGATGGTGAGGACCTTCTGGTCCTGGGCCGGTGGCAGCAGGACGCTCGCGGACTGGTCGCGCTGGTCCTTGTTCTGCAGGCCGGGGATCTGGGTGATCGTGTTGGCGTCGTAGTCGTAGATCGCCGATCCGGTGCCCGGGATGTTGTTGCCGAAGACGTGGCTGCCGGAGTAGAAGAGGCGGCCGTCCTGCATGAGGATCATCGACGGGTACAGGCCCCAGTACGACCAGGTCTGGTTGACCTTCCAGAGCTCCAGCCACTTCTGCTCGGCGTCCGACCACAGCTCGGCGGTCACCGAACCGGTCGAGTCCTCCTTCAGACCGCCGAAGGAGATCACGTCACCGTTGCCGAGGATCGTGGCCGACGGGTACCAGTGGCCGTCGTTCATGTCGTTGGTCCTGCTGTACGTCTCGGTGACCGGATCGAAGACGTACGAGTCCTTGTAGCCCTGGTAGCCGATCGTGCCGTCGGCCGACGGGTAGCCCTTGTTGCCGCTCATCACGAGCACCCGACCGTCCTGCAGCTGCACGTGCCCGGCGCAGAACATGTCCTTCGGCGTGGGGATCTGCTGGTACGTGCCGTTCTCGGGGTCGTAGACCGCGCTGGTGAACGTGCCCGCCTCGAACATCTGCTCACTGTTGCCGGAACCCGCGATCAGCAGCACCTTGCCGTTGTTCAGGACGACGGAGTGCATGGAGCGGACCGGGTTCTGCGTGGGCAGCACGTCCCAGCGGCCGTTCGCGCACTCCTCGGCCGTGCCCGTGCACACCGGGTCCGGGACCGGGTCGGCGACCTGGTCCATCGTGTAGTCGTCGGTGGTGACCGAGCCGGTGCCGTAGACGGAGACGCCCCAGGCGATCCGGTCGGTGCCGGCCGGCACCTCGGGGGTGCGCACCGTCGCCTCGGTCCAGCCGGCCGCCATCTCCAGCGTCTTGAGGTCGGTCCAGTACTGCCAGCCCGCCGTCGTGTCGTGCCGGAACAGGGTGACGGATGTGTCGGGGGTGGTGGACTTGTACCAGAGCCCCAGGTCGTACTGCTTGCCCGGCGTGACGACGGGCGCGCACTCGGCGGACTCGGTGATGAGCGCCTTGCGGTCGCCGTCGACGCGGCGGGTGAGCGTGACCTTCATGGCCTTGCCGCCGGAGTGGGCGTCGGCCACGGTCTCGAAGGTGAAGTCGTTGTCGCCCCAGCCGGACTTCTTCCAGCAGTAGGGCATGTCGTCGGAGCCGGCGGTCTCGAAGCCGGGGTTCTTGACGAGGTTGGCGGCGGACGCGGACTGGGGCGCGGTGAGGAGCAGGCCGGCGGTCAGGGCGCCCACCCCTACCAGTGCGGTCCTTCTTCGGTGTCTGACGAGGCGCTTGTTCATGCGGCTCTCCTATACGGTGCGGCTCCCGCGCCGCCGACCGGTACGGCGGCGGCGCGGGAGATAGACCAGCGCTTCGGTACCGGCGAAGCGCAGGACGAAGGTGATGACCAGGGCCAGCGCGGTCGCGGGCAGCACGGCCAGCCCGAACTGGCCCACCAGCAGCGCGATCAGCGGGATGCGCAGCACCAGGTCGGCGTTGGCGAGGAGCGCGAACCTGGCGGTGCGGTCGGCCCAGTGCCGGTGCTGCCGCCGGTCGCGGAACAGCAGTTTCTCTATGAGCAGGAAGTTCCAGGCAACGCCGAACTGGTTGGCGACGATCTCCGCGGGCAGGTAGTGCAGCCCCATGTGCGTCATCGCCCACAGCGCGGCCAGGTTCGGCACGAACCCGGTGAGCCCGATGAGCCCGAACACCACCATCCGGGACAGCGGGTCGGCCGTACGCAGCCCGGCGAGGTGCCGCAGGAAGCGCCGGCCCTCCGCCGCCGTGGACTTGGACTCCCCCGCGAACCGCTCCTGGAAGACGAACGGCACCTCGGTGACCGTGCGCGGACGGCTGCGGACCGCCAGCTCCAGGAGGATCTTGTAGCCGAGCGGCTTGAGCGCCTCCGCGGTGATGTCGCTGCGGCGGATCGCGAAGAAGCCGCTCATCGGGTCGCTGATGCCGTGCAGCCGGCGCGGGAAGAGGGACTTCGTCAGCCAGGTCGCCGCCCGCGAGACGGCCACGCGGTAGCTGCCCGCGAGCCCGGCCCGGCTGCCGCCCTTGATGTACCGGGAGGCGACGACGAGCCCGGCGTTCGCGCGCTCGCCGGTGGCGACCAGCTCCGGCACGAGGGACGGCGGGTGCTGGCAGTCGCCGTCCATCACGACGATCCAGTCCGAGCCGGCCGCCTTCATCCCCTCGACGACCGCGCCGCCGAGCCCGCCGACGGGTTCGTCGCGGTGGATGACGGTGACCGGGAACGGGCAGTCCTGCGCGGCCTCCCCGATGACCCGCGGGGTGTCGTCGGTGGAGTCGTCCACGAAGACGACCTCGCAGGGCAGCCGGGACGGCACCGACTCGGTGATCTGATGCAGCAACTGCCGTACGTTCGCCGACTCGTTGAAGGTCGGCACGACGATGGTGACGGCGCCCGGCTCGGGCACCTCGACGGCTTCGACGGACGGCTCGCCGAGCTGTCCGGGGGCGGTGAATTCCTGGGTCATCGCACGCCTCCGGCGGCTGTCTGGATCTGACGGATCTCGATGCGGTCCTCGCCGCGGCCGAAGACGGCGACCGGCTTCGAGTGCTCGACGGCCGCCTTGACGTTGGGCAGGTCGACCGCGTCGCGCCGGACCGTCGGGGAGGCGACGACGTAGTCGAGGTCCTTCCAGCCGCGCGGCATCGTCTTCGTCACGGCCGGGTCGAGGTCGGCCTTGTAGAACCAGATGACGCCGGGTCCGGGCTCGTACCCGGCGTGCACCAGGTCCAGCCAGAGCGCGTCGTCGACGAGGACGCGGGTGTCCCCGGGGTCCGGCACCTCGGTGGACAGCCACTTGGAGGCGGCCCGGTAGGGCGCGTTGTCGTCGGCAGTGACCGCGGTGCGGTCGCCGTCGTACCAGCGCGGGACGACATAGGCGCCGGCGGAGATCGCGAGTACGGCCGCGAGGGCGTACCGTCCGCCGGTCAGGTACCGGTGCTCGGCCTCGGACCGCCGTCGCCGCAGCACGGCGTGGGCGACGGAGGCGGTGCCTCCGGCGAGGACCAGGGCGAGGAACGGCAGCGCCTGGATGACGTACATCGCGGGCAGGTAGCCGCTGGGGCGCAGGGCCACCAGGGCGAGGACGACCACGGCGCACGACGGGCCGGCCAGGGCACGGGCGGTCACCGACCAGCGCCAGGTGAGAAGGAGCAGCAGGCCGCCCGCGAGGCCGCCGACGATGAGGACGCGGTCGTAGTAGAGCCATGACTGGAGGACGCCCCAGGAGCCGGAGCCCTGGTCGAGGATGAAGCCCGAACCGGGTCTGGTCATCTGGTACTTGATGCCGTCCCACAGCGAGACGTGCCCGCTGCCCGGCAGCAGCTCGCCCTTCAGCAGGGCGAACAGCGGGTAGGACAGGCCGATCAGCGCGCACGCGGTGACCGCGCCGGTGACGGCGAACTTGCGGGTGTCGCGGTGGCTGTGCCGCCACATGGTGATGAGGACCGCGGGGAGGACGAAGAGCATCGTCTCCTTGGTCAGCACGGCCGTCGCGGCCGCCATCCCGGCGCCGAAGTGGTGCCAGAGGTGACGGCTCGGCGAGGCGGCGAGGGCGAACGCGAGCAGTGTCCACATCACCGCGAGGTTGTCGAGGAAGATCTCCCGCTGGAGCACGACCGACAGCGGCGAGAGCCCGAACAGGACCATGCCGAGGCCGGCGGCCCAGCGCGGCAGGGACAGCCGCCGCCCGATCACGAAGACGAGGACCGCGCTGACGGCGCTGATCACGAGCATCGCGGCGCGCATGGTGCCGACGGTCATCGACTCGGGACTGAGCGCGGCCGGTATCCAGGTCAGCAGGGCGAGCTGGATCCAGCCGAGCGGCGGGTGGTCGTACCAGTAGGTGTAGTGGGCCAGGCCCCGGCCCTCCTGGACGGCCCAGGCCTGGGCGAGATAGGTGCCCTCGTCGTCGCTGAGGGTCGGGTAGTCGGCGATGTTCCAGCCCTGCACGAGGAGGATCGCGAGGAGGAGCACGCCGCACAGGATCAGGTCGGGGCGGGAGGAGCGGAGGCGGAGCGGCGGGGTCGTTCGACCGGTCGAACGCTCCATGGGGACAGGTTGCCTCTGCGCGGGGACCTTCGGAGCGGTCACCGCGGGAAGGGTGGAGGTCACGCGGGGACGTCCTCTCGGAGGTCTCGGGCCGGTTCGGCATCGGCGAGATGCGCGCCGACGTGGCTGGTCAGCTCCCAGTCGTTCTGGCCGCGCTGCTCACGCCATACGGCGCGGACCGCGGCCCCGGCGAGGAGGACCTGGTAGAAGGGACCGCCCACGACGAGCTTCAGGTAATGGACGAGGCGGACGCGCAGTCCGTACTGCTTGCCGAAGTCGTGCAGTCCGACGATCTCGAAGACGAACGTGACGAGCGCGGTGACGGCCGGCAGGAAGGTGATGAAGGCGACGCTCACGGGCACGTCGACGAAGACGGCGATCGCGATGTTGAGCGGGATGACGAGCCCGGTGAAGGCCTGCATGAACGGCGTCATCAGGGTGTACCGGGCGAGCAACCGCTGTCCGAAGGTGGGCAGTTGCCGCCAGTCCCTCTTCCGGTAGACCTGGAGGAAACCCTGGTTCCAGCGGGTGCGCTGCTTCAGCAGCGACATCAGGCTGCCCGGCGTCTCCTCCTTGGTCACCATGTCGGAGTCGTAGGCGACGACGACCTTCTTGCCGACGCTGGAGAGACGGACACCCAGGTCGCAGTCCTCGGCGAGGCAGTTCGGGTCCCAGCCGTCGGCCTCCCGGAGCACGGCCGTCCGTACGAAGACGGTGTTGCCGCCGAGCGGGATGAACCCCTTTTGCGCGTGCAGATGCAGCCGGGAGCGGAACCAGAAGAAGTACTCCAGGCAGTTGCGCAGGCTGTACCAGCTGGAGTGGAAGTTGATCAGCTGGACCCCGCCCTGCACGACGTCGGCGCCGGTGGTGCGGAAGGCGTGGTCGACGTGCGCGAGGAGCTCCGGGTGGACCTGGTCCTCGGCGTCGAAGACCCCGACGACGTCGCCGCGGCAGTGCGGCAGCGCCGTGTTCATGGCCTTCGGCTTGTTCTTCTTCTCGTGCGTGTCGACGACCACGCGGACGCGCGGATCACGCGAGGCGGCCTTCTCGGCCACCTCCGTGGTCTCCGGGTCGTCGTGCCCGACGATGACGATGATCTCGAAGTCGGTGTGTGTGGACTCCAGCAGTCGCTGGATCGTGTGGTCCAGCACGGCCTGTTCGTGCCGTGCCGGAAGCAGCAGCGAGAATGCCAGGTGTTCGTCCCCGTCCGGTCTGCTGAACCGGGTGGAGGCGAGCACCTCGGGCGTACGCCACGCGTGCATCTGCCACCACAGGGTGAAAGCCGCCATCCAGAACAAGGCCAGCGAGACGACGGCTATGAAGACAGACGTCAGCAACAGATCCCCCCAGATCCCAATGCCCCCTGCCGCGACAACGAGTCACATCTGTCGCGGAACTGTGTAGACATTAAGTGGGATCTGTGAAGCCCGCAGGCCGTTTCGATGAAGAGCGCGTTTCATCACAACGAGCCGCGAGAGTGAGCAAATCGAACACAGGCTGCGTAACCGCCCCTTGCTCACTGCTGTTTCACCTGATCAGAGCGGTTCGCAGCTGTTCGGCATCGGTAGTCGGGGTGTCGCAGGTGAAGTTACGGCAGACGTAAGCGGCAGGTTGACCCTCCCGCAGCGGGCGGTCGGCGAGCAGCGGGAATTCGCCACTCTCCGGAGTTCCCACGGCGACGACCGCACCCGGCGCGGTGCCGAGAAGTGCCGTGCGGTGGAGGGCCTTTGTGGCGGGGTCGTCCGTCGCCGGCCCCACGATCGCGACCTCCCGCGGCCCGTCGAGGTTGGCCTCGGCGACGGCGAGCCCCCAGCCGATGAAGCGGGGAACGCGCGGACCGAGCGCCTTGACGACGCCCAACGCCCGTTCGGCGGCGGTGCGGTGCGGCTCGGCACCGGTCTGCGCGGCATAGCTCAGCAGCGCCCCGGCCGCCGCGCTCCAGCCGGAGGGGGCGGCGTTGTCGGTGGGGTCCTGCGGGCGGCGGATCAGCCGCTCGGCGTCGGCGGCCGTGTCGTAGAGGCCGCCGGACTCCTCGTCGACGAAGCGGGCCAGCACGTGGTCGAGCAGGAACCCGGCGAACTCCAGCCAGACGCCCTCGCCGGTGACGGACGCGAGCGCGAGGAAGCCCTCGGCGGCGTCGGCGTAGTCCTCCAGTACGCCCGCGTTCGCGCCGGCCTGGCCGTCCTTGCTAGTACGGGCGATACGGGCCTGCTCGTCGAGGTGCAGCCGGACCAGCAGGTCGGCGGCGCCGAGGGCCGCCTCCACGAGGTCGGGGCGGTCGAAGTAGGCGCCGGTCTCGGCGAGGGCGGCGATCGCGAGACCGTTCCAGGCGGCGACGATCTTGTCGTCCCGGCCGGGCTCGGGGCGTGCCGCGCGCCGCCGCAGCAGACGCTCACGGATCGAGGCGATCCTCCCCGCGTCGAACAGCTCGTCCTGCTGCGGGAGCTGGAGGACGGAGGAACCGTGCTCGAAGGTGCCGTCCTCCGTCACGCCGAAGTACCTCACGGCGAGGTCGGCGTCCTCGTCCCCGAGGACCTCGCGCAGCTGCTCCGGCGTCCACACGTAGTACGCGCCCTCGACGTGCCGGCCGGTCCCGTCGTCGCTGTCGGCGTCGAGCGCGGAGGCGAACCCGCCCTCGTTCGTGCGCAGTTCGCGCACCATGAAGTCCGCGGTCTCCAGGGCGACACGGCGGGCGAGGCCGGAGCCCGTGGCACGCCAGAGGTGGGCGTAGGCACGGCACAGCAGGGCGTTGTCGTACAGCATCTTCTCGAAGTGCGGTACCACCCAGTCCCGGTCGACGGAGTAGCGCGCGAACCCGCCGCCGAGCTGGTCGTAGATACCGCCCCTGGCCATCCGCTCGCAGGTGTCCTGGGCCATCTGCAACGCGCCCTCGGCGCCGGTGCGCGCGTGGTGGCGCAGCAGGAACTCGATCACCATGGACGGCGGGAACTTCGGGGCGCCCCCGAATCCGCCGCGCTGCGGGTCGTACTCCCGGGTGAGCCCCAGCAGCGCCGCCGCGAGCTCCGGCTCGCCGGGGGCCTCGGGGCCGCCGTAGGAGATCTCGCGCCCGGCGAGGTCGCGCACGATCTTCCCGGCGACATCGGCGACCTCGTCGCGCCGGTCGGTCCAGGCGCCGCGCACGCCCTCCAGGACCTGCCGGAAGGACGGCATGCCGTGACGAGCCTCGGGCGGGAAGTAGGTGCCGAAGTAGAAGGGCTCGGCGTCCGGGGTGAGGAACACCGTCATGGGCCAGCCGCCCTGCCCGGTGGCCGCCTGCACGGCCTCCATGTAGACGGCGTCCACGTCGGGCCGCTCCTCGCGGTCGACCTTGACGGACACGAAGTGCTCGTTCATGTACGCGGCGGTGTCGTCGTCCTCGAAGGACTCGTGCGCCATGACGTGACACCAGTGGCAGGCGGAGTATCCGACCGACAGCAGAACGGGTACATCGCGCCGTTTCGCTTCCTCGAACGCCTCGGGTCCCCACGGCCACCAGTCGACCGGATTGTCAGCGTGCTGAAGCAGATAAGGCGAGGTCATACCAGCCAACCGGTTCATGCACCCCAGCCTCTCACAGCGCCCGGCGCGACCCATGAAGCCTTCACGGGATCGCCGAGCCTGGCTGACTTGCACTTGTGCGCCATCACGTGGTGGGCGACTCCGTCCCCCTCCGAGACGGGCGGCCCGACACCTCGGAACACGTTGCGGGCATCCGTGGCTTCGGGCGTGGAAGGTGGCCGGACACGTCGCCGTCCATCGAATCCGCACGGCAGGTCTTCACAACCCCGGCACGCGCCGTGAAGACACACGCTTCGTCCCGCCGGTCATCTGCGGTCGGCGCCGCAACCCCCTGCCGCACCGGAGCAGGAAACGCCAAGGGGTGCCCGGCCCAGCCATACGCCATGGCTCAGGCGCGGGTCGTGGTGGGCGCCTGCTCGGCTGGGACGCTCTGCCGGGCCGTGCGCGTCCGCCCGGTGCCCGCGCTGGACGAGGCAAGGAAGCCGACGAGGAGCGCGGCGACGCCGAAGCCCACCGCGACGCACAGCGCGACGCCCGTGAACTGGCCGAAGAGCTGGGGCACCTGGGCACCGAGCCCGGCGCCGAGGTTGAGCAGGAAGCCGTAGACGGCCAGCGCAGTAGCCCGGGAGGCACCTGCGGCCGTCCCCACCGCCTGAATCAGGGCGGGTCCCGCGGTGGTGGCCGCGAGCATGGTCACGAACAGCGCCGCGCCCAGTCCGATGACGCTGTCGTGCGCGAGACCTGCGGCGGCCATCCCGAGGGCGGCCAGCACCAGCGCGCCCGCAGCCCGTCGGCCCGCGCCGATGCGGGACAGGGCGGGGGCGAGCAGAACAGAGGCGATCAGCGCGGGCAGCGCGCCGGCTCGCAGGGCGAGGATGGCGTTGGCATCGCCGACCAACTGCTCGGGCCCGTACAACTGGACCGCGGTGTACGCGGCAGTAATCCCCCCGAGCACCACCAGCGCGCTGAGGAAGAGCGGCAGCAGCCGACCCAGACGCGGGGCGGCGGCAGTGGACCGGCCTGTCTCGTGCGATGCGGGGGGCAGCGCGTCCGGCAGCATCACCTTGTAGATCAGCACCGCGGCCACCGCGAGCAGCGGCGCGGAGATCCAGAACACCGAGTCCCAACCAGCCGCCGGGGCCAGCAGCTGACCCGCCATCTGCCCGATGACGAGGCAACCGCTCAGACAGCTCGAGAAGATCGTGATGCCGACGGCGAGGCGCTCACCCGGAAGCCGCTCACCGAAGTACACGTACACCACAGGCGGGACGACACCAGCCGCCAGGCCCTGAAGGGCACGCACCACAGACCCGCTCAGCAGATCACCGGTCAGCGGCATGATCGCGGTGAAGGCCGCGAGTACAGCAAAAGACCAGGCGATCGTGGCGCGCCGCCCGAGCCACTTGGTCAGCGGCGCAGCGAGCAGCGAACCGCAGGCGAAGGCAATGGCGAAGGCGGAGGTGGCCCAGGCCGACGCCTCCTGCGTCACATGCCACGCGTCGGCCAGGTAGGGCATGAGCGGGATCGACAGATATGCCTGGCAGGCCAGGATGACGGCGGCCGGGGCCAGCGTCCACAGGGTTCTGGCGAACGGTGCCTCCGGGGCACTCGCTTTGTCGGAATGTTTCAAGGGTGGGGACTTTCTGTGGAAGGGCAGGGAGAGGTGCGGACTCGGAGCATCTGCCAGCAGGCCGCGTCCGCGACGAAGTCGGCGGCGCGGCGGACAGAGCCTGGATGACCAAGGGCATCGATGACTCCAGTTCATCCGGTCCGGCAATCCCACGAACGCGACCAAAATTAGTTCCACGGCAAATAGTATGCCATCAAATTATCTCCCGGCGAACGGGATCCCATAGGGTGGGAGCGTGACCAAGAAGACGCAGCAGGCCGACGCGGTGGACGAGATCCTCGCCCAGTGGCACAGGGAACGCCCCGACCTGGATCTGGCAGCCATAGGGATCTTCGGCAGGCTGGGGCGGCTCTCCCTCCTCCTCGGACCAGCCCTCGACGAGGTGGCCGCCCGGCACGGACTGCGACCCGGCGAGTTCGACGTACTGGCCACCCTGCGCCGCTCCGGGTCCCCGTATACGCTCATCCCGTCGGCACTCGCCCAGACCCTGATGCTCTCCCGCGCCGGAATGACCAACCGGCTGGACCGCCTGGAGGCCGCCGGTCTGGTGGAACGCACCCTCGACCCCGCGGACCGCCGCAGCTTCCGGGTCTCCCTCACCGACCGTGGCCATGAACGCGTCGACGCCGCAGTCACCGACCACGTCGCGAACGAGACTCGACTCCTTTCCGCCCTCACTCCCGAGGAGCGCGCGGCCCTCGACCGGGCCCTGCGTGGCCTCCTGCACGCCATCGGGTAACAGCCGCATCACACCGCAGGTCACGGGCGGGTACATGCCAGCGGAGTGGCCTCGTGCCCGATATACACCCAGCCACAGCGGCATGCCATCGCTGGACGAAGCCGGTCAGCGGCCACCGCGACTGATGGACGATGCCGGTCATCGGACCTGGCCACGCAATCGTGGCGGGGCCCAACGCGGCACATCCGGACGATCCGGCACCTGGAGAGAACGGTTCCGTGATCGCCGTCAGCGCTCGGAACGACGCACGCACTGACGAGGGGCTGGACTCCGATCGCCGCCGTGTTGTGGACAGCCCCCCGTCAACCCACTACGTGACCACGACTGACATCCTGGCGCGCTGCATCACTCATGAGCGGGGACCGGCGACTGGAACACAGCGCCACGCGCCCGCTTCCTGAGGCACTGCCGGCTCAGTGCTCGCGCGGCCGGACCGGCTGACGGGTGTCCTCCCACCCCAGCCGCCCTGTGCCGCTCCCCCCACCCGGGCGGGTTGGCCGGGCGCGGCAACGGCTCGGCACCCACAGGTGGTTGTCTCCGCTGAGCAAGACACGGCCATCGGGTCTGGCCCTCGTCACGGCGGGCCTCCCAGCCGGCACCCGTCACCCGGCCCTCTCCCCACAACGGCCCGTCCGCAGCACACTTGACCAAGAACGCCATCGCCGCCGGAGGGGGACGTGACATGCGGGACAGCCATCGGAGCGAGGCCGAGAGGCTGTTGGCCCGGGCCGTCGAGGAGGAGGTGCGGCGCTCGGGCGGCCGCATCGAGGGGCAGGTGCTGCTGTCGCGGGCCCGTGGCGCGCTCGACGCCATGGCCGGGGCGGCGGCGGAGGAGTACGAGGCGTACACCCGGGCGCTGGACGAGGCGGACGCCGGCCGGCTCACGTTCGGACAGCGCTTCGCACGCGAGGGCGGCGCCACCCCCCTGATGGTGGCCGGCGTCGCCGCCGTCGCGGCCGCCGTGTCCGACCTGGCGCTCGGCACCGGCGCGAGCACCGCGGTGGGCGCGGGCGTCACCGTGGGTGTCGTCGGCGCGGCGGCCACCGTCGCGAAGGTCGCCGGCACGCACCTGCCCGCCGCCCACCAGCGCGCGGGCGCCGTCGGCCAGCCCGGCGGCCCGCAGCAGCTGCGCCTGCAGTGGCTGACGGCGCTGGAGGTGCGCGGCATCCGCCCCTTCCTCGACCAGCAGCGGGTGCTCAGCGCCTCCACCGGCCCGAAGAAGACGGGCCCGCGGCTGAGGGGCGCCGACAAGAGCGCCGCCGCGCGCGGCCGGAACGTACTGGAGCAGTCGTTCGCCCAACTCCCCGAGCCGATGGGTCCGTTCGCGGGCCGTCGGCAGGAGATGGCCCGCATCGGGCAGTGGGTGCAGGCGGCACGCGCGAGTACGGAGACCAGGCCGACGGTCGTCGTCCTGCACGGCCCGCCCGGCAGCGGCCGTACCGCACTGGCGGTCCGCGCGGCCCACGAGCTCAAGGACCAGTTCCGCGGCGCGTGCGTGGTGGACCTGCGCGGCGACACCACGGAGGAGCCGCCGCTGCCGACGCGGGACGCCCTGCTGCATCTGCTGAACCGGCTGGGCGCCCCCCGCGAACAACTCCTCTTCCGTGAGCGCTCGTCGGCGGAGCAGCAGATCAAACGGCTCGGCGAGCTCTACCACCAGCACCTCACCGGCCTCCCGGTCACGGTCGTCCTGGACGACGCCTCGGACGCACGGCAGGTCCGCACCCTGGTGCCCGAACGTTCCGACAGCCTGGTCCTGGTCACCTCCCGCGACCCGCTCGACCTGTCCGGCCTCGCCGCCTGGGTGCACCACCTCCCCGTCGAGGCGCTGGACGCGGCCGGCGCGGAGGAGCTGCTGACCGCGGCGGCACAGGACTCCTCGGGCCCCTACGACGCCGAATCGGCCGACCGGATCCGGCAGTTGTGCGGCGGCCTGCCGCTGGCGCTGCGCGTCGCCGGCTCGTCGCTGGGCCCGCGCTCACCGCGCGCACTGGCGACGGACCTGGGCGCGTACGGCCCGGTGGAGCCGATCGAGCGGGTGCTGTGGCTGCGCTACACCGACCAGTCGGAGGCGGCCCGGCGTCTGCTGCGCCGGCTCGCGCTGGCCGGCCGGGCCTCGCTGGGCGCGGCTGCGGCGGCGGCGCTGATGGCCACGGACGAGGCGGAGGCCACCCGTCATCTGGAGGAGCTGGCCCGCTCGGGCCTCATCGACCACGTCCGCGGAAACCGCTACCGGCTCCACGACCTGGTCCGCGCCTTCGCCCAGGCCCGCCTCCTCGACGAGGAGGAACCCGCGGAGCGTACGGCGGCACAGGAGCGGCTGATCGTGAACTACGCCGACCTCGCCGACTCCGTGCTGCGGCTGGTCGACGGCAACATGTCGACCCGCTCGGACCGCTTCAGCCCGCACGGCTTCACCTCGCTGGACGACGCGTTGCGCTGGCTGGACGACGAGTCGAGCTTCATCACGGCGGCCCTGCGGCACACGGAGGACGCCAACCAGGCGGCGGTGCTGAACCTGCTGGGCGCCCTGTGCGACTACTGCCTGCTGCGCGGCGACCTCTACCGCCTCGGTGAGATCAGCGAGCTCGCGCAGGCCGTGGACAAGGGCCTGCTGGTCCGCTCGGTGCAGTGGCGCACCGGCATCGCGGCCCGTCAGCTCGGCGAACTCGACAAGGCCCGCGCGACCCTGACCTCGGTGGTCGAGCTCTACATGGAGGCCCAGCACGACGCGGGCGCGGCCCGTGCCCTGTGCTCCCTCGGCATCACCCTGCACCACCAGGGCAACCTCACCGAGGCGGCCGCCAAGCTCCGCGAGGCCCTGGACCTCCAGTCGGCGCCCGAGCTGTCGACGGACCGCGCCTGGACCATGCACGCCCTGGCTGCGGTGGAACGCGACCGCGGCCATGTCGCCGAGTCCCTGGACCTGCTGACCGAGTCCCTGGACCTGCACCGGGCCGGCGAGTCCCTGCACGGCGAGGCGTGGGCCCACTTCCAGCTCGGCCAGCTGGGCCTGCGGATGGGCGACGTACCGCGGGCGGACGAGGACCTGCGGGCGGCCCTGGACCTGTACGGCCGCACCCGCGACGCCCGCGGCGAGGCCTGGGCCCTGACCCAGCTGTCCCGGGCCCGGCTGGTCGCCGGCGACCCGTCCCCGGCGGTGGACGGTCTGCGCCGGGCCGCCGCCCGCCACCGCGACAACGAGGACGCGCGCGGCGAGGCCTGGTCCCTCTACTACCTGGGCCAGGCCCTGGAGGAGACGGGCAACCTCGACCTCGCGGTACGGGAGCTGGAGCGGTCGCGGACGATGTTCTCCCGGATGCGCGACGTGTACGGGCTCGCGTGCGCCCGGCACCACTCGGCACGGGTGACCCGCGACCAGCGGGCGGCCCAGACGGGCTCCCTGCGCAACTCCGGATTCGCCCGGCAGCTCCTGGTGGACGCCCGGGCCGACTTCCAGCGCATCGGCGTCGCGCACGGCGAGGCGTGGACCTGCCTGGAGCTGGCGGTCGTCGATGCCGGGAACACCCGCACCCAGCAGGCGCTGACGCTGTGCGACGACGCGATCGGCCTGTTCGCGTCGTACGGCGACCGGCGCGGCGAGGACTGGGCCCGCTTCCTGCGCTCCACCCTGCTGCCGTACGCCGCCCCCGGCGGGGTGGAGGTCGGCACGGCGGTGGCCCAGGAGGAACTGGCCCAGCTGTCCCGCACCGGCCACCCCCTGCGCGACACGAAGCTGGACGGCTGCGTCGAGGCGTACCAGCTGCTGCTGGAACGCGGCGTGAACCTGGAGGAGGGGTGGCAGGCCTGGCGGCTCGGCATGGTGCCGAACCGCCACGCACGCGAGGTCATGGGAGTGGCGGCAGCCGCCCGGCACTGAGAGGTGCCGGGCCCCCGGGGACCTTCGCCGTCAGCCCTGCTGCGGCTTCGCCGTGCCGGCCGCCTCGGCGGAGTCCCCGGAATCTGCCTTCGGATCCGGGACCTCCGTGAACTCGACCCTGTTCATGTGGCGGTTCATGGACTTCATCAGGCCCCAGACCGCCAGTGCCATCACCGCGAAGACGATGAATCCGAGGACGCCGGGGGTGACCTTGTCCTCGTCCACCTCCTTGGCGAGGGTGACGAGCTGTGTCATTGCCAGGCTTGCGCTTGCGCTCATGTCAGGCATTGTCGCGGATGCCCGCAAACAGGTCGTCCTCGGGGAGGGAGGTATCGACGAGGGACTTCGCGAGCTCGTACTCCTCGGTCGGCCAGACCTCCTTCTGGATCTCCATCGGGACCTTGAACCAGCCGCCGTCGGGGTCGATCTGCGTGGCGTGCGCGATCAGTGCCTTGTCGCGGATCTCATAGAAGTCCGCGCACGGAACATGCGTGGTGATCGTGCGCTCGGTGCGCTGGAACTCGTCCCACCGCTTGAGCCAGTCCCCGTACGGCGACTCCAGACCGCGGTCCAGCATCGCGTTGTGCAGCGCCTCGGTGCGGGGGCGGTTGAAGCCCTGGTTGTAGTAGAGCTTGCGCGGCTGGTACGCCGGGCCGAACTCCGCCTCCGGGTACTTCTCGGCGTCCGCCGCACCCTCGAAGGCCACCATCGAGATCTTGTGGGTCATGATGTGGTCGGGGTGCGGGTAGCCGCCGTTCTCGTCGTAGGTGGTGATCACCTGCGGACGGAACGAACGGATCTGCTTCACCAGCTCACCGGCCGCCTTGTCGACGTCCTCCAGGGCGAAGCAGCCCTCCGGCAGCGGCGGCAGCGGGTCGCCCTCGGGCAGGCCGGAGTCGACGAAGCCGAGCCACTCCTGCTTCACCCCGAGGATCTCGCGGGCCTCGTCCATCTCCTTCTTGCGTACCTCGTGGATGTGCTCCTCGATGTACTTGTCGCCCTGAAGCTTCGGATTGAGGATGGAGCCGCGCTCCCCGCCCGTGCAGGTCACGACCAGCACGTCCACCCCCTCGGACACGTACTTCGCCATGGTGGCCGCGCCCTTGCTCGACTCGTCGTCGGGGTGGGCGTGCACGGCCATCAGTCGCAGCTGGTCAGTCAAGACTCAATCCTCGTGGTCGGCGCCCCGGTGTGCCCCGGGGCAATGAAGTAGGGGCCGTCCCGCAGGGACGTCGTTGAGGGGCGGTGGTCGGGTGGCGGGCGGGAGGCTTCTATAGTGACCGAATCGAGGGGCGGATAATTCCGGGGTACGGCCCGCAGGTCCCTCTTTCTGGACATCGGTCCCGCCCCGGCGGAGAGGACGATCATGAGCACGGCGAGCACCCGAGTGCCAGAGGGCCGTTACGGCCGCTCCTCGGACGCGCGCGCCGACCGCACGCTCAAGCTCGTCGGCGGCATCCTCGGGGCGCTGCTCCTGGCACTGGTCGGCTATTTCGCCTATTACTACGTCGGCCAGAACAAGATCAGCGCCGAGGTGATCGAGTTCGACGCCCGGCAGGACGCGGTGAAGGTGCATCTGGAGGTCCGCAAGGACGCCGGCGCCTCCGGCTACTGCACCCTGCGCTCCCAGGCGGAGAACGGTGCCGAGGTGGGCCGGGCCGACTTCCGCTTCGACGGCGACGCCACCCGGATCGACAAGGTCGTCACGCTCCGTACGACGTCCCGGGGAACGACGGCCGAGCTGCTCGGTTGCCACTCCGACTGATCCAACCGCCCGAATCCGATCGACCTTGGTCGACATCGACCGGATCGGTCCGCAATACGTAGGCGCTGACCTGCGTTGATGCGATTCTGATGGCTTATGTCCTCCCCCTTCGGCCTTTGAATTGTTAGGCTCGTGGTTTCGCCCTTCCGTGAAGGAACATCCTTCTGGGTAGGGCGATGCTTTGTATTCCCAGTACCGACGAGGAGCACCTGTGACCCAGACCAGCGAGAACGTCACCTGGCTGACCCAGGAGGCGTACAACCAGCTCAAGGCCGAGCTGGAGTACCTGTCTGGTCCTGCGCGCACGGAGATCGCCGCCAAGATCGCGGCCGCGCGCGAGGAGGGCGACCTGCGCGAGAACGGCGGGTACCACGCGGCCAAGGAGGAGCAGGGCAAGCAGGAACTCCGTGTGCGCCAGCTGACCCAACTCCTGGAGAACGCCAAGGTCGGCGAGGCGCCGGCGTCGGCGGACGGTGCGGTGGCGCCCGGCATGGTCGTGACGATCGCCTTCGACGGCGACGAGGACGACACGATGACCTTCCTGCTCGCCTCGCGCGAGTACGCGAGCTCCGACATCGAGACGTACTCGCCGCAGTCCCCGCTGGGCTCCGGCGTGATCGGCCACAAGGTCGGCGAGGACGCCCAGTACGAGCTGCCGAACGGCAAGATCGCCTCGGTGAAGATCCTCAAGGCCGAGCCCTACAACGGCTGATCCCGCCCCTCGGGACCTTCAGCACCGGTCTTCCACGAGCCCCCGCCGCCTCCCGGCGCCGGGGGCTTCGCCATGAACGTCACCGGGACCAGCAGGATCGACGGACTCCCCGACGCAGTCGCACGTCTGCGCCCGCCGGTCCCGGGACCGGCGGGCGCAGAGGCTCGGTCGGCTAGTTGGCGAGCGACCCGTGATGGGCGTCGGACGCGGAGTGCCACGCCTGCACACCCGCTCGGGAGGCTTCCTTGGCCTGGTGCCATTTCGCGGCCGCCTGCTGGGCAGGGGGCACGTCCATGTCGCGGATCATGTGCCGGCCCGCGGCATACACGGCGATGGCTCCGATGGCCATGCCGACGCCTGCCACCATGGCACCGGCCGCGGTGAGCACGGCACTGGTCTTGACGAGCCGAGTGTCGATGTCGATCGTCCGATGGGACATCTGGTGGTGCTGGTTCATGACTCCACCATCCAACGGGGCGCAGCGCCTCGCATCCCCACCGACGGCTCGCGCCGCGGTACGGGCCCGAGCCGTCGGTGGGGATGTGGGCGTACTGCTCGCGAGCCTCATGTCCGCAGCAAGGAGACCCCTCCCTGCGTGAAGGGCCTTCTTGCTTCCGAAAGCCGTCAGCCCGTCGTCCGGCGGTACTTGCGGACCGCGAGTGTGCGGAAGGTCAGGATGATCACGACCGACCAGATCAGCGAGGCCCACACCGGGTGCTGCATGGGCCAGGCGTCGGGCGTCTTGAAGCCCGGGGGAAGGTTGCCGAACAGCTCGCGGCATGCCTGCACGGTGGCGCTGAACGGGTTCCACTCCGCGATGTGCCGCAGGAAGGTGGGCATCTGGTTGGCGTCCACGAAGGCGTTCGAGATGAACGTCAGCGGAAACAGCCAGATCAGACCGCCCGAGGTCGCCGCTTCAGGAGTGCGCACGGACAGGCCGATGAGGGCGCCGATCCACGAGAACGCGTAACCGAGAAGCAGCAGCAGCCCAAAGCCGGCGAGCACCTTGCCGAGGTTCTCGTGCGTGCGCCAGCCGACGATCAGGGCGACGACCGCCAGGACGACGAGGGTGAGGGCCGTCTGCACCAGGTCGGCGAAGGTGCGCCCGGTCAGCACCGCGCCACGGGCCATCGGCAGGGAGCGGAAGCGGTCGATCAGACCCTTGTGCATGTCGTCGGCGATACCCGCACCCGCACCCGCCGTGGCGAACGTGACGGTCTGGGCGAAGATGCCGGCCATCAGGAACTCACGGTAGGCCTGGGTGGAGTTGGACGAGCCGACCTGGATCGAGCCACCGAACACGTAAGTGAACAGCACCACGAACATGATTGGCTGGATCAGCCCGAAGATGAGCACCTCCGGAATCCGGCCCATTCGGATCAAATTCCTACGGGCGATGACCGCGGAATCGTTGATGGCGCTCACTTCGCGGCCTCCTTCTTGTCGTGCTTGTTCTTGTCCTGCTTGCTCTTGTCCTGCTTGCCGTTCTCCTCGTTCTTGACCTCGGCGACGTGGCCCGTCAGGGACAGGAACACGTCGTCGAGGGTGGGGCGGCGCAGCCCGATGTCGTCGATCTCGATGCCGCGGGTGTCGAGCTCGCGGATGACCTCGGCGAGCAGCTTGGCGCCACCGGTCACGGGGACGGTGAGCTTGCGCATGTGGTCCTCGACCGTGGTGTCGCCCTTGCCGAAGCCGCGCAGCACCTCCGAGGCGGTCTGTATGTCGTCGCGCTCGTGCACCACCACCTCGACGCGCTCGCCGCCGGTGCGGGCCTTGAGCTGGTCGGAGGTGCCCGTGGCGATGACATGGCCGTGGTCGACGACGGCTATGTCGTGTGCGAGGTGGTCGGCCTCTTCGAGGTACTGGGTGGTCAGCAGCAGCGTCGTACCGCCGGAGACCAGTTGCTTGATGACCTCCCACAGCAGTTGGCGGTTGCGGGGGTCGAGGCCGGTGGTGGGCTCGTCCATGAACATCACGGGAGGCGAGACCACCAGGGCGGCCGCGAGGTCGAGTCGGCGGCGCATGCCTCCGGAGTAGGTCTTCGTGGGCCGGTCGGCGGCGTTGGCGAGGTCGAACTGCTCCAGCAGCTCGCCCGCGCGGGCCTTCGCCGCCCTGGCCTTCATCTGGTAGAGCTGGCCGACCATCTGGAGGTTCTCGCGGCCGGTGAGGTATTCGTCGACCGCGGCGAACTGGCCGGACAGGCCGATGGAGCGGCGGACGGCGTCGGGATTCTTCAGGACATCGATGCCGGCGACGACCGCCGAGCCGCTGTCCGGCCGCAGCAGGGTCGTCAGACAGCGGACGGCCGTCGTCTTGCCCGCGCCATTCGGCCCGAGCAGACCCAGGACGGTGCCCTCGGGGACATCGAAGTCCACGCCGTCCAGAGCCTTTACGTCGCCGAAGGTCTTCACCAGGCCTTCGGCATAGATGGCGCCTGGCATATGAGTCTCCACGTCATCGGGGAAGCTTCGGAAGGGCTGGGTTCGCGCTTTTCATTCATCTCAGCGGTGAATCTTCGAGACACACCATAACGCGATGTATCGCGTCTCTCAATGGACTTACCCGAATGAGTGACAAAGAGCCTCCGAGCTGGACTTTCGTCCTCCGCATCGCGCTTCAGCGCGACCGTGCGCGCCTCAGTCGATGACGGTGTAGCCCGCCTCGCGCAGGGCCCGGCCGACCTCGACGCAGTGCGCGGGACCCTTCGTCTCCAGGTGCAGCTCGACCTCCGCCTCCGTGAGCCCGAGCCGCGGGTCGGTCCGTACGTGACTCACATCGAGGACGTTAGCGTCCACCACTGACAACACCCCGAGAAGCGTCGCGAGCGCACCCGGCCGGTCCGTCAGGCGCAGACGTACGGCCAGGTAGCGGCCCTGCGCGGCCATTCCGTGCCGCAGGACGCGCTCCAGCAGCACCGGGTCGACGTTCCCGCCGGACAGCACCGCGACGACCGGGCCCTCGAAGGCGCCGGGGTCGCTCAGCAGCGCCGCGACCGGGCTCGCCCCGGCCGGCTCGACGACCAGCTTGGCCCGCTCCAGGCACAGCAGCAGGGCGGTGGCCAGCTCGTCCTCGGAGACCGTGCGGACCTCGTCCACCAGATCACCGATGATCCGGAACGGCACGTCACCGGGCCGGCCGACCTTGATGCCGTCGGCCATCGTCGCCGGGTTGTCGACGGCGACCGGGTGCCCGGCCGCGAGCGAGGGCGGGTACGCCGCGGCGCCCGCCGCCTGCACGCCCACGATGCGCACGTCGGGCCGCAGCGACTTCACCGCCGTCGCGATGCCCGCCGCGAGCCCTCCCCCGCCGATGCCGACGACGATCGTGCGCACCTCCGGGCACTGTTCCAGGATCTCCAGGCCGACCGTGCCCTGACCTGCGATGACGTCGGGATGGTCGAAGGGGTGGATGAACACCGCGCCGGTCTCCGCCGCGTACTCCTGCGCCGCCGCCAGCGTCTCGTCGACCACCTGTCCGTGCAGGCGCACCTCGGCGCCGTAGTCCTGCGTCGCGCTGATCTTCGGCAGCGGCGCGCCCTTCGGCATGAACACCGTCGAACGCACGCCGAGCAGCGACGACGCCAGAGCGACACCCTGCGCGTGGTTGCCGGCGCTCGCCGCCACGACCCCCGCCGCGCGCTCCTCCGGCAGCAGCCCGGCGATCCGGACATAGGCGCCGCGCAGCTTGAACGATCCGGTCCGCTGAAGGTTCTCGCACTTCAGGTGCACCGGCGCACCCACCAGCTGGGACAGGTGCCTGCTGCCCTCCATCGCCGTCACCCGCGCCACGCCCATGAGCATCTTCTGGGCGCCCCGTACGTCGTCGAGCGTGACGGGAGGCAAGGAGTCAGCCGTGCGGTAGCTCATGACACAAGTCTCGCAGTTCACAGGCGCGGAGCCCGGGTGTGACCAAGCACCGAGATGGGTTTGCGCAGCGCCGGTACACCCCGCCTCCGGGCCGCGTACCCTGTCCCCCAACCCAGCACCCCCTTCATGAAGTGAGCCCCAGGCCATGCCCACAACACCTGAAATGTCGATGGACATGACGACCGTCGCTGACAGCGGTCTCCTGGACACGCTGCAGCACGAGGTGGCGGTGTTCGCCCGCCGTGCCGAACAGACCCGGCTCGGTGGCGTCGGGCAGGTGCGCAACTCCATGGACCGTGCCGCATACCTGCTGCTCAACCGCCTGGACAAGGAAGGCCCCATGGGGGTCAAGGCGCTCGCCGCGAGCATGGGGATCGACTCGTCGACCGTCACCCGGCAGGTGGCTCCGCTCGTCGACACGGGGCTCGTCAAGCGGACCTCGCACCCCGAGGACGGACGTGCGGTGGTGCTCCAGCTGTCCCCGCGCGGGCAGTCGCGACTGGAGGAAGTGCGCTCATCGCGACGCCAGTTGATGGCCGAGCTGACGCAGGACTGGGCACCCGAGGAGCGCGAGACGTTCTGCGCGCTCCTCACCCGCTTCAACGTCGCGCTCTCCACCCGGATGGCGGCCCAGGGAATCACGGGCACGGAGCCGAACGCGGCGACCTGACCCGACCCGAACGGCACGCACCGGGCCCGGCCGAGGTGGACCCGCACTCCACCGCACCCCCGGCCGGCACGCACGCGTGCCCGGATGATCCGCTCCCGGCTCTTGACCCCGGGCCGTCGCTGGCCTCATATGAAACCGGGTCCTCCTCAAGCGCGACCGGTGTGTCACGCGCGGGGCCGGGGCCGGTTCCTCAGAGCGCGGTCAGGCGGGAGGGGCGGTGGGACGACGCAAGGCGGTCCAGGACGCCCGCCGGGACCGGGAGTTCGAGGCCTTCGTCGCCGGTGCGGCCGGGCGGCTGCTGCATGCCGCCACGCTGCTCACGGCGGAGCCGAAGGAGGACAACCCGCGCGCGCGGCGCCTGCTGACGCTGTCCCTCGCGCACACGTACGCGTGCTGGGACCGACTGCGCGGTGAGGACCCGTACGACCGCACCCGCCAGTACCTGGCCACCCGCTTCTCGCGCGCCGCCTGGCACCAGTACGGCGGCCTGGGCGTCCTCGGCCGCTCCCGCACCCACGCCGCGGGCCCGCTCGCGAGCCTCAGCCCCCAGGAACGCCTGATCCTGGTCCTGCGGCTGTACGAGGGCGTCGCGGAGGAACAGACGGCGGCGCTGCTGGGCCTGCCGAGGGAGCGCGTCCACACGATCTGCGACCGGGCGACGGCGACGCTGCTGCACCCGCCGCGCGGACCCGCCCCGGCCGTACTGGGGGCGAAGGCGGTGTCACCGTGAACCGCACCGAACGGGAAGCGGCCGCCCGGCAGATCATGGAGCGCACGCCGCCGCCTGTGCCGCCCGAGCTGTACACCGAGGTCGTCCGACGCGGCGGCCACCTGCTGCGCCGCAGGAGGATCACACTGCGGCTGACATACCTGTTGCTGTTCGCGGCAGCGGTGGCGTTCGTGGTGTGGGCGCTGACGGCCCACCCGTGGGTGGAGCCGCCGTCGGAGACGACTCCACCCCTGACGGGCTGGTGAGAGCCCTTTCAGCAGGGCTCCTAGCCGAGCGCCCGCTGAAGGTCCTCCAGCAGATCGTCGACGTTCTCGATGCCCACGGAGAGGCGGACGAGGTCGGCGGGCACCTCCAGGGCCGAGCCGGTCACCGAGGCGTGGGTCATGCGGCCCGGGTGCTCGATGAGGGACTCGACGCCGCCCAGGGACTCGCCGAGCGTGAACAGCTCGGCGCGGTTGCAGACCTCGACGGCGGCTTCCTCCCCACCCGTGACCTGGAAGGACACCATGCCGCCGAACGCCTTCATCTGCTTGGCGGCGACCTCGTGACCGGGGTGCTCGGGCAGGCCGGGGTACAGAACACGCGTCACGCGCGCGTGCCGGGTCAGCATGTCGGCGATCTTCGTGGCGTTCTCGCTGTGCCGGTCCATGCGCACCGACAGCGTCTTGGTGCCGCGCAGCACCAGCCAGGAGTCGAAGGGCCCGGCGACCGCGCCCATGGCGTTCTGGTGGAAGGCCAGTTCATCGCCCAGATCCGAGTCACCGACGATCAGGGCGCCGCCGACGACGTCCGAGTGACCGCCCATGTACTTGGTCAGCGAGTGCACCACCACGTCCGCGCCGAGGGACAGCGGCTGCTGGAGATACGGCGTGGCGAAGGTGTTGTCGACGACCAGCTTCGCGCCCGCGTCCCGCGCGATCTGCGCGACGGCCGCAATATCAGTGATGCCGAGCAGCGGATTGGAAGGTGTCTCCACCCAGACGACCTTGGTCTTCGGGGTGATGGCGGCCCGCACGGCGGCAGGGTCGCTGGTGTCGGCGACCGACCACTCCACACCCCACCGGGCGACGACCTTCGCGAACAGCCGGAACGTGCCGCCGTACGCGTCGTTGGGGATCACCACGTGGTCCCCCGGGCTGAGCAGCGTACGCAACAGGCAGTCCTCGGCCGCCAGTCCGGACGCGAACGCAAGCCCGCGACGACCGCCTTCCAGGGCGGCGAGATTCTCCTCCAGAGCGGTCCTGGTCGGATTGGCGCTACGGCTGTACTCGTAGCCCCCACGCAGGCCGCCGACGCCGTCCTGCTTATAGGTCGAAACCTGATAGATCGGCGGGACGACCGCGCCGGTGAGGGGATCGGCGGTGTTGCCCGCGTGGATCGCGAGGGTCTCGAAGTGCTGACTGATGTGCCTGTCGCTCATGAGCAACGAGCGTAGTCCGCGAACGCTCCTGATGCCGGGCTGCCGCCGGACCCGACGATGGCGCACCCAAAAAGCGCCGCACTCTCGGCGTCGCTCGAATCCAGATTCAACCGACGCCGACACGCACCCGCGTACGGCGCGAAGGGGCCGTACCGGGGGGGGTGTCCGCCCGCAGCGGCCGGCGTCAACGAGGTGGACTTCTCAGGTACGGCAACCGCCGGCCCGAGGACGGACCCCGTTACCTTCTAGACGGCCTCGATCTTGGGGCTCCCGGCCTTCTGGCCCGGCATGACTTTTGCCCCCTGTCGACCATGACCCGGGGGGTGGTGTCACCGGGTCGGGAGGCGCCGGTAGATCGCTAATAGGGGCAGGAGCGCCGGAACTTCTGGCAACGCTCTTCGTAACGTGGTTGCCGGATGTCGGCGCCGTGCCTTGGCCGGGAAGACAGACCCTTATCGGAGGAACGAAGTGCTCGACACCCGCGACGTGGCCGTGTTCCTCGGCCTGGACGTCGGCAAGGGCGAACACCACGCCACCGGCCTTACGCCGGACGGCAAGAGCGTGGTCGACAAGCCGCTGCCGAACAGCGAGCCGAAGATGCGGGCCATGCTCGACAAGCTCACGGCGAAGTACGGCCGTGTGCTGTTGGTGGTCGACCAGCCTGCCTCGATCGGCGCTCTGCCGCTGGCCGTGGCCCGCGATGCGGGCTGCGAGGTCGCCTACCTTCCGGGCCTGACGATGCGGCGGATCGCGGACCTCTACCCGGGTGAGGGCAAGACCGACGCGAGGGACGCGGCGATCATCGCGGACGCCGCCCGCACCATGCCGCACACGCTCCGCTCGATCGAGCTGAACGACGAGACCGTCGCCGAACTCCACATGATCGTGGGCTTCGATGACGACCTCGCCGGCGAGGTCACCCGGGTCGCGAACCGATTGCGCGGCCTGCTCACCCAGATCCACCCTCACCTCGAACGCGTACTCGGTCCGCGCGTCCAGCACCCGGCCGTCCTCACGCTGCTGGAACAGTTCGGCTCGCCCAAGGCGATCCGCAAGGCCGGCCGGCGCCGACTGGTCACGCTGCTGCGGCCTAAGGCCCCGCGGATGGCCGAGCGGCTGGTCGAGGACATCTTCACCGCGCTCGACGAGCAGACCGTCGTGGTCCCGGGCACCGACGCGGCCGCAGTGATCGTCCCCAAGCTCGCAAAGAACCTCGCCGCACTGCTGGACCAGCGCAAAACAACTCGCCTCCTCCATCGAGGAGTTGCTGGAGGCCCACCCTCTTTCCGAGCTCCTGACGTCGATGCCGGGGATAGGCGTCAGGACCGGAGCCAGGATCCTCATCGACGTCGGCGACGGCACCGCCTTCCCCACCGCCGGACACCTCGCCGCCTACGCCGGACTCGCCCCGGTGACTCGAAGATCCGGGTCCTCGATCCGAGGCGAGAGCCCGTCCCGCCGGGGCAACAAGCACCTCAAACGGGCGTTCTTCCTGGCCGCATTCGCCTCGCTGTCCGATCCGGCCTCCCGGGCCTACTACGAGCGGAAGAAGGCCGAAGGCAAGCGGCACAAGCAGGCCCTGATGTGTCTCGCCCGCCGCCGCGTCGACGTCCTGTTCGCCATGCTCCGCGA
This sequence comes from Streptomyces sp. bgisy027, assembly GCF_057710365.1. NCBI lineage: Bacteria > Bacillati > Actinomycetota > Actinomycetes > Kitasatosporales > Streptomycetaceae > Streptomyces > Streptomyces sp. bgisy027. The sequence goes on from NZ_JBYIVZ010000037.1 coordinate 39,648, forward strand.
CGGCACGTTCTTCGAACCTCAAGCCGTCCCCCAAGCCGCCTGAAACATCACCAATCAACCGACCCGCCCCTTGACGAAAGAGATAGGGGCACCCCCCGGCACGGCCCCGCCCCACCCACCGGCCCGCAGGCGCTACGCACGCCCCCACCGCTGGACAACGGGCCGCCGCAGGCCCACACCCGCACCCACCATGTCCGCACCAGCCGGCCGCAGGCCCCCACCCGCACCCACCATGTCCGCACCAGCCGGCCGCAGGCCCCCACCCGCACCCACCGCGTCCGCACCAGCCGGCCGCAGGCCCCCACCCGCACCCACCGTGCCCGCACGGGCCGCCGCAGGCCCACACCCGCCCGCCCCACAGAACCCTTTCTCCACAGGCACCCCGACCTCGTTGGCCATTTGTCGGCGGCGTCTGGAACGCTGGAGGCATGGAGATTCTCTGGGTCCTGGTCGCGCTGCTCATGATCGGCTTCGTGCTGGTGCCGTTCATGCGGCGCAGGCGAGGCATGATCGAGCAGGTCCCGCCGGGCCACCCCGACGCCGCGGACCCGGCGAACTACGGCTTCGTACGGCAGGAGGAGCTGGACATCCGCATGCCCGGCCCCGACCAGGACCTGCTGGACGTCCTCGACCTGGTGCAGCGCACCCAGGACTACCGCGCCGCCGCACAGCTCCTGGCCGGCACGGAGGCGGAGGGCGAGAAGCGCTGGCAGCGTGTCCAGGCATTCGCCGGCGCCGCCGCGCTGGAGTTGCAGCAGCGCCCGGGCGGCGTCAGCGAGGCACCCGGCGGCCAGTGGCTGCGGGTGTGGCGCACCGAGCAGCCCAAGGACGCGGGCGGCGCGGCCGTACACGCGGAGTTCCTGGTGCAGCAGGCGTGGCGCACGGCGACCCCGGGCACGGACGAGTTCCGGATCATCATGGAGGAGGCGAGGTCGGCGTGCGGTGAGGCGGCCCTCCTGGCCCCCGGTGACCCGATCCCGTACATCATCGAGCTGTCGGTGGCCCGCGGACTGGCCTACCCCCGTCCGGAGTTCGAGCAGCTCTGGCTGAAGATCCTGGACCGCGCCCCGGCCCACATGGGCGCCCACCTGGCAGCGTTGCACTACTGGTGCGAGAAGTGGCACGGCTCCCGCCAGCTGGCCACCGAATTCGCGGAAGCGGCGGCGGCCCGCGCGCCCCAGGGCTCCCTCCTCGCCGCCATGCCGCTCTTCGCGGTCTTCGAGCACCTGCCCGAGGTGAACCTGGTCAGCGGCTTCTACCAGAGCGAGGTCGTGACGAAGGCGATCCACGGCGCACTGTTCGCGGCGCACGCCGCCCGCTCGGACGACCCGATGCTGGCGCACGTTCGCCACCTGCTGGTCTTCTTCCTGGTCCGCGGCGAACGCTGGGCGGAGGCCATGGACCAGCTGCTCCACGTGGACGGCCATGTCGGCGCCCTCCCATGGACGCTGTCCGCGGACCCCGCCGCGGAGTTCGCGGTCTACCGGGCGCTGGCGGTGGCGGGCTACGAGGCGAACGGCGGAAGTCCGGCGACGCTGCCGCACTGAACCGAGCGTGGGCACGGGCTGGAATCCGAAAACTCGGCTGTGGGTCGAAGGGACGGGCTGTAGGCGCAGAGAGACCACCGACGCACCACAGCCCCCCCCTCCCCCGGTCGTCCCACCCTCACAGGCGCGCGCAAGGCCCACACACCGCAAGGAAGGAAGGCGTCATGCTCTTCGGCCGTACGCCGGTCCTGCCCACCCCCGAGCAGGCGCTCCAGGGCCGCCCGGAACCGATCTTCACTGTCCCCGACCGCCACACGGTCCTCGGCAACCCGCTCCTCGGCCCCTACCCCGAGGGCCTGGAGACCGCCGACTTCGCGCTGGGCTGCTTCTGGGGCGCGGAGCGCAAGTTCTGGCAGCTCTCGGAGGGGGCGCCATGTGACCCGTGAGTGATGCTGGCGGGTGTGCCCTGATTACCGGTCAGGGACACAGGTGGGCCAGGAGTTCTGCACTGGCGGGGTATCCCTGCTCCGGGGGGAGCAGTCGGGCAGCTGAGTCCAGTTGACCGTCCTTGACGAGTGCGTGGATCTCGTGGGCGAGCGGGGTCACGTCGCTGATGGACACGATCCACTCGTCCGCGTAGCGCGACGATGCTTCACCCGAGAGTCCCAGTTGCAGCGAGCGGTGCGGCAGGGGACGCAGGTGCAGATCGCGTTCGGGATCCCACTGGACACGGGCCGGTGAGCGTTTGAGGTCACGCTGCCAAGCAGCGCGATCGGGATGCAGTCCGCGAACGTAGTGCGACAGGCACGCCTTGCGCAGCGCCCAGTCGAAGCCATCGCGAGTGATCTCGACGGCGAGGACGGTCTCCTGACCCTCCTTCGCGCCCCAACCGGAGCGGTACATCATCCACATGAAACTGGGCTTGATCCACGTCATGCGGTCGGGCTTCCAAGCGGCGGGGAAACGGCCCTTGCGGGCGGCGGGTCCGCCGATCTCCGGGCGGTACGCCTGGTAGACGGTGATCGTGGACGCCGTGTGGAGCGCGCGGATTCTGCGGAGGGGTTCTTCCATGGCTTACAGCGTGGAGTCGGTCAGGTCAGGAAGCCACCGATTTTGGAGCGCCTCTTGCGCCGGGATCCGACAACTCCGTTGGGTGATCCTGGCGAAGCGTGGATCATGAGGTCGTGATGAAGTGGACGAAGAAGGCGGGTCCGGTCGAGCAACTGGAGCGGGAGCCGGAACTCTCCGCATACCAAAGCGCGATGCGGAGTCGGCTCCTCGCCGCCCCGGTGGTGCCGGCGCCCGAACCCTGGCGGCCCATTCCGTTCGTCCCGGTCGGTGGGCTCCTCGGCATCGGCTTCGCATCGCATCCTGGCAGCGGCCACGATTTGGTGATGGTCGTCTCGCACGACGGTCACGGTCTCTTCGACGCCGTCACCGGAGAGAAGATCGCCCGGGACCATGACCCCGATCCCGAGGACAGCAACCCCCGACGCGGTTGCCGACTTGTCCAGCCCCTGACTGGGGCCGATCAGCGGGAGCCGCGTACGCATCGCAGGACTCTTCGGCGGAGGGCTTCATGCCACGACCGCGGACGGCTGGACCCTGGAGGCAGTCACCCCGGCCTGGCCCAACGAGCGTGTCCTGCTGTCCACTGATGGCGGACTGCCCCACGCCGGTCCGCACGGAGAACGGTGGTGGCACATCCTTCACTCGAACTACTCCACACTCAGAGCATTCGGCTTCTCGCCCTCCGGGCACACCATCGCCGTAGCGACCAGCAGCGACCTTTCCCTCTGGACACGTGCGGCAGACGACAGCACCGCGGCATGACCGACCCCACCGCCCAAAAGGACTATGAACGCGGCTTGACCTGGGTCATCAAGCCGCGTTCACAACCGAGTCCGTGGGACGACGCTCAGAAGTATTCAGGTTGAGCTCGCGGGCGCCGACCGGGCCGCATCAGGCGTAAGGCGGGTCTCCACCCGTGCGCCGCGATCGGGCACGGCTGAGCACCTCGGTGCCCCTCCCAGCGCGGGGCCGGTCCGCCGCCCCGAGGCCACGCGCCCATGAGCCGTCCGATGCCGGGTCAGCCACCCGGCATCGTCACCCGCAGCTGCCGTAGCAGGCCGCCGTAGTCCTCGTCGTCGTCACTGATGAAGATCGGAAAAGAGCCGGAGACCAACGCGACGCCTTCGACCTTGAGCCCCGAGCTTCGGGCGAGCATCTGCGGCGGCTCGACCGGAACCAGCTTCGCGCCGAGGGGTCCGCTGCTCCGCCGAACCGTGGCCGCGCGGTACACGGCACTGTCGAAGGGACCGAGGTCACCGGGGTCGTATGCGGACGAGAGGTAGAGATTGCCGTTCGTGTCGATGTCGAGGCCAGAGGCAGGGCGCGCATCCGGCGGCTCGGGTGCCGTGAACGAGACCGACGTCCACTTCCTGCCGAACGTGATCTCACCGCTCTTGCTGACCGTCAGGCGCGTCATGTTGATGCGCGTGGTATCGCTCCCCTGCGCCCGCTCGGCGTAAACGAAGTAGTCCCGTCCGCCGGCCGTCGCGACGGCCGTGGCCTCGACGTTGATGAGTGGCTCGGGTGTCCTCGGCCACGGCACCGAGCCCGCGATCTCGACGTTGAGGTTCCTGTCCCACCGCGCGAGGTAGATGGAGGGGTCGGGGTCATCACCGTCGGCGTTGCTCTCCGCCAGCAGCGCTGCGTTCCGACCGGGCAGCCGGGCAATGCTCTCGAGGTCGTTCGGCACGCTGGGGAAGTCCACGTGAAGCTCCTCGACGGCGATCCCGTCGGGGTCGACGGGCGTCCGCACGATCGCAAGGCGCGGCAGTTCGCGTTCGGCGTCGTTGTCCCTCGCGTCGTGGCAGACCAGGAAGACCTCTCGTGACTCCGGGTCGCGCCCCGGGCCGGTGAACCAGCGCTCGGTGGCGAGCCAGGCGATGCCGCTGAACTCGCGTGGTGCCCTGACCTGGCTCCCGCCGGGGGACGAGACGCCGGTGGGCCTCTCGACGCCGCACGCGGCCAGCACGAGGAGGTTCAGTCCGACGCCGGCCGACAACAGACCGCGTGTCAGAAACCGACGTCCCATCATGTGTCCTTCCGTTGCGCGGCGGGCACTGCCACGGACTCCGGCCCGCTCGGGACGCTAGGGCAGGGACCGTTCGGTTCCCATCAGGCGCCACCGGAGTATCACCGGTCTGGCGGTGAACCTCGTGGAGCCCTTTCCGACGCTACGGCGAAGTGACAAGCAGCTCTATGCAGCGGGTCTGGAAGCGGGTCTGGAAGCGGATCTGGCGGATCTGGATCGCACTCATCAGGGCGCCCAAGATCCACCCGGCTGCGGGACCTGTGAGCGTTCTGGGCCGTATGCCTCGCGAGTGTGCCGGCCTGGTCCTGCGGGCGGGAACTCCAGCCGCACGGGGCCGGGGTGGAAGGTTGCACTGTCCCAGCCCGCCGTTTCCTCGCCGACCAGGTGGCGGTACAGCCACTCGGCGAAGGTCATGGGGTGTCCGACCCAGTCGCCCTCCGCCCCTCGTACGACCACACCGCCACAGAACCCGTGGACCTGCGGGGCGCCGAGAACCATGGCTCCTTGATCAGTGGCGGCGACAGGTGAGGTCAGGCACCACGGGCGGCGGCGATCGCGCCTACCGCCCCGGCGCATGCCGCCCATCGGGCGCCGTCCCGGGTGCGTACGACCTTGACCGGTGGCTCCGTGCATGTCTTGCCGTGCCATGTGCAGCGGGCCTCTCGGAAGGACACGCTGCGGGGGTCCAGCCCCTCGGGGAAGTCCGGCCACTCGTCGACTGACGTCATGGGGGCGACGCTAGTCACCGAGGAAGCACTGTGCGGCGCTTTTGGGCGTATGCGTCTGGCCGGGTGCGACTGTGCCGTCGGGCTCGTCCTGGCCCGGGCTGACGTGCACGGCAACATAGCGGAACTCGCCCCCTGCTCCCTCCAGTTCGGAATACGGCTCCCAGTCGAGGCCGTATGTGCCCTGCAGCGTGCAGGTGTTGGGCTCGTACGTGCCGTCGGCCCAGAGCAGGGTGCCGGTGAGCTCCCTTCCTTGGTGGATCCGGAACTCCCTGTCGCGCGTCCGGCCTCGCCCGGGGGCGGGGACGCTCCACAGGGCCGGGTCGTTGGTCACCATGATGGCCAGACCGTTCTGGTCCGGCCGTTGGCAGAAGCGCTCCAGTCTGGCTATGTCCCGGACGAAGTGCAGGCGGGCGAGATCCGTCGCCGCGTGTTCCTTGAGTTCGTAGTCCTCCGGCGGCGTGCCCGCGGTGCCCGTCCATCGCCGGGTGAAGTACTTGAACTCGATCGCGGTGCGCGCCGTGAGGCCCAGGCACAGCAGGTCCAGATACTCGGTCCTGTCCTGGTGCCGCTGTGGTACTTCGAGCCTGGAGTGCACGTCCGGCTCCAGTTCCCACAGCAGCCTGGCGAAACTGTGCTGGAGATCGGCTTCGGAGTGGAAAACCGGTCTGCGTCGGCCGAGTTCTTTGATGACGCCGTCGAGTGGGACGCGCCCGGCTACGGTCCTGCCGCCGGCCGTCGGTGTAGTGGTCACGTTGCCATTGAAGTGGGTGCGAGGAAGTGGCTCACAGCGATTGGGCAACTGGATCAGCCGCCTCCGAACACCAACCGTCCTTCCGGCTGTCGGCCGATCCACGGCAGCGTCGAGGCAAGCTCAAGTGACCTGTCGGCCGGCCTCCGTGAGGGTCACTCAACCGCCCCCTGCCTGCCGACGGCGCCAGACGCCAAGGACGCCAGGACGCCAGGACGCCAGGGCGCCAGGGCGCCAGGGCGCCACCCAAGCCGTCACCGGAAGGCTTTGACCTTGACACGGTGGTAAGGCGTTCACTGCCTGCCCAGGAGGTGGTTGCTGTGGCCACGAGGCAGGGTGCGGGTGTGAAAGAGGCGCTGCGAGGGCTGGAGGACGAGCGGGCGTCCGTGCGGTTGCGGGCGGCGTTGGTGGTGGGCTCGGCGCCGGAGGCGGGTTTCGTGCGGAAGCTCGTCGAGCGATGCGCCGTCGAGTCGGATTTCTTCGTTCGCGACATGCTGACCTGGGCTCTCACCCGCCATCCGGTGTCCGTGACGCTCCCCGAGCTGCTGCGCGAGGCTGGCTCTGAGCGGGCGCAGGCTCGTAGTCAGGCGCTGCACACGCTGTCCAAGATCGGGGACCGGCGGGCGTGGCCGGCGATCACGCGGGCGCTTCTGTCCGACGCCGATGACGAGGTGGCGCGGAGCGCATGGCGGGCCGCGGTCGTGCTCGTGCCGGAAGGGGAGGAGTCCGAGTTGGCCGCGGTGCTGGCGACGCAGCTCGGGCGCGGGGGGCGGGAGACGCAGCTGAGTCTCAGTCGGGCGCTGGTCGCGCTCGGCGAGGTCGTAGAGCCGACGCTGCGCGCTGCGGCGACGGCCCCCGACCCGCGGGTGCGCACGCACGCGCTCGCCACGGAACGGCTGCTGCGCGACCCTGATGCCGGATTCGAGTTCGCGGTCGAGGAGGCGAAGCGTGCCGTGGCCCTCGGCGGCTCGGGCCGAGAGGGGCAGTAAGGCGTGCTGGCCCCGGGGGGGGGCCGGTCAGGGGCCGGCCGGGAGGTGCGGTCAGGCAGGTTGACCGGAGGTCCGGCCAGGATCCGGCCGGGAGATGCAGTAAGGCGCGTTGACCGGAGGTCCAGTCAGCGGCCGACCGGAAGATGCAGTAAGGCGCGTTGACCGGAGGTCCGGCCAGGGGCCGACCGGGAGGCACAGTAAGGCGCGTTGACCGGAGGTCCAGTCAGGGGCCGCCGGGAGACGCAGTAAGGCGTGCTGACCGGGGGCCGGTCAGGGTCTGCTCGGGGCGGGCAGCAAGACGTGCTGACCGGGGATCGGGCGAGGGTCCGGCCGGGAGGAGCAGGCAGTAGGACGTGTTGCCCCCATGGGGTCGGCCCGGAGGAGAGTACGACGTGTTGATCGAGGGTCCTGGTCCGGCCCGGAGGGACAGTAAAGGGACAGAAAGACGTGTTGATCGGTGAAGTGGCGCGGCGCTCCGGGGTCAGTGCTCGCATGCTCAGGCACTACGAGTCGCTCGGCCTGCTGCGGCCGTCGGGCCGCACGGGCTCCGGCTACCGGGAGTACTCCGGTGAGGACATCCGGCGGATCTTCCACATCGAGAGCCTGAGGTCGCTGGGCCTGTCGCTGCGCGAGATCGGACGCGCGCTCGACGACCCCGACTTCACGCCCTCGGCGCTCGTCGACGACCTCATCCGTCAGACGCGCGAACGCATCGCGGCCGAGACCGATCTGCTCACGCGACTGCGCCGCATCGACGCCGTGGAACCCGCCGGCTGGGAGGACGTGCTCCAGGTCGTCGCGGTCCTCCAGGCCCTGGGGTCGAAGAGCCCTGCCGCACGTCAGCGCGCGGCCCTGTCCGCCGGCGACGAGGTGCCGGTCGAGGCCCTGGTCGAGGCGGTGCTCAGGGAGACGGAGCCGAATGTCGCCGGGGCCCTGCGATGGGCGCTGGCGCGATCCGGCGCCGACGGCACGGCACTGCTGGCGAAGGGTCTCGGCTCACCCGTGCCCGCGGTGCGGGAACGCGCCGCCCGGTCCCTCGCCGAGCTGCCCGGTGACGAACCCACCGCCCACCTGCGGAGCGCCCTCGCGAACCCCGATGCCGTGGTGCGGGGTCATGCGGCCCTTGCCCTCGGCACCCGGGGCGTGGCCGATGCGATCCCGGTGCTCATCGACATGGTCGTGGACGGACGGAACGACACAGACGCGGCCGATGCCCTCAGCGTGCTGGCGAGCGATACGGCGACGGCGGACCGGATCGCCGGTGGACTCGTCGGCCGGCTCGTCCATGACACCACCGAAGCGTCCGCACGCGTACGGCTGACCCAGTCGCTGGCGGACATCCCGGGGGACACGGCTTCACATGCCCTCATGGACCTCTCCCAGGACGCGGACCGAGCGGTCGCGGTCACCGCGACGTATCTGCTTCGCCTGCGCGACGCGCAGTGACGCACTGTTACGCGCAGTGACGCACCAAAGCCGGAGTGCCACATGCCCGCAGGCCGCAGGCCGGAATGCCGAATGCCCGAATGCCGCAGGCCCGCGTGCCCGAATGCCTGAATGCCGCACAAGCAGGCGCGGCCCGGCCGTCGGAGGAGCTCCGCAGCCGGGCCCGCGCCGCGCTCGCTCAGCCCTCCGCGCGGGCGGGGAGCTTCCAGCCCGGGCGGGGGAAGTGGCAGGTGTAGCCGTTCGGGTAACGCTGGAGGTAGTCCTGGTGCTCGGGCTCGGCCTCCCAGAAGGGGCCGACCGGCTCCACCTCGGTGACGACCTTGCCGGGCCACAGGCCGGAGGCGTCCACGTCCGCGATCGTGTCCTCGGCGATCCGCTTCTGCTCGTCGTCCACGTAGTAGATCGCCGAGCGGTAGCTGAGGCCGATGTCGTTGCCCTGGCGGTTCTTCGTGCTCGGGTCGTGGATCTGGAAGAAGAACTCCAGGAGCGCGCGGTAGTCGGTCTTCGAAGGGTCGTAGAGGATCTCGATGGCCTCCGCGTGCGTGCCGTGGTTACGGTACGTCGCGTTCGGCACGTCGCCCCCGGTGTAACCCACCCGGGTCGCCGTCACGCCCGGAAGCCGGCGGATCAGCTCCTCCATCCCCCAGAAACATCCGCCCGCCAGCACGGCCCTCTGCGTCTGCGCAGCCATCACGGCCCTCCAATACCTGTCAGCTCGGTCACTCGGGCTACTCCGCACGCACACCACCGGCGGCCAGGCCCACCCTCCTCAACGCTTGAGGGTGCCGGCCGATTCCACGCCCGCGCGGCCCGCCTTACGAGCACCGCCCCCCCGGTCGCCCCGCCCACGACTCAGTGGCAGTCGAAGCGCCAGTCCCACGGAAGGCCGGGGCACCGTCGGCAGTGGAAGAAGTAGACGCCGCCGCAGTCGCCGAGCTGGATGTCGCCGGTGATGGTCAGCAGGTGCTCCATACGGTGTCCGCTCTCGCAGTCCGGCCAGTCGGCAGGCTGTGTCCAGGCGGGCCAGCCGCCGGCTTTCGTCGCGATGACGTTGGAGTCGGACGGCCACAGGACGCCGCCCGCGGGCAACCGGAAGCGGGGTTCCCAGGTCTCCCGTACGTCCTCGGGCAGATCGTGCCGGCTCGGGTAGTCGGCCGCGGTGGCCGGGGACAGCGTGGACGGTTCCGGCATGTGGTCCTCGTCGTACTCCCCCTCGCCCGCCACCGGGATCTCGGACAGCAGACCTACGGCCACGACCTCCGCCTCGTTGCGCCAGTACAGCAGCGGCATCACCGGCCCGGGATCCTGCTCGTGGTTCAGCGCGCACCAGACCACCTGAAGCAGGTCGGTCCCCTCCGGGAACTCCAGCCCCGGCACGTCCCGGGCGAACAGCTGGAGGATCGGCACCATCGGCACCGTCCCCGCGACGATCTCGGTGTGGTTGCGCAAGTCGGAACCGAACGTCCAGTGGTCCTCCTGGGCGCAGTACGGCCACGGCTCGTCCGCGGGCCACAGCAGCGCACCCCCGAGCGAGCTCTCGCGGACGCCGGGCTCGCCGGGCTCCGGGTTGAGGAGGGTGGTCGTCCGGGCGAGGCCCTCGTACTCCGGTATCAGCGTGCGCAGGTCCTTCTCGGACAGCTCCGGTGTGCTTTCGGGCATCGTGACTCCTCAGGCGTACAAAAGATCGACAAGGCGCTGCGGGCACGTTAGTGCCCGCCACCGACAGCCCCGTTCGGTTGCGGCCCGCCATGACGCCGCCGTCGACGTCCCAGACGGCACCGGTGGCCCAGCCGGTCCGGCTCGACAGCACGTGAGGGTGGCCGGAGACCGTCGACGGCTACGGGGTCGGCCAGGTCCGCTGCAAGGCCGACGACCTTGCCGTGGGCGGCGCACGCAGGCCGCCGCCTCGTCGGCACCGGCCTGCGTGCGGCCGGTGACCACGGCGCTGCCGCCGGCATCGAGGACGTGACGGGCGACGGCGTGACCCATGCCGCCGGCGCCGCCGATGACGATGACCTTCTGCCCGGTGAAGTCGGGGGTGTTGCGGGACACCTGGTGCTCCTGCTGCTCCTCCTGGTGCTCCTGCTGCTCCTCCTGCTGCTCCTGTTGTTGCTCCTGTTGTTGCTCCTGTTGCGATGGGCCTGTGGTGGTCAGGCGTGGATGAGGCGTTCGGTGGTCAGGCGTAAGGGTTGAGGACGAGGTAGCCGTCGACGCGGGTGAGCCGGTCCGCGGCGGGGTCGGGCGGGAGCGCGTGGCCGAGGGCGTCGGCGCGGACCTCGCTGATCCACTGGTCGTGCTGGTACTCGTGGTTGATCAGCGCGAGCAGCAAGTGGGAGCCGACCACGGTCAGTTGGTCGGGCGCGCCGACCCGTCCGGCGGCGATGTCGCCGATACGGGCGTGGACGCGTTCGGCGACGGTGTCGCGGAAGGCGCTGAGCCGTTCGACGGTGGGCAGCGCGCCGCGGAACTTCTCCGGGTTCGCGGAGTCCATGAGCCCGTCCAGTTCCGGGTCGGGGCTGGGCTCGGCCGCGGTGAGGTTGCGGATCATGAAGTGAGCGACGTGGGCCTGGTGTCCGAGGTGCCAGCCGATGGCGCTGGAGTCCTCGTGCGGACGCCAGGTCACCTCGTCCGGGGTGAGGTCTCTCCAGAGGTCGTCCGTGTAGGCGCGGGCTCGGTCGTACTCGCGCAGCAGCGCGTTGAGTTCGTACATGGGTCGTCCTGTCACGTCGGCGGCGAGGGGCGGGCGCGTGGGGGCGAGGTGCGTGGCCCGCGGCGTCCGGCGAGTTCAGACGGTGTCATAGACCCGTACCTCCGGTGCTGCCCTCAGCAGTGAGGCGCGGCGTCCGGTGTGACGACGACGGTCGGCTCGACGTCGATGACCCGGTGCTCGTACCGCGGCATCGCGGCCACGGCCGGGATCAGGACGATGGCGAGTTCGCCCGCCGACAGGCCCGCGCGCAGGTCCTGCATGTTCGCCTCGCGCAGGACGAGGTAGCGGGTGACGGGGAGGTCGCGCACCCTGCTGAACGCCCGGGCGACCGGATGCGAGCCGATCAGGGGCGGGACGCGGACCGCTTCGCGCTCGTGCTCCGGCGCCCGCCGGTGCCCGTGCCGCTGCTCCGGCGCGTACCGGTGGACGCGCTCTTGCGCGGCGCGGCCTTCGCCGTTGCGGGCGCCTCGGCCCCCGACGACGACATCCGCGTCGACGCCGTCGGCCACTTGAACTCGATCTCCAGCTCGATCTCCCCGTCACCGATCTCGACCTCCACCTCACTGCGGAGGTCGTCGGGGATCCGCAGGCTCAGGGTTCCGGCGCCGAGTTCCAGTTCGGCGTCCCTGCCTTCCCTCAGCGCGTCCGCCAGGGCCGTGAGCTGGTCAGCGGCCTCCTGGCGGGACAGCGAGCGCTTCTGCTCGAACTTGAGGTCCTTCATGGGTGCCCTCCGATGCGGCACAAAAGACTGGACAAGCCTCGTTCCGGCGCGCTGTACGGACATCGACGGACCGCGCCGCACTCAGCCCTGCTCCTTCCGGACAGCGAGTCGCACCTCCACACCACCCTCGTCCGCCAAGCTCCACGATGCGCCGCCCTCCACGGTCTCGCGCCCTTCGCCAAGCATCTGGGCGCGCACCCGAAGCGCCGATTCCATGATCCGCCGCCGGCGCCATTCGGCCTCGAAAGCGCGTCTTGAACGCTCGACCGAGCCGACCAGCCACCGTGCGGGCTCCTCCACGCTCTCCACGGCCTGCGAGTGCGAGGCCGTGCCGACCCCTTCGAGTTCCCAAGTCATCCACAAGGCCACGGCTCCAATGTCTCGTTCCCCCGCAAGGAGCGCACGCCGAGGCGCCGGCCGCGACGCGAGGCCCTCGACGGATCACTCCCACCCGAGTCTCCGAAGCCGTCGACAGGTCAGCCCTCCGCCTCCGGACCCCACCGCTCGGGCCCGACGCCGCGCCAGTCGATCCAGGGCACCCCCGCGACGTCCGCCGGATCGATCTCCAGCCCGGCGCGCCGGAGGAACTCCGCGACGTCGGCCAGGTTGTGGGCCAGCCCGAGGATCTCGCCGTCCACGCGCACGCGTCGACCACCCGAGGGCGACGGCGGATGCACGGTCACGCGGATCGGTCCGGCCATGCCTTCAGGATCATCCGGGTCGTACGCCCCCGCATGCCGGCGCGTCATCGAGGACGCCGACACGGCTCGGCGAGGTCGTCGGGGAACATTCGCATGACCCAAATTCAAGCACGTGTTCGATTTTCAGAGCCAGCGCCCGGCTTGCCGGCGGCCCTAGCATCGGGACGCATGATCGTATGGCTGAACGGCACCCACGGGGCGGGCAAGACGACAACCGGCGCGCTCGTGCAGCAACTCATCCCGGATTCAAGGGTGCTCGACGCCGAGAAGGTCGGCGAGACACTCATGGACATCACTCCCGGGCTGCCCGAGACGGACAACTTCCAGCACTGGCCACCGTGGCGGCCACTCGTCGTCGAGACCGCCCGCCACGTCCTCGAGTACGCCGGCGGCACCCTGGTGATGCCCATGACCGTCCTGGTCGAGCAGTACTGGCGCGAGATCAGCGCAGGGCTCGCCCAGCACGCCGTCCCGGTCCGTCACTTCGTCCTCCACGCCGACCAGGACACCCTCCGCGGCCGCATCGAGGGGGACACGGTCATGGGCCCCTCCGCGTTCCGTCTCGCCCACCTCGGGCCCTACGCCGAGGCGGCCCGCACCTGGCTCCACGAGGAGGCCGAGGTCGTCGACACCACCCACCTGACCCCGCCCCAGGCCGCCCAGCAGATCGCGGCGGCCGTGGGGAGTTGAGATCTCTCCCGCTCACGGCCTGGTCGTCAGAGGCTGCTGCCGGCTGCCGGCTGTCGGCTTCCGGCTTCCCGCTTCCCGCTTCCCGCTTCCGGCTTCCGGCTTCCGGCTTCCGGCTTCCGGCTTCCAGGCGAACATGGAAGGGGATGAGGGCCGGTGGGGGCTTCGGGGTGGGACTACTACGTGCCGTACCAGGAGGATCTCGACGCCGCGCTTCAGCAGTTGCGGCGTGAGGTGTCCGAGGCCGGGGACTACTACTGGGTCAGCGAGCCCGTTACGGCCGGTCAGGGGCGTTCGAAGTGCTGAAGGACGCCGCCTGCGGAGAAGCACGCGGCGCCCAGGAAGGTGGTCCAGTTGGCGATGTCCGCGTTGATCTGGCTGCCGGTCGTGGGGCGGGTGAAGGCCGCGATCGCCGAGATCATGAACAGGACCGAGCCCAACTGGTTCACGGCGACGATCCACCAGCCGAGGCTGCGGCGGCGGAAGCAGAGCCGGCCGTGACAGATCTCGACGAACGCCAGGTGGCCGGAGATCAGGAAGAGCACGCAGCCGATCACGTCCGGGGTCCAGATCAGCCGGTTGATCTGCTGGACGCTCAGCCCCTGGAGGAAGGAGTCGAGCAGGTTGACGCCGAACACCAGGGTGCCGGCGAAGAGGACGACCGCGCTCAGCCAGTCCACCCGCGTCGGCTCGTAACTCCACCAGCGCCAGGGCCGGGTGACGAGCCGGCCTTCGCCGCCGGGCACGTGGCGCGGGGCGTTGATGACCTGGAGCAGCGAGACGTAGCCGCCGGTGTTGAAGAACAGGCCCCCGGCGAAGTAGATCGAGGCGCAGGTGGTGGCGTCGCCGGAGCCGATCTGGGCGACCGCGGCGCCCGCCGCGAACAGGGCACCGCCGATGATGAAGGCCGTCGCGGCCGTGGCGTTGAGCCTGCGCAGACGGCCGAGCCCGACCTCGTCGGCCCTGGTGTGCCGGCCGGCGGGTGCGCCGGGCGGGCGTACGGCCATGACCCCGCGGCGGCGGGCGAGCCGCGACTCCCATACGGCGGTGCCGCCGCCCGGGACATGCCAGGTGAGCCGGGTGGTGAACGGTCCCGCGCCCTCGGCGCGTTGCTCGGGTTGTCCCACGGGCCGAGACTAGATCGCCCACCGGGGAGCCCCGCGAAGCGAAACGCCGCCGGTGGTGGGGGTGGTCAGGCCGGACTCACAGGGAGCTCTGGTCCTGTCCTGCGCGTGATGTGGTGATCTCGACCCGGTCGGTGCGGGTGCCGCACCCGCATTCGAGGCCGCTGCCGGGCTCTGCGGTGCAGGAGCAGGAGCGGCGGCGGGTCAGCCACCAGGTCGCCGCGGCGAGGGCGGCCAGAGCGGCGGCCAGTGCGGCGGCCAGTGCGGGGAGCCGGCCGGCGGCGATCGACACACCCGTGCCGCCCACGACACCGGCCGTGATCAGGACGGGCAGCAGGCAGCAGGCGGCACAGGCCAGTCCGGCCAGGCCGAGCAGACCGGTCGCACCGGTCACCTTCCCGGTGCCCCGGCGAGGGCGCCGTTCAGCAGGGGTCGGCATGGCGGTTCTCCTCGGCGAGGTCGGTGAAGGGGATCGGGCAGCAGGGGCTCGTGGCGCACTCCGTCAGGTCGTCGCACCCGGCCGCCACGGCGGTGACGAGTGCCGTGCGGATCGTCGTGAGGTCCGCGATCCTGGCGTCGACCTCGGCGAGCTTGGCCGCCGCGCGTTCCTGGAGACCGGGGACGGGACGGCCGTGCCGGTGGCGGCCCGCCTCCAGCAGTTCGGCCACCTCCTCCAGCGTGAAGCCCAGGCGCTGAGCGGCCTTGATGATCCGCAGCGTGGTCACGGCCTCACCTCCGTACAGGCGGTGACCACCCGGGCTGCGATCCGGTTCGGGCAGCAGGCCGCGACGCTCGTAGTAGCGCAGGGTCTGGATGTTCACCCCGGCCTCGTGGGCCACCTGGCCACTGCGCAGGGCCCCGCCACCCGCCGCGGTCATGTCGTTCATCGAGAACCTCCCGGCACCGCCGCACGGTCCACCCGTGCGGCGAGGGCGCTCAGCACCGCCTCGTGCTCCTCGCCCACCGCGATGTCCAGCACGACCCCTTCCGGGGTGCCGGTCACGGTGAAGTCGAAGAACGAGCAGCAGCCGTTCTCGCGTTCCGCCAGGTCACGGGCTCGCTCCTCGCTGCCCGCCCCCGACGGAAGTGCCAGGCGGACCCGCAGCGCGTCCGGCCGGTACGGCGCCGCCGTCTGCGCCGCGAACAGGGCATCCCACTCGGCCAGGCGCAAGGGCCGCTCCTCGGTCGGCAAGGTGCACGACTGCGGTATCCACTCCGGTCCGGTCATCGAGCCGCTCCCGTCGTCACGCGTCATCGGCCGTCCCCTTTCCGGGAACACTTCCGACGGTAAACCTGTACCTGGGTACCGGTTGCAAGCGGCCGGGGGCGCCCAGTCCCCAGTAGTCCCCAGCAGTCCCCAGCAGCCCCCGGTAGTTCCCAGCAGTCCCCAGCAGTCCCCGGTAGCCCCCAGCAGCCCCCAGTAGCCCCTAGTCCAAGATCCCCAGCTCGCTGTCCGGGCGGCAGAACGCGCACGGTTCGATGTTGGGGTCGGTCAGCGCGGCGCGGGCGTCGTGGTCGCCGATCCGGTGCGGCGTGCCCTCGATCATCGTGCAGTCGCCGGTGTGGATCACGGCGGGCTCGGGGCCGTTCGGTGTGCGCTTCTGCTGGACGACGAAACCGGTCGTCTGCCGCATCTCCCGGGAGGGCGCGAACGGCGAGAGGCCCGCGGGCGCCTGCCGTGGCCGCTGCCGAGGGGACTTCGAGGGCCGGGAGGACTTCGGCGGCTCGGGGGCCTGTCGGTTCTCGACGCGTGTCAGCGCCGCCCGGACGGCTTCACGCTGAAGGTGCAGGTAGATGCCGACGGTCTCGTGACCGGCGATCTGTTCGTCGAGGTACGCGAGGATCGCCCGCAGCCGTCGTGCGTCAGGCGGTAGCTCGGCCATGGCCCGCGGCGCCCTCGTGCGGGATGCGGCCGGTCACCGCCGGCTCCTTCCTCCCCGCCCCAGGTTCCGCAGTTGCGCCCATGCCGCCGGTGTACGGCCGCCCTCCCGCCAGTACGGGTGGAAGAGCACCTCCGTCGAGAGCCGGTACAGGCGGCGGCGCAGCTCGGTCCGGCCCGGCCCGTCGGCAAGCCGGTGGTACGTGGCGCTCCACTCCTGCTGTGCCTGGACGAGGTCGTCGGGGAACGATCGCATACCCCGATTCAATCATGTGTTCGATTTTCTACGCCATCGCAGACCCTCACCGCCCACCCATGCGCGTGTTGAGCCGGGCCGCCTGCCGCGTCAGATAGTCGCGTTCGGCCAGGTTGGCGGCCTTCTGCGCGGCCTCGGCGTAGAGGCGGGCCGCCGTCGGCAGATCGCCGGCGCGTTCGTGGAGGTAGGCCTCGGCCGCGGTGCGCCGGGGCAGCGACGCGTCCAGTGGCGCCAGTGCGGCGAGGCCGGCGCGCGGGCCGTCCGCCTCGCCCACGGCGACTGCGCGGTTGAGGCGGACCACGGGGCTGTCGGTCAGGCGCAGCAACTCGTCGTACCACTCCACGATCTGCACCCAGTCGGTCTCCGCCGCGGTCTGCGCGTCCGCGTGCAGCGCCGCGACGGCGGCCTGGGCCTGGAACTCGCCCAGCCGGTCGCGGGCGAGGGCGGCCTGGAGGATGCCGACGCCCTCGGCGATCAGGGTGCGGTCCCATCGGCCGCGGTCCTGCTCCGCGAGGGGTACGAGGCTGCCGTCGGGCGCGGTCCGGCCTGCACGTCGGGCGTGGTGGAGCAGCATGAGGGCGAGCAGGCCCGCCACCTCGGGGTGGTCGATGGCGGCCGCGAGCTGCCGGGTGAGCCGGATGGCCTCGGCGGCGAGGTCCACGTCGCCGGAGTAGCCCTCGTTGAAGACCAGGTAGAGCACGCGCAGCACGGTGGCCACGTCACCGGGCCGGTCGAACCGCACGTCGGAGACGGTGCGCTTGGCCCTGCTGATGCGCTGCGCCATCGTCGCCTCGGGCACCAGGTAGGCCTGGGCGATCTGGCGGGTGGTGAGCCCGCCGACCGCGCGCAGCGTGAGCGCGACCGCGGACGACGGGGTCAGCGACGGGTGGGCGCACAGGAAGTAGATCCGCAGTGTGTCGTCCACCCCGGTCACGGGCCCGGGTGCCGGTTCCTCGTCGACGAGGTCCTCACGTCGGCGCCGGGCGGCGTCCGCCCGGTTCGCGTCGAGGAACTTGCGCCAGGCCACGGTGACCAGCCAGCCCTTCGCATCCCGCACGGGGTATCCCCTGCCCGAAGAACTTGGGGAGGGGTCGGCCGGCCACACGCGGACCGCCTCGACGAGCGCGTCCTGTACGGCGTCCTCGGCCGCCGCGAAGTCGGCTCCGCGGCGGACGAGGATGCCGAGCACGCTCGGCGTGAGGCTCCTGAGCAGGGCCTCGTCGATCTGCGTCACTTGAACGTGCACTCCGTGGTGCCGGCCTTGGCGCCGAGGAACGGGCGTACCTCCAGCCACTCGTGGATCGGCTTGCCGCCCGCACCGGGGGCCGCCGACAGTTCCCCGGCAAGTTCGACGGCGCGCTCGTGGCTGTCGACGTCGATCACCATCCAGCCGGCGATGAGGTCCTTGGTCTCGGCGAACGGGCCGTCCGTGACCGGCGGACGTCCCTCGCCGTCGTACCGGATCCACGACCCTTCGGGGGAGAGTGCCTGGCTGTCGACGAACTCACCGGTCTTCTCCAGCCGGGCCGCGAAGTCGTTCATGTACTGCACGTGGGCCGAGATCTCCTCCGGCGTCCACCGGTCCATGGGCACGTCGTTGACCGATGCCGGAGCTCCCCGGTAGTGCTTCAGCAGCAGGTACTTGGCCATCGTCCTTCTCCTCGGTGCGGGTGCGACCCATTGTGGTCGCGTTCACCTCCGGGACGGAGCCGGGCGCGGGTTCTCGACATCGCCGCCGAAAGAATCTCCACCCGTTCTCCGACCGCCCGCAGAGCCCCTAGGAGCGGGCCCGGCCGAGGACTCGGTCGCGCAGTACCGGGAGTTCGGTGCGGATGCGGGCGACCTCGGTCATGTCGAGGTCCGCCGTCACCGTCTCCTCCTGCTCCGCGGTGCGGGCCTCGGCCAGGACGGTGCCCCAGGGGTCGACGATCGCGCTGTGTCCGCCCTGCCACATGCCGCCGTGCTCGCCGGTCGCGCAGCAGGCGAGGAGGAACACCTGCTCCTCCAGGGCCCTCGTGCGGGTGAGGAGCCGCCAGTGGGCGAGGCGGGCCGCAGGCCATGCGGCGGGCACCACGACCACCTCGGCGCCGGCGTCGAGCAGGGCCCTGAAGAGTTCGGGGAAGCGGAGGTCGTAGCAGATGGCGAGGCCGACCGTGCCGAAGTCGGTGGGCACGGTGACGACGTCCTCGCCGCCGCCCATCATGGTCGCCTCGCCGGTGTCGAAGCCGTAGCGGTGGATCTTGCGGTAGTGGCCTCGCAGCTCACCGGCCGGGTCGAAGAGGAGAGCGGTGTTGTAGAGCGTCCCGTCCCGGTCCCGCTCGACGATCGAGCCGGCGTGCAGCCATGCGCCGGCCTCGCGGGCGGCGGCGGACATGGCCTCGGCGGTGGGGCCGTCGACCGCCTCGCAGTCCGCTCCCCAGCGGTCGTAGGCCCATGCGCCGGCCGTCCACAGCTCGGGAAGGACCACCAGGTCGTCGCCCTCGCGGCCGCGGACCAGCGAGGCCGCCCTGCGGCGCCGCTCGTCGGCGGATTCGGACGCGTCCACGGACAGCTGGATCAGCGACGCACGCATCGCCGTCACCTCCGAGACCGTTCACGCACGGTTCGAGGAAACCCTCTCCCACGAGCGTACGGAGCCTCACGCACATCCCGCGCCCCGGACGCCCCCTCCGCCCCGCCCGGTCGGTGTGCACCGAGCCCGCGCGCTTGTCGGATGCTGCTGCTTTCATGGGGGCATGGCCAGAACCAGCGTCGTCGTGGAGCGGCGTATCGCCGCAGGTCAAGGAAGTGTGTGGGAGTCCCTGACCGATCTGAGGGGCATGGTGCACGTGCTCAGTGGCGTGTCGGGCGTCGAGGTCCTCACCCAGGGGGCGTTCGGCGTGGGCACGCGGTGGCGGGAGACCCGGCGGATGTTCGGCAAGGAGGCCACCGAGGAGATGTGGGTGACCCTCTGCGAACCGCCGGAGCGGTATGTGGTGGAGGCCGATTCGCACGGCACCCACTACGTCTCGGAATGGGCCCTGCGGCCGGAGGGGCCGTCGGCGACGACGGTCCGGATGACGTTCACCGGCGTGACCTCCGGCGGCGTCGCGGGAGTCCTCGCGAAGCTTCTCGGCAGCCTCGGCTCCCGGGCCGTGGCCAAGGCCATCGCGAAGGACCTGGACGACATCGCCGCGGCGGTCGAGGGCCGCGCCCGCTGACCGGCGCGGTCAGGCCGACGCGCCGGTCCCCGCCTTCGTGGCGTCCGCTCCCCAGCTCGCCAGCAACCGCAATGCCTGCGCCGACGGCGAGCCCGGTTCCGCGTGGTACGTGATCAGGGTCTGTCCCGAGCCGTCGGTCAGGCGGAACGACTCGAAGTTCAGGGTCAGCTCCCCCACCAGGGGATGCCGCAGGGGCTTGACGCCGTAGCTCTTCTCCTTGACGTCGTGGACCGCCCACAGCCGCCGGAACTCCTCGCTCTTGACGGAGAGTTCACCGACCAGGGCGGACAGCCGCGGGTCGTCCGGGTGGCAGCCCGCGTCCATGCGCAGGAAGGCGACCATGTCGGACGCCTTCTGGTCCCACTCCACGAACAGCTCGCGGTACTCCGGCCGCAGGAACACCAGCCGCGCCCAGTTCCGCTCCTGCGCCGGCAGCTCCGACCAGTCGCCGAAGACAGCCGCCGCCATCCCGTTCCAGGCGAGGATGTCGGAGCGCCGGCCGGAGATGTACGCCGGGACGCCGTCGATCGAGTCCAGCAGCTGCCGCAGCACCGGCCGCACCTGCTCCGTGCGGGCCACCGGCTTCTTCTTGTGCCGCTTCGGCTTCGCCAGGTGCGTGAGGTGCGCGTGCTCGGCGTCGCTCAGGCGCAGCGCCCGCGCGATGGCGTCGAGGACCTCCGCCGAGACGTTGCGCCCGTTGCCCTGCTCCAGGCGCGTGTAGTACGCCACGGACACCCCGGCCAGCTGTGCCAGCTCCTCGCGCCGCAGGCCCGGCACCCTGCGGTGCCGCCCGTAGTCGGGCAGGCCGACGTCCTCCGGCTTCAGCCGGGCCCGCCGGGTGCGCAGGAACTCGCTCAGCTCCGCGCGCGGGTCCAGGCCGGCCCGTGGGTCGGCGGCGTTGTCCGCTGCGGGTCCCGTCGGGGAACCGGGCCGTTCGTCCATGCTTCGAGTATTCCTCGTCGTACGCACACCAGCCTGTCCCCGTCAGTGGTAGGACCCGCCTGCGTACGTACGACTGAGGTCTGGGTGGCCGCGGGCCTCTTCGGCAGGGTGAAAAACGTGCCCGGACGGAGAGCAGGACCAGAAGGCAGCCGGGCGCGAAACCCCCGCTAGGAGAACCCCGGCATGACCACCGTTGCCGCATACGCAGCTCCCGCCGCCAAGGCGCCGCTGGAGCGCACCACCATCGAACGCCGTGAGGTCGGCGAGTTCGACGTCCTGATCGACATCAAGTTCGCCGGTATCTGCCACTCCGACATCCACCAGGCCCGTGAGGGCTGGGGCGAGGCGACCTTCCCGATGGTCCCCGGCCACGAGATCGCGGGCATCGTCTCCGAGATCGGCCCGGGTGTGACGAAGTACCGGGTCGGCGACCGCGTGGGCGTCGGCTGCATGGTCGACTCCTGCCGTGAGTGCGAGAACTGCCTCGCCGGCCTGGAGCAGTACTGCCTCAAGGGCAACATCCAGACGTACAACGGCGTCGGCAAGGACGGCGAGCCGACCTACGGCGGCTACTCGCAGAAGATCGTCGTCGCGGAGAGCTTCGTCCTGCGCATCCCCGACGGCCTGTCCCTGGACGTCGCCGCGCCGCTGCTGTGCGCCGGCATCACCACGTACTCCCCGCTCCGCCACTGGAACACCGGCCCCGGCAAGAAGGTCGCGATCCTCGGCATGGGCGGCCTCGGACACATGGGCGTGAAGCTCGCGCACGCGCTCGGCGCCGAGGTGACGGTGCTGTCGCAGTCCCTGCGCAAGAAGGACGACGGCCTGAAGCTGGGCGCCGACCACTACTACGCCACCAGCGACGAGCAGACCTTCCGGGAACTGCGCGGCCGCTTCGACCTGATCCTGTCCACGGTGTCGGCGCCGCTGAACCTGGACCAGTACCTGTCCCTGCTCAAGACGGACGGCGCCTTCGTGAACGTCGGCGCCCCCGAGGAGCCCGTCGCGCTCAACCTGTTCTCGGTGATCATGGGCCGCAAGACCCTCGCCGGATCCGGCATCGGCGGCATCCGCGAGACCCAGGAGATGCTGGACTTCTGCGCGGAGCACGGCATCGGCGCCGAGATCGAGCTGATCGGCGCGGACGAGATCAACGACGCCTACGAGCGGGTGCTCGGCAGCGACGTGCGGTACCGGTTCGTGATCGACACCGCGACGATCTGAGTCCGCGACGACGGCCGCGTTCGACACGGCCGTCCCTGACCGAGGGCCCCGGAGCCGCACTGCTCCGGGGCCCTCTCGGCGGTCTGGGACGCCACGGACCCGCGGCCGAGTACCTCAGGAGTAGCGCCGCCCCCGCCCTGCGACCGATGTGCCGTACGGCGCTGCGGCCTAGCGTGAAGGGCGTAGGAGCCAGTCCGAACCGTGCACCGCGAGGAGGCAGCCCCGATGACCGTCCAGCTCAACCACACGATCGTCGCCGCGCGCGACAAGAAGGAGTCGGCGACGTTCCTGGCCGGCATCCTGGGCCTGGAGGTGAGCCCGCAGTACGGTCCCTTCATCCCGGTCGAGATCCCGAACGGTGTGACCCTGGACTACCTCGACTCACCCGGCGCGATCACGCCGCAGCACTACGCGTTCCTGGTCTCGGAGGACGAGTTCGACACCATCTTCGGCCGGATACGGGAGGCCGGCCTGACCTACTGGGCGGACCCGTACCACCGCCGCCCCGGCGAGATCAACCGCAACGACGGGGGCCGCGGCACCTACTTCGACGACCCGAACGGCCACCACCTGGAGATCCTGACGAGGCCGTACGGCAGCGGCGGCTGACGCACCCGGCGCCGCCCGCCGCCCGCCGTACCGTCAGCCCTGGTACGGCGGAGCCGCCCCCCAGTTCCACCTCGGCACCGGCTGCTCCGCCGGAGGCACCGCGTCCGGGCCCGAGAAGTACACCGCGAGGCGGGTCCCCCACTCCACGTACGCCACGAACGCCGAGCGGAACTCCGCGTCCGTCGGGAGGCCCGCCTCGTCGGCGGCGTCCTGGATGAGGTTGACCCACCGGCGGCGCTGGGGCTCGGTGATCCCGCGGCCCATGTGCTTGGCGACCATGTGGCCGTGGCCGCCCTGGGTCTCGGAGTAGGCGGGCGGGCCGCCGAAGACCTCGCCGAGCCACAGCGCCACATGCTCCGCGTGATGCGGGTCCAGGCCCTCGAACAGCGGGGCCAGGAGGTCGTCCTTGAGCACCTTGTCGTAGAAGGCCGAGGTCAGCCGGGCGAATGCCTCCGCGCCGCCCGCCCAGGCGTACAGCGTGGGCACCGCGGCGCCCGCGCCGCGGACCGCCGTCGGTTTGTAGTGGCGCATCTCCTCGATGTGCGTGATGTACGGGCGGATCTCGGCGAGGAAGTCGGGGAACAGCTCCGACTTGCGGAAACCCTCGAGGTGATCCTCCGTCGACGTCCACGTGATGCGCAGGACGAAGTGCTCGAAGTCCTCCTCGCAGCGGGCGAGTTCGTAGTCCGTGCAGTGCGGCGAGGCGGCCAGCCGGGCCGCGGCGCGGGTGTAGGCGGCGAGGAACTCCGCCGACTTCTGCTCGGGGATGCGGTACCTGACGTATTCGATCGTGTGAGCCGTCATGGCCTCACCGAAACACGAAATCCGAACGGACGCTCGCCCTCCGCCGACTCTGCCGCCGCCGGGTCCTCAGGACCGGCGCGCGCACGCGAAAGCCCCGCCGGAAGCAGCGCCTCCGGCGGGGCCTTCTTCACTCGGGTGTACGGCTACTTGCCGTAGTACGCGTTGTAGACCGAGACCGTCGCCTTGTTGCCCTTCTTGTCGGCGACCTTGGCGTGGAAGGAGATCCCCTTGCCCTCGGCCGGGTTCCTCACGGTGATCTTTCCGTCCTTGACCTCGATCTTCTTCCAGGTCTGGCCGTAGTCGTACGACACGTACACGTGCAGCGACTTGAGCTCGGCGCCCGCGGCCGCGCCCACGACGGTGACCGGGAACGTCGCCTTCTTGCCGGCCTCGACCCGGCTGTCCAGCCCGGTCTTCGCGCCGAAGCGGACCGTGGAGGCCGGGAGCCTGACCTGCTCGGCCGCCGACCTCTTGGAGCGGAAGGTCCAGCTCGCGTCGATCCGCGTGGAGGCGGCCGCGACCTTGACGCTGCGCTTGACCGAGGTCGTCAGCTTGTACTCGGCGTCCCCGGCCGGCACACGGAACATCTGCTCACCGAACAGCGGGTCGTCGTTGGTGGCGAGCCTCGTGCCGTTGCGGTACAGGCTGGTGCTGACCGCGCTGAACTCGGACGAACCCGCGTGCTTGCTGCCGTCGGCGAACAGCGGCAGGAAGCCGTAGAGGTCGTTGCCCTCGCGGAAGAGCCCGAAGTCCTTGTTGATGTGCGGGCCGAAGACGGCCGTGTTGAAGGTCTTCGTGTAGCTCTGGCCCGCCTTGAAGGTCTGCGGGTTGCCCAGCGTGTAGTACGCGTCGATGATCGGGAAGCCGTCCGCGTCCACTCCGGCGTGCTGCTCGAAGTCGAACGTCCACTGGATCTTCTCGGACGTCGACAGGTACAGCGTCCGCGCCCCGGTCAGCTTCTGCTCGATCGGCGAGCCGAACACGACGTCGTCGGGGAACACACCCAGCGGGAGCAGCGCGCCGGTCTTGTTCGACGACGAGGCACCCAGGTTGTTGGTCACCTTGGCGAGTTCGGCCGCCTTGAAGTGGCGGACCTTGTCGCCCTGGATCTTCTTGACCTTGGCGGTGGTGGCGACGTCGTACTCGGCGCCGGCGCCCTTGGTCCACTGGCCGTTCCAGGTCTGGGTCAGACCGGTCGGGACCTCCGGGCCGAGGTGGGCCATGCGCAGGTTGGCGTAGGAGTCGAGGCCGACGCCGATGCCGATGCCCGCCGGGTCGTAGAAGTAGTTGCTACTGGCGATGACCTGCTTGGCCCGCGCGTCCGGGACGGTGATGTCGGCCGACTCCGTGGTGCGGGCGTCGATCGTCACGGAGGTGTTCCTGGTGACGTTCAGCTTCGGCTGGACCAGCCAGTCGAGGCCGCCTTCGAGGTTCACCCAGTCCTTGGCGATCCAGGCGTCCAGCAGATACGAGCCCTTGGGCAGCCGCATCCTGGTGACGCCGGACTCGGCGAGCGGAACCTGGTAGCCCCGGTTGGCCGCCAGGCCCGAGAAGCCGAGCAGGGCGGTGTTGTACTCGGGGGCCGGCTTGCCGTCGCGGCCGATGTGCTTGACCGTGACGTCGTACGACTCCGGCTCACGCTGCACCGCGGCGCCGGTGCGGACGCTCTGGCCGCCGCCCGTCGCCGTGACGTACGCGGAGTAGGCGCCGTCGAGCGTGCCGCCCAGCTTGGTGTCGACGGTGAAGCCGACGGAGGCCCTGCCGCCCGCCGGGACCGTCACCTTCGTCGCCGCGAGCTTGAAGAAGCCCGCGGGAGCCGCCTGACCATTGGGGTTGGTGGCGGTCGCGGCGAGCCGGAGCGTGACGTCCTTCGTGCCGAGGTTGCGGTACGTCAGCTGCTTGGTGACGGGCTTGTCGTCGGTGTGCGGCCACTGCTGGATGCCGAAGCTCACCGACCCCGGCTCGGCGATCACGGACTGCTTGATGGCCTTGTCGACCTGGATGCGGCCCGAACCCTGCTGGAACGGCGTGTACTTGCCGCCCTTGGCGGAACCGGTCAGCGCGCCCTTCAGCTCGGCGTACGTCCAGTCCGGGTGCTGCTGCTTGAGGATCGCCGCGGCGCCCGCGACATGCGGGGTCGCCATGGACGTGCCCTCGATGGTCAGGTAGCCGGGCGGGTTCTCGCCGACCTCCTGCTCGATGAGGCTGCCCTTGGCGGACGCCGCGGTGATGGCCACGCCCGGCGCGGTCACGTCCGGCTTGATCGCGCCGTCGCCGACCCGCGGGCCGGTGCTGGACCAGGGCGCGAGCGCGTCCTTGTCGTCGACGGCGCCCACGGTGAGCGCGGCCTCGGCGCTGCCGGGCGAACCGACCGTCTCCGGACCGGAGTTGCCTGCCGCGACGGCGAACAGGATGCCCTTGTCGGCGGACAGCTTGTTGACCGCCGCCTCCAGCGGGTCGATCTCCGGCGTGTCCATGCCGCCGAGGCTGAGGTTGACGACCTGGGCGCCCTGCTCGGCGGCCCACTCCATGCCGGCGAGGATGCCGGAGTCGTCACCGGAGCCGGTGTCGTCGAGGACCTTGCCGTTGAGGATGTCCGCGCCGGGCGCGACGCCCTTGTACTTGCCGCGGGACCCGGCGGGAGATGCAGCGCCGGTGCCGGCCGCGATGGACGCGACGTGCGTGCCGTGCCCGACCTTGTCCTGGGCGGTGGCGGCCGGCGTGAAGTTCTTGGCCGCGATCACCTGGCCCTTGAGGTCCGGGTGGGTCGCGTCGACGCCGGTGTCCAGGACGGCGATCTTGACGCCCTTGCCGTCGTAGCCGGCCGCCCATGCCTTGGGGGCGCCGATCTGCGGCACGGACTTGTCGAGGCTGGCCTTGCGGACGCCGTCCAGCCAGATGTGCGCGATGCCGGAGGCCGTCCGGTCGCCGTTGGTGAGCGCGTCCCACAGCTCGGGCGCGTCCCGGTGCGGGGTCTGCACCGCGTCCGCGTTGAGGGACTTCAGGGTCCGGCGCAGCTTGCCCGCGTCACGGACGTCGGCCTTGGCGCCGGCCGCGGCGCCCTGGTAGCCGACGATGACCTTCAGGCCCTTGGCCTGGGAGGCGCGGGTCGCGGACCTGCTCAGCTCGGTGATGTCGAAGAGGCGCTGGTCGAGCCTGCCGCCGGCGAGCAGCCGGGCGGCGTCGGCCGGGATCACGAGGGTGTGTCCGTAGGCCTGGCGTATCTGTACGGGTATGCGCTCGCGCCCCTTCGCCCGCTCCAGGCCGACCACCCGGCCCCTGGAGTCGACGGAGACCCGGTCACCCGTGATCAGGGTGATGCGGTGGGGGGACGTGAGGGAGGCGGCGGCGCCGGTGGGGCGCTGCTCCGGTTCGGCCGACGCCGGGCTGGTCATTCCCGCGGCGAGGGCGACGGCGACGGCTGTGGCGACCGTGGCCGCGCCGGCTCTGTTGAATTTTCTGCGCAAGTTTCCCCCTTGCAGAAGGTCCGGGCGAAGTTCCCCGTTCACCCGGCCGGGGGTGGTCCCGTGCGCATGCGCGTCACCCCCCGGAATACGCAGTATGCCGAGGGGTGATCAGGCTCCTCAATAGAGGAGAGGAGAAGGAGAAGCGCGCCTGCCCTCTGTTACGCGACGGCGCGAACTCCGTTACGCAGTCGCGGGGTTACGCCCCCGCGTTCTCCTTGACACTGATGCGGCCCTTGCGGATGGTGGCCAGCCGCGGGGCCTTCTTCGCGATCGCGGAGTCGTGGGTGACCATGATGAAGGTCAACCCCAGTTCCTTCCACATGCGTTCGAGTACGTCCATGATCTCGTCGCGCATCGACTCGTCGAGGTTTCCGGTGGGTTCGTCGGCCAGCAGCACCTTCGGTTCCTTGACGAGTGCGCGGGCGATGGCGACGCGCTGCTGCTGGCCGCCGGACATCTCGGACGGCAGATGAGTGAGGCGTTCGCCGAGGCCGACCGACTTCAGTGCCTCGGCGGCCCGTTCGCGCCGCTCCTTCGTCTTCAGGCCGAGCGGGACGAGGGCGGTCTCGACGTTCTCCTGGGCGGTGAGGGTGGGGATGAGGTTGAAGGACTGGAAGACGAAGCCGATGCTTTCGCTGCGGACCCTGGTGAGTCGTGCCTCGGGGAGCTTGGCCAGGTCGGTGCCGTCGAGGACGACTTCACCGGAGGTGGGCCGGTCGAGGCCGCCGAGCATCTGGAGCAGGGTGGACTTGCCACCGCCGGTCGGGCCCTGGATGACGAGCCGGTCGCCGTCGGCGATGGTGAGGTCGACACCGTCGAGGGCGTTGATGGTCTCCTTGCCCCGGGTGTAGCGCTTGGTGACGTTTCTGAGTTCGTACATGGTGGGTGGCTCCTGGGAGAGGTTCCGGGTGGTGCGAGTCGTTCTCGGCCGCGGGCCGATGGGGGCTGGTCGCGCAGTTCCCCGCGCCCCTGAGGGCGTTGCGGCGACGCGTCCGCTACTCGACGCGCCTGAGCGCGTCCGCCGGCCGCAGCCGCGACGCGCGCCAGCCGCCGAACGCGCCGGCGATCAGGCCGCCGGCCACCGCCAGGCCCACTGCCAGCGCGACCGTCGTCAGGCTCACCGGCGCCGTCAGCGCGACGTCCAGCGTCGAACTCGCCGTCTGCCGCATGGGCCCGCCGCCACCGAAGCCGCCGCCACCGGGTCCGCCGCCCGCACCGCCGCCACCGCCCAGCTGTGCCTCCAGGGTCGGGCTGATCGCCGTGACCGCGTACGCGCCGGCCAGTCCGACCGCGATGCCCAGCGCGCCGCCGAGCAGCCCGTTCACGATCGCCTCGCCGACCACCTGCCGGGTCACCCGGCCCGACTTCCAGCCCAGCGCCTTGAGCGTGCCGAACTCCCGCACCCGGCGCGAGACCGCCGAGGAGGTGAGCAGGCCGGCCACCAGGAAAGCGGCCACGAGCACCGCGATCGACAGCCACTTGCCGACGCTCGTCGCGAGGGAGGAGGCCGTGGACAGGGAGCCGGACACCGTGTCCGCGAGGTCCGCGGAGGTCGTCACCGTCGTACCGGAGATGTTCTTCTGGATGGCCGACTTGACGGAGTCGATCCGCTGGGAGTCGGTCGCCTTGACGTAGATCGTGGTGACCTTGTCCTTGGCGTCGGCGAGCGTCTGCGCCTGCTTCAGCGGGATGTACAGGTTGGCGGCCGCGTCCCCGCTGTCCGGCGTGGCGATGCCGATGACCTTGAACTTGGTGCCCTTGACCGTGACGGTCGAGCCGACCTTGAGCTTCTTCTCCTTGGCGTAGGACGTGTCGGCGACGACGACCTTCGCGTTCGTCTCCGTCGACTTGAACGTACGGCCGCTGGTGATCTTCGACGAGGTCAGCGGGCCGAGCGCCGGCTTGGTGACGTCGGCGCCGTAGACGGAGTAGTTGTTGACGTCGAAGTCGGCGCCGCCGCCGCGTACTTCACCCTGCGGCTGCCCGGTGCCGCCGGCACCCCCGGGGCCGCCCTGCTGGCCGCCGCCGCTCTGGTCCTGCTGGAACTGGCCGCGCGTGAACTGCCCGCTGACCTTGATGACCTGGAGGCTCAGCCCGCCGACGGCGTCGGAGACCCCGCTCTGCGAGCCGACCTCGGTGACGGTCGAGCTCGACAGCGTCTGGAAGCCCTGGACCATGACGCGGTCGGTGGACTGCTCCTCGTCGGAGCCGTCGGCCTGCGCGTCGAACTGGAAGCGCGGACGCTCCGAGGAGCTCGCCGCCGGTTCGGCGGCCTTGGTGACGGTCATGTCCGTGCCGAGGCCGTACAGCGACTCGAGGACCTTGTCCTGGGCCTTGCTCATGCCGGAGGACACGGAGGTGACCACGATGACCAGCGCGATGCCCAGCGCGAGTCCGGAGGCGACGACGAGGGCCGCCTTTCTGCGGCGGCGCAGCTCGCGCCTCAGGTAGGTGAAGAACATGGGCCGCAAGTTAAGGACGGCTCGTGATGAAGGGATAAGGCCGAAATAAGAGATGGATGAGAAGGCTGGGGCCGCCCCCGGAAACACCGATGCCGCCCCTGGGGGCGGCATCGGTCAGCTGTGCACGAGCTGTGGCGCGGCTACGCGCCCGGGTCCGGGTCCGGTCAGACGGCCGAACCGGCCTTCCACTGCGCCCAGTCCATGTTCCAGCCGTTGAGGCCGTTGTCCGGCGCGATCGTCTTGTCGCCGGTGTTCTGGACGACCACGACGTCACCGACGATGGAGTTGTTGAAGAACCAGTAGCCCGCGGTGCCCTTGTCGTTGGCGCCCTTGGTGTCGGACAGGCCCACGCAGCCGTGGCTGGTGTTCACGCTGCCGAAGATGGACTTGGCACCCCAGTAGTTGCCGTGGATGAAGGTGCCGGAGCTGGACAGGCGGATGGCGTGCGGCACGTCCTTGATGTCGTACTCGCCCTTGCCGTCGTCGTCCGTGAAGCCCACGGTCGCGCCGTTCATGCGCGTCTCCTTGAACTTCTCGGACATCACCATGACGCCCTGGTAGGTCTTGTTCTCCGGGGACCCGGCGGAGATCGGGATGGTCTTGACGGTCTTGCCGTCCTGCGTGACCTTCATCTGCTTGGTCTTCGCGTCGACGTAGGAGATCTGGTTGCGGCCGATCTTGAAGGTGACCGTCTTGGCCTGGACGCCGTACACACCCTTGGCGCCCTCGACGCCGTCCAGGGCCAGCTTCAGGGTGACGGTCGAGCCCTCCTGCCAGTACTCGTCGGGCCGGCAGTCCATGCGGGTGTCGTTGAACCAGTGGCAGGCGACTTCCTGGCCGCTGGTCGAGGTGACGGTGACGCCCTTCTGGACGTCCGCCTTGTTGCTGATCGACTTGTCGAAGTTGATCGAGACGGGCATGCCCACGCCGACCGTGGAGCCGTCCTCCGGCGTGAAGTAGCCGAGGAAGCTGTTGTCCGGGGAGACCGTGGTGAAGGAGGCGTTCTCGTGGGCCTCCAGGCCCTTGGAGTCCTTCGCCGTGACCGCGACCTTGTAGGTCGTGGAGCGGTCCAGCTGGGCGCTGGGCTTCCAGCTGGTCCTGTCGGCGGATATCTGGCCCTCGACGGCCTCGCCGTCGGCGGTCTTCATCGTCACCTCGGTGAGCGAGCCCTTGCTCACGGTGACGGCGGAGCTGTTGATGGAGGCGTTGTCGCTGCCGTCCTCCGGCGTGATCTTGATCTGCGCCTCGGAGGTCTTCTTGGCCGCCGCCTCGTCGACCTTGGCCTGCGAGGTGTCGTCATCGCTCGCGGAGGCGTCACCGCCGCTGGAGCAGGCCGAGAGCACCAGGACACCGCCGAGCAGTGCGGACGCGACCGTCAGGCCCTTGCGCCGCCTACTGTTCGTCATCACACGCTTCTCCATCTTCCCCGAATCCCCAAAAAGCCCGAGAGTCCCCGTAAGAATCTTCAACGCTACGACCGGTTCGTCCCGTTCCCCATCCCTTGGATGTGTGGGGCACACCACGTTCGTCGTGGCGGGTGGTGCGGATGTCGGTCAGTGCGCCCCATGAGACGACGAAACCCCGGGCGGCGGTTGCCGTCCGGGGTCACGAATTCCCCAAGACGTCTCAGCCGACCCGCGCGGCCCCTTCGCCGTCGAAGTCCTCCTCGCCATCATCCTCGTCGAGATCCCAGTCCGGCGAATCCGGGTCGTACTCGATGCGCTCGCTGGACCAGGAGGCCTGGACGAGCTCGACACCGGGCACCTCACTGACCAGGTCGAACGGATCGACCAGATAGGCGAGGGCCTCCGCAGTGTCTTCCGTCACAGCGCTTTCGGCGTGGACCCGTTCGTCGACCGGCACGGTGCTGTCGCCGGCGATTCGCGCCAGCGCGGCCGTGGTGACGGCATCCGCGTCGTCCACTTCGAGGACGAGCTCAACGCGAAGCCGCACAAAACGTGATGTTTCTGGAGTACTCATGCCCGGAGAGTACGACTCATTTCTCCCGTGACTTTCCCGTGACCCGCGACTTTCACTAACATCGCCCCACACGGCCAATTCGCCAGCACCACAAGGGGATCGATATTCCGTGCCCGCCGCTCACCGATCGTCGTCCACCGCACGCCGATCGCTGCTGACCGCCACCGCCGCGGGTGCCCTGCTGGGCGCCCTGTGGTTCGTTCCCTCGGCCAACGCGACGGGCGACGAGCCGACGAGAACGGATCCCTCGGCGACGCCCACCACGCAGGTCACCCAGCAGGCACGGGCCGCCTCGGAGAGTACCGACGGCAGCACCGCGGACGACACCCGGCTCGCCGACACCGGAAGCTTCGACACCACGCCGTACGTCGTCGGCGGCACGCTCTTCCTGTCCCTCGGCGCGGGCTTCATCGCCTACTCGGTGCGCCGCGAACGCCTCGGTTTCTAAATTCGTTTGACGCCCCGTTGACCTGGGCTTCATAGTCCGCCCATGAAGAGATCATCGGGCGTGCGTGCAGCCGCCACGGTTGTCGTGAGCGCGCTGTCGCTCGCCCTTGTCACGGGCTGCGGGGGTGACTCCGGCGGTTCCGACGCGAAGGCGCTCAGTGCCGCGGAGCTGAAGAAGTCGATCATCGCCCAGGGCGATGTCGAGGGTTACAAGGTGGACGCGTCCGGCAAGCAGCTGCCGAAGTCCAAGGACCAGGTCAAGAGCGGCGAGGAGAAGTGCGCGCCGCTGGCCTACGCCATGGGCGGCCAGGCTCCGGGCGAGGCCGCCTCGGAGACGTCCGTCATGGTCACGCAGGACAAGAAGAAGCCCACCGACACCGCCTCCAAGTCCCTGGAGGACCTCTCGGAGAGCGACATCGAGGACTCCATCACCAGCGCGATGGACATGACCCTGACGGTCGTCGGGCTCTCCTCGTACGACGGTGACAGCGCCGAGAAGACCTTCAAGTCCGTGTCGGACGCGGTGCAGAGCTGCTCCGGCGGCTTCCCTGTCACCATGCAGGGCACCGACCAGAAGGTCACCGGGATCGCCGCGGAGAAGGCGTCCGGCAGCGGTGACGAGTCGGTCGGGTTCACCGCGAAGAGCGACGCGGAGGACGGCGACGTGGCCACCACGCACGTCGAGGTGGTGCGGCACGGCAGCACCATCGCCACGTACTACACGATGAACCTCGGTCTGATGATCACGGACAAGCCGTACGACGTCCCGGCCGCGGTCATCGACGCGCAGACCGCCAAGCTGAAGTAACCCGCACCCGCCGAACCGGGGCCCTGTCGGTCGTACGACAGGGCCCCGTCCAGGTCACCGGAGCGGTCCGGTGACCTTCTCGGCGGAGTTGACGAGCTCCCCGGCCCGCACGAACGCCTCGGCGGCGGCGAGGTCGGGCGCCAGGAAGCGGTCCGGGCCCGCGCCCCGGACGCCGGCGGCCCGCGCGGCGTCGATGACCGCCTGCGAGGCCGGAGCGGGGGCGAGACCCTCGCGCAGTTCTATGGCACGGGTGGCGGCGTACAGCTCGATCGCGAGGACGCGCGTGAGGTTGTCGACCACCGTGCGCAGCTTGCGGGCGGCGGACCAGCCCATGGAGACGTGGTCCTCCTGCATCGCCGACGACGGGATCGAGTCGGCGGAGGCGGGCACGGCCAGCCGCTTCAACTCACTGACCAGCGCGGCCTGCGTGTACTGGGCGATCATCAGCCCGGAGTCGACACCCGCGTCGTCGGCCAGGAACGGCGGCAGGCCGTGGCTGCGGTTCTTGTCCAGCAGCCGGTCGGTGCGGCGCTCGGCGATGGAGGCGAGGTCGGCGGCGGCGATCGCGAGGAAGTCGAGGACGTAGGCGACGGGCGCCCCGTGGAAGTTGCCGTTGGACTCCACGCGGCCTCCCCCAGTGCCGAAAGCCTGGGAGGTGCCCCCAGGCAGCACGACCGGGTTGTCGACGGCGGAGGCGAGCTCGCGCTCGGCGACGAGCCGGGCGTGCGCCATGGTGTCCCGCCCGGCACCGGCGACCTGCGGCGCACAGCGCACGGAGTACGCGTCCTGCACGCGGGGCGCGTCGTCCTGGTGGTGCCCGGTCAGCTCCGAACCCTCCAGCACCGCCAGCATGTTGGCGGCGGAGGCGCCCTGTCCGGGGTGCGGCCGGATGGCGTGCAGTTCGGGCGCGAGGACCTTGTCCGTGCCGAGCAGCGCCTCGAGGCTGAGGGCGGCGGTGATGTCGGCGGACTTGTAGAGGGTGTCGAGGTCGGCGAGGGCCATGACCAGCATGCCGAGCATGCCGTCGGTGCCGTTGAGGAGGGCGAGCCCCTCCTTCTCGCGCAGCTCGACGGGCGCGATGCCGTGCGCGGCGAGCAGCTCGCCGGCGGGCCGCACGACCCCGTCCGGACCTTCGGCGTCCCCTTCGCCCATCAGGGTCAGCGCGCAGTGCGAGAGGGGGGCGAGGTCGCCGGAGCAGCCGAGCGAGCCGTACTCGTGGACGACGGGTGTGATGCCGGCGTTGAGCACGTCGGCCATGGTCTGCGCGACCTCGGGCCGCACGCCGGTGTGTCCCGAGCAGACGGTCTTGAGCCGCAGGAACATCAGGGCCCGGACGACCTCCCGCTCCACGCGCGGCCCCATGCCCGCGGCGTGCGAGCGGACGATGTTGCGCTGCAGCTGGGCCCGCAGCTCCTGGCTGATGTGCCGGGTCGCCAGGGCGCCGAAGCCGGTGGAGACGCCGTAGACGGGATCGGGCTTGGCCGCCAGCGCGTCCACGATCTCGCGGGCCGCGGTGAGCGCCGCGACCGCGTCGGCCGACAGCTCGACGCGGGCCCCGCCCCGCGCCACGGCAAGAACGTCGGACGCGGTGACCCCGGACGTCCTCACCACCACAGTGTGCATATCCATATTCAGGAGCGTACGCAGTGAAGACGAAGATGTCACTAGTGGGTGAGCGGTACACCCCTTACAGCGCCGGGCGCGCACAACCGCGGGCGTCCGGCCGTGGCGCCGGGGCGCAGGACCACGGGCGTCCCGCCGGTGTCACGGGAGGCGGCCCCGGAAGCGTCGCCGCTCCACGGCGCCCTCGCCCGACGGCTCCG
The DNA here is from genome assembly GCF_057710365.1 of Streptomyces sp. bgisy027. Lineage (NCBI taxonomy): Bacteria > Bacillati > Actinomycetota > Actinomycetes > Kitasatosporales > Streptomycetaceae > Streptomyces > Streptomyces sp. bgisy027. Next base: position 73,990 of record NZ_JBYIVZ010000037.1, read on the forward strand.
CGTCGGCGAGCCGCACCACCGGGTCGTCCTCGCCCTCCCGCCCCGCCACCACGGGCCGGTCCGCGCGCACCGCCTTGGCCTGGTACTGGGCCGCGTCGGCGAGCCGGAACAGCCGCCGGGCGGAGCGCACAGGCCCGATGGGGTCCTCGGTCGACGCGACCCCGCACGCCACTCCCTCGCCCAGCTCCAACTCCGCGGCGCGGCGGCACAGTTCGTCCGCGGCCTTCACCACGTCATCGGCCGGCGACCCGATGACCAGCAGACAGAACTCGTCGCCGCCGAGGCGCGCGGCCAGGGCGCCCGGCAGCATCGCGCCGCACAGCGACAGCACCGAACCGAACCGCTCCAGCAGCCGGTCCCCGACGGCGTGCCCGCGGGTGTCGTTGACGTGCTTGAGTCCGTTGAGGTCGCAGACCACGAGGCTGACGACGACGCCCTGGTCGCGATGACGCTCGATGGCCTCCTCCAGCCGCACATCGACGGCACGCCGGTTCGCGAGCCCGGTCAGCGCGTCGGTGAACGCCAGCCGCCGCGCCTCCTCCAGCCGCTCGCTCTGCGCCAGCCCGGCGGCCACGACGGAGGCGAGCACGGTCGCGAAGTCGGCGTCCCCGCGGTCGAAGACCGGCACCCCGGCGGACCGGGCGACGTACAGCTCGCCCCAGGCCCGCCCGTTCAGCACGATCGGCGCGACCACACAGCAGCCCCGGCCACGACGGCGGAGGGCGGCGACCCGCTGATGGCAGTACCCGGGCTGTCCGGCGGCGGGGCCCGCGGCCGTCTCGACCCAGGCGTTGGGCTCACCGCCGGCGACCCAGCGCTCGTGCAGGAACTCGGTGATCTCCGGGAACTGGTGCACGGGATAGGTCTCGTCGCCCGGGAACTCCTCCTCCCCGCGGGCACGGTCCCCCACGTTCACCAGCACCCGCAGCCGCCCGAGCTCCCGCTCCCACACCGACAGCGCGGCGAAACTCCCGCCCAACGCCCGGCACGCCCCGAGGGCCGCCGCCCGCCAGGACTCGCGCGGGGTGTGTGCCGCCGCCATCCCCTGCGCCAACGCCACCACGGCCGTGAGCCGTCCGTCCTCACCCATCACTCCAGGTTAGGGAGTTTTGCCCAGATTTGGGACGTTGGCGTGGCGAACGGGGAGGTCACGGGCGGACGGAGGGCCACCAGGCGGAACTCGTCACTCCCCGGGCCACTCGGCCTTCCGCTTCTCGTTGAAGGCGGCCACACCCTCCGCCCGGTCGCCCGAGAAGGCCGTGGCGCGCCACGCCGCGTCCTCGACCTCCAGGCCGGCCCGCAGATCCAGCCCGTGCCCGAGGCGCAGGGCGCGCTTGGCGGCACGCAGGCCCACCGGCGAGTTCGCCGCCATCCGGGACCCCAGCGCCAGGGCCTCCTCCCGGTCGCGCCCGTCCTCCACGAGCACGTCCACCAGCCCCAGCTCCCGGGCCTCGGCGGCCTCGACCCGGCGCGCCGTGAAGATCAGCTCCGCGGCCCGCGCCGCCCCGACCCGGCGGGGCAGCAACTGCGTACCGCCGCCGCCCGGAATGACGCCGACGGACACCTCGGGCAGCCCCACCACGGCCGTGCCGTCGGCGACGATCACATCGCACGACAGCGCCAGTTCGAAGCCACCGCCCAGCGCGAAGCCGTGCACGGCCGCGATCGTGGGCACCGGCAGCTCCAGCACGCCGGTGTAGGCACCCCGCGCGACCGGTCGCTGGCGCACCAGGTCCGCATCACTGAAGGAGTTCCGCTCCTTCAGGTCCGCCCCGACACAGAACGCCCGCTCGTGCGTCGAGGTCAGCACCACCACGCGTACGCCGCGGTCGGCGCCGAGCGCGGTGCAGGCCGCCGCGATCGAGCGGGCCATCTCCGTGGAGACGGCGTTCATGGCCTTGGGCCGGTCGAGGGCGAGCTCCGCGACATGCCCGGCACCTCCGGCACCCCCCGCACCGTGTCGCCGCACCAGCACGAACTCCCCGAACCGCTCCTCAGTCATGACGCCCTCCGGTTAACGCGGGTTAACAACACTCGCCCCGATCATCGCAGCCGGGTCCCTCGGAGGAAAGAGCCACCACGACCGCCAGTCCTGTCCAGGCCCGACACCCCGTTCGAGTGACATCCCACCCAACCCCCACCCGATCACCCATGCCACCGCATAACGTGCGCGACGCCACGGCGCATCGGGGGCGCGAGCGCAAGACGTCACGGCGCATCGGGGGCGCGAGCGCAAGGGGAGGGGCGAGATGAGCGGAACAGCACGAGGTCCGAGAACACGGGAGAAGGCAGGGATCGCGGAGACCACAGCGACCGCGCAGACCCTGCGGGCCGGGACCGGGTCCGCCGCGGAGACCCGGCGGCAGGCACAGCGGGCCGTTGCAGAGGCTCGCCGGCAGGAGGCCGCGGCTGCCGCAGAGGCTCGACGCAAAGAAGCCGGGACCGCCGCGGAAACTCGGCAGCAGGCACAGCAGGCCGCTGCAGAGGCTCGCCAACAGGAGGCAGCGGCTGCCGCGGGAGCCAGACGCAAGAAGGCCGGGACCGCCGCGGAAACACTGCGACAGACACAGCAGGCCACCACGAAGACGCGACCGCGACCCGCCGCGGCTGCCGCGAAGGTGGGACCGAAGACGACCGGGACCGCGGCACAGGCTGGGCGGGAAGTGCGGGAAACCCCTGCGGAGGCCCCACCGAACGCCCCCGCCGCCACCCGTCTCTTCGGCCCCCGCGGCCGGCACCGGCGTCCCCGCCCCCGCAAGGTCCTCCTCGCGGCCGGTGGCCTCGCCCTGGCTGCCGGTGCCCTGAGCCTCGTACGCATGTCACCGGACTCCGGTGTCAGCGGCCTCGGCGCGGCGGAGTCGGATCCCGCCCCGGCCCCCGGAACGGACGCGGAACCGGACCGCTCGTCGAACGCCGCCAACCTCACGCCGGACGCGCCGAAGGCGTCCCCGTCGGCGACCTCGGCCATGGGCGGACTGGGCACGGCACCGACGACGGACTCGATCGTCGTACCGACCCCGGCTCGGACCACGACGACGACCCCACCGCACCTCCCGGGCGGTGTCCCGGCGCCCACGCAGCCCGCCGCCCAGCCGGGCAAGTCGACCACCGAATCACCGACGACGACCCCCGGGGCACCCCGCCCGACCTCACCCGCTCCCGAGACAACCGCCCGACCACCGACGAGCCCGACCCCCACTCAGCAGCCCCAGCCCGACGACAACTCCGTCTGCATCCCGATCATCGGCCTGTGCGTGGACCCACTACCCTCTGCCGACTGAACCGCCCGGACTGCAACACCCCCTAGGGGCGCGGGGAACTGCGCGACCAGCCACGACGGGCCCGCGGCCACAAGACAACCGCAACACACCCCAGGGGCGCGGGGAACTGCGCAACCAGCCACGACGAGCCCGCAGCCGCCCAACGACACCCACCCATCCCCGCGACCCTCACCCCCGCGGCGCTCACCCCCGCGACGCTCACCCCCGCAGCGCTCACTCCCCGTCCGAGGAAGCCCTCCGGGTCAGCAACCACGGCTCCACGACACCCAGCCCACGCACCGGCCGCTGCCACATCGGCTGAAGCGCGAAGCGGTACACCGGAGGCTCCTCGCCCTCCTTCTCGGCCGTCGCCGCGGCCTCGGCCGCCTCCGCCTCGGACGCCGGCGCCTCACCCGTTCGAATCAGGTCCTCCGCGAACGCCGTGTCGACGAGGACGGCGTCACGAGGGGCTATCGACGTCAGCCGGGAGGCGAGATTCACGGTCGTACCGAACACATCGCCCATCCGGGTGGTCACCGTGCCGAACGCGATGCCGACCCGCAGCTCCGGCATCGTCTCGTCGCCCGCCATCGTCTCGATCAGACGCAGCGCGATCTCGGCCGCGACCCCGGCGTCGTCGGCCGCGTACAGCACCTCGTCGCCGAGGGTCTTGATCAGCCGTCCGCCGCGCGCGGCCACCAGGTCGGCCGCCGTGGTCTCGAAGGCCTCGACGAGCTCACCGAGTTCCTCCTCCTCCATGCGCCGGGTCAGCCGGGTGAAGCCGACCAGGTCGGCGAAGCCCACGGCCAGACGCCGGTCGACCATCTCCTCGTCGTCGGCGGCCTGGATGACCCGGCCCGCCGAGGCGGCGAGCTGGCGCCGCCAGACGTAGACGAGGAACTCCTCCAGCTCGGGCAGGAGCAGCTCGATGATCGGGTACGTCACCTCGGTGCGCGTCATCCCCGGTTCCGGCGGCTCGGTCAAGCCCTCCAGGAACGAGTCGATCTGCCACTCCGCCAGCCGGGCGGTGGTCTGCCCGGTGGACCGCGCCACCTGCACGGCCATGGCCTCGCTGAGCAGCCCCGCCTCGACGAGACCGGCCAGGCGCCGCAGCGCCAGCACGTCGGCCTCGGTCAGCGCCTTGGCCTGCCCGATGTCGGCGAAGCCCATCGCCCGCCAGAAGCGCGACGCCAGCTCCATGGAGACGCCGGCGCTGCGGGCCGCCTGAAACGGGGTGTAGCGCCGCTCAGCGCCGAGGATCAGCTGCTCCAGACGCAGGGCGAGCGGATCCTCGCCGGTATCGGCGGGCTGGGGGTCCCCCCGGTCGAGCGGAGTCGAGACTGGGGGAGGGTCCACCCGGCCGTCCGCGCCCGTGCCGGAGCCCGAATCGTCGACGGTCACGCCTAGCTGCCCTTCCGATCTGCCGCGGTCGGTCATCGACCGGCCCTTCACTTTACGGCAGGTGTGGGCCAGCTCACTCCGTAAGGGAAAGCCCACAATGCCGTACTACCGCTGGTGAGGTGCCCGACGCGGGTGCGGGGCCGCGTCCCCGCTCACGGGACGGGCCACGGCCGGCAGCCGCACGCCGGCCGCTCCTCACGCCGGCCGCAGATGCACGATGTCTCCCGCCCCCACCGGCTCCTGCACGCCCTCCTCCGTCGCCAGCACGAGCCGTCCGTCGCCGTCGATGGCGACCGCCTCCCCGGTGATCGACCGATCACCCGGCAGCTCGGCCCGCACCGTCTTACCCAGCGTCGCGCACCCCGCCGCATACGTCTCCTGGAGCCCGCTGACCAACGGGTCCCCCACGGCTGCCCGCCAACGCCCGTACCAGTCCTCCAGGGACCGCAGCATCCCCCGCAGCAGCGGATCCCGGTCCGTGCTCGCCGCGCCGGCCAGCACGAGGGAGGCCGCCTGGGGCACCGGGAGCTCGTCCGCGCGCAGGGTGACGTTGATGCCGACGCCGATGACCACGCCGGCCTCCCCGGCCCGCTCGGCCAGGATGCCGCCGGTCTTGCGTTCCTCGCCGCCGACGGTCACCAGCACGTCGTTCGGCCACTTGAGTGCCATGTCGACGCCGGCCGCCCGGGACAGCCCGGTCGCGACGGCGACCCCGGTGAGCAGCGGCAGCCATCCCCACCGGGTCACCGGCACCTCGGAGGGGTTCAGCAGCACGGAGAAGAACAGCCCGGAGCGGGGCGGTGCCGTCCAGTCGCGGTCCAGGCGGCCCCGTCCCGCGGTCTGCTCCTCGGCGACCAGGACGGTGCCCTCCTCCGCCTTGCCCGCGGTCGCCAGGTCCACGAGGTCGGTGTTGGTGGAGCCGGTGCGCTCCACCACCTCCACCCGGCGCCACAGGCCACCCTCCCGGACGAGCCCCCGCCGCAGCGCGGCGATGTTGAGCGGTGGCCGTTCCAGATCGGACCAACGGCTGTCGTCTGATGCATCTCGCGGCGTCATGCAACCCACCCTAGGTGTGGTAAACGCCGCACTGCCGATTGATAGGCACCCCACTACTCTACGGATGAGTAACCGTCCCCCCTTTTGAGCAGGCAGGGAGCCACATCCCGATGTCCGAGCCGGAAGAGCGTCACGAGATCCAAGGGACCCCTGGGATCGACATCCACACCACCGCGGGCAAGCTCGCGGACCTCCAGCGCCGTATCGAGGAAGCGACGCACGCCGGCTCCGCACGCGCCGTCGAAAAGCAGCACGCCAAAGGCAAGTTGACGGCCCGTGAGCGGGTCGAGCTGCTTCTCGACGAGGGCTCCTTCGTCGAGCTCGACGAGTTCGCCCGGCACCGCTCCACCAACTTCGGCCTGGAGAAGAACCGCCCCTACGGCGACGGCGTCGTCACCGGCTACGGCACCGTCGACGGCCGTCCCGTCGCCGTCTTCTCCCAGGACTTCACCGTCTTCGGCGGCGCGCTGGGCGAGGTCTACGGCCAGAAGATCGTCAAGGTGATGGACTTCGCGCTGAAGACCGGCTGCCCGGTCATCGGCATCAACGACTCCGGCGGCGCCCGCATCCAGGAAGGCGTGGCCTCCCTCGGTGCCTACGGCGAGATCTTCCGCCGCAACACCCACGCCTCCGGTGTCATCCCGCAGATCAGCCTGGTCGTCGGGCCCTGCGCGGGCGGCGCGGTCTACTCCCCCGCCATCACCGACTTCACGGTCATGGTCGACCAGACCTCGCACATGTTCATCACCGGCCCGGACGTCATCAAGACGGTCACCGGCGAGGACGTCGGCTTCGAGGAGCTCGGTGGCGCCCGCACCCACAACTCGACCTCCGGTGTGGCACATCACATGGCCGGGGACGAGAAGGACGCCATCGAGTACGTCAAGCAGCTGCTGTCGTACCTGCCGTCCAACAACCTCTCCGAGCCCCCGGTGTTCGAGGAGGAGGCGGACCTCTCCCTCACCGACGAGGACCGCGAGCTGGACACGATCGTGCCGGACAGCGCGAACCAGCCGTACGACATGCACACGGTGATCGAACACGTCCTGGACGACGCCGAGTTCTTCGAGACGCAGCCGCTGTTCGCGCCGAACATCATCACCGGCTTCGGCCGGGTCGAGGGGCGCCCCGTCGGCATCGTCGCCAACCAGCCGATGCAGTTCGCGGGCTGCCTGGACATCGACGCCTCCGAGAAGGCCGCGCGCTTCGTGCGCACCTGCGACGCCTTCAACGTCCCGGTCCTCACCTTCGTCGACGTCCCCGGCTTCCTGCCGGGCGTGGACCAGGAGCACACCGGCATCATCCGGCGCGGCGCCAAGCTGATCTACGCCTACGCCGAGGCCACGGTCCCGCTGATCACGATCATCACGCGCAAGGCCTTCGGCGGCGCCTACGACGTCATGGGCTCCAAGCACCTGGGCGCCGACATCAACCTCGCCTGGCCCACCGCCCAGATCGCCGTCATGGGCGCCCAGGGCGCGGTCAACATCCTGCACCGGCGCACCCTCGCGGAGGCGGAGGCGAGCGGCGCGAACCCCGAAAACGCCGAGGCGGTGCGCGCGCGGCTGATCCAGGAGTACGAGGACGCCCTCCTCAACCCCTACGTGGCGGCCGAGCGCGGCTACATCGACGCGGTGATCATGCCGTCCGAGACCCGCCGCCACGTCGTGCGCGGCCTGCGTCAGCTGCGTACCAAGCGGGAATCCCTGCCTCCGAAGAAGCACGGCAACATCCCCCTCTAGGCCCGCTGGGAGCCGCCATGAACATCAAGGTCCTACGGGGCAACCCGACAGCGGAGGAGCTGGCCGCCGCACTGGCGGTGGTCCGCGCCCGCGCCGCGGCGGAAGCAGCCCTTCCGCCCGGCGCACCCAAGCCGCGGGACGGGTGGTCGGACCCGTCCCGCATCGCACGGCAACGACTGCCGCAACCGGGCCCGACGACGTGGGCTCGCACCTACTGGCCCGGCTAGAGAGCGGTCGCCAGAACTTCGGCCATCACCTCGTACCCCGCGTCGTTGGGGTGCAGGTGATCGCCGAAGTCGTACGCCGGCCCGAGCCGATCCGGATCCCCCGGATCGGCCAGCGCCCGGTTCAGATCGACCACCGCGTCGTACTCCCCGGCGCACCGGATCCACTCGTTGAGCTCGTGGCTCACCTTGGCCGCGTGCTCGCCCCAGTGGTCCGAGCCCCCGAACGGCAGCAGCGTGCCGCCGATCACCCGCAGCCCGGCCGCCCTGCCCTGCCGCAGCAACTCCCGGTGCCCGGCGATCAGCTCCGCCGTCTCCAGCACCGGCGCCGGTCTGTACGTCGGCTGCTCGTCCGTCTCGCTGAAGCCGATGTCGTTCAGCCCGAGCAGAACGACCAGCGTGTCCACCCCGGGCATTTCGAGGACGTCCCGGCGCAGCCGTCGGACGCCCCCGTCGCCGTACCAGGCCGAGTCGTTGAGCAGCAGGTTCCCGCCGATGCCGGCGTTGAGGACGGGCCGCCCGGTGCGCCGGGCGAGCGTGTCGGACCAGCGCCGGTCCGCGCCCACCGTGGAACCGAACCCGTCCGTGATCGAGTCGCCGAGGAGCGCTACGGCGTCCGTGCGGCCGGCGTCGGTCTCCACCGCCGACAGGAAGTACCAGGACTCGCTCACGGCGTCGAAGCCCTCACCGCCGGACGCCCGCGACAGGTCGCCCTCGCCCCGGTGACCGGGCGCGAAGGCCTGCGCGTGGAAGGTCGCGGGACCGGTGGCGGCTTCGAAGTACAGCGTGACGGCCACCGGCTCCCCGGCGGCGACGGCGAGCCGTACGGCGTCGCTGACGAGCTCGCCCCGCGCCGGTATCGCGGCTCCCGCGGCGCCCCCGAAGGTGAGCGGTGTCAGCGACCCCGGCCGTACCGCCGCTCCTCCTCCCGCGCGCCCCACGCTCGCGCCCGCGACCCGGACCGGCGATTCGCCGTACGCGTTGGACAGCCGTACCCGTACCAGGCCGCCGCCCGCCGACAGCCGGACGACCTGCCGCAGCGACTGGCGCCAGAAACCCTCGCGGGACCAGTTGGGCGTGAAGCCCTCGCTGGGGCGCTGAGGTGACGCGGTCCAGGAAGCGGTGAACATGACACACCCTCCAAACGGAACTGAAGCCCCATTAATTAATGGAATCGTAGCACCGTTTACGGTGAAGTTGAGTATGCGTACTCAGGCGCCGCCCCGGATCCCCGACCGACGATGGAAGGCATGCTGTGGTCCGACCCCGAGAACGAGCCGCCCAAAGAACTGCGCGACATGCAGGAGATGTTGCGGCGGCTGGGCGTTCTCATGGCGCTGGCCATGGTCCTCACGATGATCGTGCTCGGACTGAGGTGAGACCGGCCGGGCCCGCCGATACGCTGACGGCATGACTGATCAGCCCCGCCGTCGGCTCGTCCTCGCCTCCCAGTCCCCCGCCCGCCTCAATCTGCTCCGGCAGGCGGGGCTGGCCCCCGAGGTCATCGTGAGCGGCGTCGACGAGGACGCCGTGAGCGCACCCACCCCCGCCGAGCTGGCGCTGGCCCTGGCCGAGGCGAAGGCCTCCGTCGTCGCCGCCCGGCCCGAGATCAAGGGCGCCATCGTGATCGGCTGCGACTCGGTCCTCGACCTGGACGGCGAGGCCCTGGGCAAGCCGGCCGACGCCGAGGAGGCCACGTCCCGCTGGAAGTCGATGCGCGGGCGGGCCGGCACGCTCCAGACCGGCCACTGCGTCTACGACACGCTCAGCGGCCGGTACGCCTCCGCCACCGCCTCCACGGTCGTCCGCTTCGGCGAGCCGACCGACGAGGAGATCGCCGCGTACGTCGCCTCCGGCGAACCCCTCTACGTCGCCGGGGCGTTCACCCTGGACGGCCGCTCGGCGCCGTTCATCGACGGCATCGACGGCGACCACGGCAATGTGATCGGCATCAGTCTGCCGATGGTGCGGCGCCTGCTGGCCCAACTGGGCATCGGCATCACGGAGTTGTGGGAGCCGGCGGAGGGGTGACGGGCGAGCCGCCGGCCGGGGGGCTCCCCGCCGGGGAACCGTCGGCCGGGGAGCCGTCGCCGCCCTTGCCTCCGTCGGGCGCGGCGTCGGCGGGCCGCCCGGGCGCGGCCTGGCCGTCGTAGGTCATCAGCAGCAGCACGACGAGGCCGAGCACGGCGATCATGAACACGAACGCCGTCCAGCCCACCAGCCCCCAGGCGAACGCGCCCAGCAGACCGTGCACCACGGCCGCGCTGATCAGCAGGATGCGCCCGAGGCCGGCCGGTGCGCGGTCGCGCAGGGCGACCAGCAGCGCGACCAGAGCGCACAGCGCGAAGTAGCCGCCGAAGACCAGGCCGCCGACCTTCGAGGACACCGACATCACGTCAGGATCCAGACCCGCCAAGGACATGTCCTGCCGGTCCACGACGACGCCGAGGAACCAGTTCAGCGCGGCGATGCCGAACGCCTCCACGAAGAGCACGACCGCCACCACCCACGCCACCGGCCTGCGCACCACCGGTCCCACCCACTTCCGAGCCGTTACCCCAAGTACGCCCACCCGCCGCCCGACCACCACCCCTCAAGGGAGGCCCTTCGGGCCGCAGCGCTTGATTCAGCATCGCGAACGCTACTAACGGGTAAACCCCGGGACAAGGGTTCGGGAGACAGCAAAGATGCATTGGGCCATTCGTAGGGATTCCACAAAGAAACCGAGTGGCCCGCAGCACGTGATGACAGAGACCTTGACCACAGAGGGGAGCTAGGGTTTTCCGGGAGAGACCTGCGTACCGTGGCGCGACAAGGGATTTCGCAGGTCGGGCGAGCCTGGAATCACGCTCCGTGTGGGCAAGCTCACCACTGGGGACGGGTCGAAGTGTCGTGTCGGCAGTCCCTAAACTCGGCTTGTTTCAAGGAGGGAGCCTCAATCGTGCGCAAGGTGCTCATCGCCAACCGTGGCGAAATCGCTGTCCGCGTGGCCCGGGCCTGTCGGGATGCCGGGATCGCGAGCGTGGCCGTCTACGCGGAGCCGGACCGTGACGCTCTGCATGTCCGCGCCGCGGATGAGGCGTTCGCCCTGGGCGGTGACACCCCGGCCACCAGCTACCTGGACATCGACAAGGTCCTCAAGGCGGCACGCGAGTCCGGGGCGGACGCGATCCACCCCGGCTACGGCTTCCTGTCGGAGAACGCCGACTTCGCCCAGGCCGTCCTGGACGCCGATCTGATCTGGATCGGCCCGCCCCCGCAGGCGATCCGCGACCTCGGCGACAAGGTCGCCGCCCGCCACATCGCCCAGCGCGCCGGCGCCCCGCTGGTCGCCGGCACCCCCGACCCGGTCTCCGGGGCGGAGGAGGTCGTCGCGTTCGCCGAGCAGCACGGCCTGCCGATCGCGATCAAGGCGGCCTTCGGCGGCGGCGGACGCGGCCTGAAGGTCGCCCGCACCCTCGAAGAGGTGCCGGAGCTGTACGAGTCGGCGGTGCGTGAGGCGGTCGCCGCGTTCGGGCGCGGGGAGTGCTTCGTCGAGCGCTACCTCGACAAGCCCCGGCACGTGGAGACCCAGTGCCTGGCCGACACCCACGGCAACGTCGTCGTGGTCTCCACGCGTGACTGCTCGCTGCAGCGCCGCCACCAGAAGCTGGTGGAGGAGGCCCCCGCGCCGTTCCTGTCCGAGGCGCAGGTCGCGGAGCTGTACTCGTCGTCGAAGGCGATCCTGAAGGAAGCCGGCTACGTCGGCGCCGGCACGGTGGAGTTCCTCGTCGGCAACGACGGCACGATCTCCTTCCTGGAGGTCAACACCCGCCTGCAGGTCGAGCACCCGGTCACCGAGGAAGTCGCCGGGATCGACCTGGTGCGGGAGATGTTCCGCATCGCCGACGGCGAGGCCCTCGGCTACGACGACCCGCCGCTGCGCGGACACTCCTTCGAGTTCCGTATCAACGGCGAGGACCCCGGCCGCAACTTCCTGCCCGCCCCGGGCACGGTGACCGCGTTCGCCCCGCCGTCGGGCCCGGGTGTGCGTCTGGACGCGGGCGTGGAGTCCGGCAGCGTCATCGGCCCCGCCTGGGACTCCCTGCTGGCCAAGCTGATCGTCACCGGCGCCACCCGCGAACAAGCACTCCAGCGCGCCTCCCGCGCCCTGGAGGAGTTCCAGGTCGAGGGCATGGCCACCGCCATCCCCTTCCACCGCGCGGTCGTCAAGGACCCGGCCTTCGCACCGGAACTGACCGGCTCCGCCGACCCGTTCACGGTCCACACCCGCTGGATCGAGACCGAGTTCGTCAACGAGATCAAGCCCTTCGCCGCCCCCGCCGACACCGACGCGGAGGAGGACACCGGCCGCGAGACCGTCGTCGTCGAGGTCGGCGGCAAGCGCCTGGAGGTCTCCCTGCCGGCCTCCCTCGGCATGACCCTCGCCCGCACCGGCCTCGCCGCCGGCGCCAAGCCCAAGCGCCGCGCCGCCAAGAAGTCCGGCCCCGCCGCCTCCGGCGACACCCTCGCCTCCCCCATGCAGGGCACCATCGTCAAGATCGCCGTCGAGGAAGGCCAGGAGGTCAAGGAGGGCGACCTGGTCGTCGTCCTGGAGGCCATGAAGATGGAACAGCCGCTCAACGCGCACAGGTCCGGCACCATCAAGGGCCTGTCCGCCGAGGTCGGCGCGTCCCTCACTTCCGGTGCCGTCATCTGCGAGATCAAGGACTGACGCATACGGCGGCCGAGGCGCCCGGTGGACTGGAGCAGTCAGTCCACCGGGCGCCTCGTCCTATGCTCGGTGGCATCGTGGAAGCACACCGGCGGGCGAGAGGGCAGGTGAGAGGGATGGTGGGCGCGACTGCCGGCGAGGGGGCGGGAAGCGGCGGCACGACGGCACCGCCGGCTGCGGCACGCGCCATGCGCGCCGACGCCCGCCGCAATCACGAGCGCCTGCTGGCCGAGGCCCGCTCCGCCTTCGCCGAGCACGGCACGGACGCGTCCCTGGAGGACGTGGCCCGGCGAGCGGGCGTGGGCATCGGCACCCTCTACCGTCACTTCCCCAACCGCGACGCCCTGTTGAGCGCGGTCTTCGAGGAGGCGGTCGGCGACCTGCTGACCCGCTCCCGGGAACTCCTGCGCTCGCCGGAGCCGTGCGCGGCCCTGGTGACATGGCTGCGCGAGATGGTCACCCACGCGGGCGAGTACCGCGGCCTGGCCCGCTCCCTGATGTCCGTCTCCTACGACGGCACCTCGGCCCTGGCCCGGTGCAGCGGCCCCATCACAGAGGCGGGCGGCGCGCTGCTGTCACGGGCCCAGGAGGCCGGCACCGTCCGCCCGGACGTGGCCATCACCGATCTGCTCCAACTCACCCACGCGATCGCGCTGGCGGCGGAGGAGACCCCGGGCGACCCGGACCTGGCGGACAGGTTGCTGCACCTGACGCTCCGGGGCCTGAAAGCCTCGTAGGGCAACGCCCCGGGGGCGCGGGGCACGATCGACATGCGGCTCCGCCGCGTGGGCGCGACCAGCCACACCCCACCCGCACCCGCACGTCCACGCGAAGCCCTACGGCGACCGGGCGAACCGAACCTACCGCCGCCGCAGGTCCGCGACGCGGGCCCGCTCCCGCTCGGCCCCTTGCTCCCCGAGCACCGCCGCCCCGGCCGGCCGCAACCCCGGCCCGCCCCCGGAGGGCCCCCGTCGCGGTCCCGGCAGCGCACGCTGCTGACGCCGCGCCGGGACCTCGTCACCCCCCGGCGCCCCGCTCGCCCCGGCCACGGCGATCTGCACCCCCTGATCGGCAAGGGCCTGCAACTCGGTGTGCGCACGGTCGTCGTGAGCGGGCGGTTCGTCGGTGACGAGCCGCGTGATGACGTCCGTCGGCACCGTCTGGAACATCGTGTCCGTGCCGAGCTTGGTGTGATCGGCGAGGACGACGACCTCCGCGGCCGCCTGGACGAGTGCCCGGTCGACGGACGCCGAGAGCATGTTGGACGTGGACAGCCCGCGCTCGGCGGTCAGGCCACTGCCGGAGAGGAAGGCACGCGACACCCGCAGCCCTTGCAGGGACTGCTCGGCTCCGCTGCCGACGAGGGCGTAGTTGGAGCCGCGGAGCGTGCCGCCGGTCATGACGACCTCGACCCGGTTGGCATGGGCCAACGCCTGTGCGACCAGGAGGGAGTTGGTGACGACGGTCAGTCCGGGCACGCGTGCGAGCCGGCGGGCCAGCTCCTGCGTGGTGGTTCCCGCCCCGACGACGATCGCCTCGCCCTCCTCCACGAAGTTCGCGGCGAGGTCGGCGATGGCCGTCTTCTCGGCGGTCGCGAGATGTGACTTCTGCGGAAAGCCGGACTCCCGCGTGAACCCGCCCGGCAATACCGCACCGCCGTGCCGGCGGTCGAGGAGTCCTTCTGCCTCCAGTGCGCGCACGTCCCGCCGTACGGTCACTTCGGAGGTCTGGACGACGCGGGCGAGCTCACGGAGCGACACGGCCCCGTTCGCTCGCACCATTTCGAGGATCAATTGGCGACGTTCTGCAGCGAACACGAAACTGACAGTAACCCCAACGACCGTCTGGTTTCAGCAGTTTGCGCCGAATAACAGAAGTTGTTCGCACGCAAGGGCGAGAAGTGGTATAGGGCCTAGTCCCGCCGCCTATGCCGCACGCATGCTCGACAACTCCCCGTGACCAGCGGGGAATCAGTTCCGGCCGTCAGAGTTCAGCACCGGACTTGCGTGTGTGCAACTGCCGTGCCACCTCGGCGATCGAGCCCGAAAGAGAGGGGTACACGGTGAAGGCGTTCGCGATCTGTTCGACCGTCAGATTGTTGTCGACCGCGATCGAGATCGGGTGGATGAGTTCCGAGGCGCGCGGGGAGACGACCACACCGCCGACCACGATGCCGGTGCCGGGGCGGCAGAAGATCTTGACGAAGCCGTCCCGGATGCCCTGCATCTTCGCGCGCGGGTTGCGCAGCAACGGCAGCTTGACGACCCGGGCGTCGATCTTGCCCGCGTCCACGTCGGCCTGCGAGTAGCCGACGGTGGCGATCTCGGGGTCGGTGAAGACGTTCGAGGACACCGTCTTCAGGTTCAGCGGGGCCACCGCGTCGCCCAGGAAGTGGTACATGGCGATACGTCCCTGCATCGCCGCCACCGAGGCGAGGGCGAAGACGCCGGTGACGTCACCGGCGGCGTACACGCCCGGCGCGGTCGTCCGCGACACCTTGTCGGTCCAGATGTGCCCGGAGTCGCGCAGCTTGACGCCGGCCTCCTCCAGGCCCATGCCCTCGCTGTTGGGGATGGCGCCGACGGCCATGAGGCAGTGGGTGCCGCTGATGACGCGCCCGTCGGCGAGGGTGACCTCGACCCGGTCACCGACCCGCTTGGCGGCGGCGGCACGCGAGCGGGCCATGACGTTCATGCCACGACGCCGGAAGACGTCCTCCAGGACGGCCGCGGCGTCCGGGTCCTCGCCCGGCAGCACGCGGTCCCGCGACGACACGAGGGTCACCCGCGAACCGAGTGCCTGGTAGGCACCGGCGAACTCGGCGCCGGTGACACCCGAGCCGACCACGATGAGCTCCTCGGGCAGCTCGTCGAGGTCGTAGACCTGGGTCCAGTTCAGGATGCGCTCGCCGTCGGGCTGGGCGTCGGGCAGCTCGCGCGGATGACCACCGGTGGCGATCAGGACCGCGTCCGCGACGAGCGTCTCCTCGCTCCCGTCGGCGGCCCGCACGACGACCTTCCGCGACCCGTCGAGGCCCTGCATGCCCTCCAGTCGCCCCCGGCCGCGCATCACCCGCGCACCGGCACGCGTGACGGAGGCGGTGATGTCATGGGACTGGGCGAGCGCGAGCCGCTTCACACGCCGGTTGACCTTGCCCAGATCGACGCCCACCACGCGCGCCGGCGTGTCGATGTGCGGCGTGTCGTCGGCGACGATGATCCCCAGCTCCTCGTAGGAGGAGTCGAAGGTGGTCATCACCTCGGCCGTGGCGATCAGGGTCTTGGACGGCACGCAGTCGGTGAGCACCGACGCCCCGCCCAGACCGTCGCAGTCGACGACGGTCACCTCCGCGCCGAGTTGAGCGGCGACCAGCGCCGCTTCGTATCCGCCGGGTCCGCCACCGATGATCACGATCCGAGTCACGTACTCCATTGTCCCGCACGCATCACCGTGGTACCGCCTGGGGGCCCGCCCGAGACACCACCGTTACGGGAGGGGCACAGGATGCACCTGCCGTACCCTCTCCCCATGTCGCTCTACGCCGCGTACGCCGGCAATCTCGACGCGCGGCTGATGACCCGCCGCGCCCCGCACTCGCCGCTGCGTGCCACGGGCTGGCTGAACGGGTGGCGGCTGACGTTCGGCGGCGAGCAGCTGGGCTGGGAGGGTGCGCTGGCGACGCTCGTCGAGGACCCCATGGAGCAGGTCTTCGTCGCGCTGTACGACATCGCCCCCATGGACGAGGACTCCCTGGACCGCTGGGAGGGCGTCGGCCTCGGCATCTACCGCCGCCTGCGGGTCCGGGTGCACACGCTGGAGGGCGAGGAGCCGGCCTGGACGTATGTGCTGAACGCCTACGAGGGCGGGCTGCCGTCGGCGCGCTACCTGGGCGAGATCGCGGACGCCGCGGAGTCGGCCGGGGCGCCCCACGACTACGTGATGGAGCTGCGCAAGCGCCCGTGCTGAGGCTCACCGGCCTCACACATCCCTCCAGTCCCCGCGTTCACAGGTTTCGTTGGAAACGACAAGACAACGATCGCCATCCCGTGAGCTCTGTCATCTACGCGCGTAGGCCCAAACCGGCTACCCTCAGTCGCGTGAACGCATCTCTTCTTCCGGACGACATCCAGGGCGACCCCCACGCCGCCGCCGACGCCGCCGCCGCGCGCCTGCGCGAACTCACCGGCGCCGAGACCCACGACGTCGCCCTCGTGATGGGCTCCGGCTGGGCTCCGGCCGTGGACGCCCTCGGCGCACCCGAGGCCGAGTTCCAGGTCACCGAGCTGCCCGGGTTCCCCCCGCCGGCGGTGGAAGGGCACGGCGGCAAGGTCCGCTCCTACCGGATCGGCAACAAGCGCGCCCTGGTCTTCCTCGGCCGCACCCACTACTACGAGGGCCGCGGCGTGGCCGCCGTCTCGCACGGCGTCCGCACCGCGGTGGCGGCCGGCTGCAAGACGATCGTCCTGACCAACGGCTGCGGCGGCCTGCGCGAGGGCATGCGCCCCGGCCAGCCGGTCCTGATCAGCGACCACATCAACCTGACGGCCACGTCGCCCATCATCGGCGCCAACTTCGTCGACCTCACCGACCTCTACTCCCCCCGCCTGCGCGCCCTGTGCAAGGAGATCGACCCCACCCTCGAAGAGGGCGTCTACGCCCAGTTCCCCGGCCCGCACTACGAGACGCCGGCCGAGATCCGCATGGCCCGCGTCATCGGCGCGGACCTGGTGGGCATGTCGACGGTCCTCGAAGCGATCGCCGCGCGCGAGGCGGGCGCGGAGGTGCTGGGCATCTCCCTGGTGACCAACCTCGCCGCGGGCATGACGGGCGAGCCCCTCAACCACGAGGAGGTCCTCCAGGCGGGCCGCGACAGCGCGACGCAGATGGGTGCACTGCTGGCGCAGGTGCTCGGCCGCCTGTAGTCGAGGGCCGGCGCCTACGGATACACGCCCGCGTGTCGTCCGGCGGGTCGCGCAGTTCCCCGCACCCCCAAAAGAGGGACGTCGCCCCCGCCAAGCCGTGACCGCGGCCGTCACAACCGTTCGCGCACTTCCCCGCGCCCCTGGGGCTCGCAGTCGCCCACGGCGGCAAGGGGACGTGCCGGGGGGTGTCCGCCCGCAGCGGCGGGCGTCAACACAGGGCACCCTTCTTCATGCCGGGCAACCGCCCGACCGAGGACGGACACCCCCCGGCACGGCCCCGACCCACAACGCACCCACAGGCGCCACACACGCCCCCACAGCCCGCAACGGGCCGCCGCAGGCACCACGACCGACAACGAGAGGCTGACCCCGACGTGCACGACGACCTCATCGCCCGCGCCAAGGCATGGCTCGCCGAGGACCCGGACCCGGAGACCCGCGACGAGCTCGCCGGCCTCATCGACACGGCGGACGTGGAAGAGCTCACCGCCCGCTTCAGCGGCACCCTCCAGTTCGGCACCGCGGGCCTGCGAGGCGAACTCGGCGCCGGCCCCATGCGCATGAACCGCACCGTCGTCATCCGCGCCGCCGCCGGCCTCGCCGCCTACCTCAAGAGCCAGGGCCACACCGACGGCCTCGTCGTCATCGGCTACGACGCCCGCCACAAGTCGGAGGACTTCGCCCGCGACACCGCCGCCGTCATGACCGGCGCGGGCCTGCGCGCAGCCGTACTTCCCCGCCCCCTCCCCACCCCGGTCCTCGCGTACGCGATAAGGCACCTCGGCGCGGCAGCCGGCGTAGAGGTCACCGCCAGCCACAACCCGCCCCGCGACAACGGCTACAAGGTCTACCTCGGCGACGGCTCCCAGATCGTCCCGCCCGCCGACGCCGGCATCGCCTCCGAGATCGACGCCGTAAGGTCCCTGAACGACGTCCCGCGCCCCGCCTCCGGCTGGGAAACCCTCGGCGACGAGGTCCTCGACGCCTACCTCGCCCGCACCGACGCGGTCCTCGCGCCCGGCTCCCCCCGCACCGCCCGCACCGTCTACACGCCGATGCACGGCGTCGGGAAGGACGTCCTCCTCGCTGCCTTCGAGCGCGCCGGCTTCCCCGTCCCCGCCCTCGTCGCCGAGCAGGCCGACCCCGACCCGGACTTCCCCACCGTCGCGTTCCCCAACCCGGAGGAACCCGGCGCGATGGACCTGGCCTTCGCGAAGGCCCGCGAGACGGACCCGGACCTCGTCATCGCCAACGACCCCGACGCGGACCGCTGCGCCGTGGCCGTCAAGGAGAACGCCGAGTGGCGCATGCTGCGCGGCGACGAGGTGGGGGCTCTCCTCGCCGCCCACCTGGTCAACCGCGGAGCGCGCGGCACGTTCGCCGAGTCGATCGTCTCCTCCTCCCTCCTCGGCCGGATCGCCGAGAAGGCGGGTCTGCCGTACGAGGAGACCCTCACCGGCTTCAAGTGGATCGCCCGCGTCGACGGCCTGCGCTACGGCTACGAGGAGGCCCTCGGCTACTGCGTGGACCCCGAGGGCGTACGCGACAAGGACGGCATCACGGCCGCCCTGCTGATCACCGAGCTCGCCTCCGCCCTCAAGGAGGAGGGCCGCAGCCTCCTCGGCCTCCTCGACGACATCGCCGTGGAGCACGGCCTGCACGCCACGGACCAGCTCTCGGTGCGCGTCGAGGACCTGTCGGTCATCGCCGACGCCATGCGCCGGCT
Source organism: Streptomyces sp. bgisy027 (assembly GCF_057710365.1). Lineage (NCBI taxonomy): Bacteria > Bacillati > Actinomycetota > Actinomycetes > Kitasatosporales > Streptomycetaceae > Streptomyces > Streptomyces sp. bgisy027. The sequence goes on from NZ_JBYIVZ010000037.1 coordinate 93,035, forward strand.
GCGCGAGCAGCCGCCGACGGAGCTGGCCGGCCTGGCCATCACCCGGGCCGAGGACCTCACCCGGGGCACCGAGACGCTCCCGCCCACCGACGGTCTGCGCTACACCCTCGAAGGCGCCCGCGTCATCGTCCGCCCCAGCGGCACCGAGCCCAAGCTGAAGTGCTACCTGGAGGTCGTGGTGCCGGTGGCGACGCACGCCGACCTCCCGGCCGCCCGCGCCGAGGCGGCCGGCCTGCTGGCGACGATCAAGCGGGACCTGTCGACGGCGGCGGGCATCTGAGCCGTACGCCGCCTTCCTGATCGTTCCCGGAAGGGTGCCCCCATGCGGAGGCACCCTTCCGGGCGTGCCGCTCCCCCTGCGCCTGTCCCGCGCCTCCCGCCGCTACCGGGCGCCGGCACTCACGGTGGCGGTGGCTCGGCGTACAGGGGCGGGTACATGGCGCTGGTGTGGTCGCGGACACGTACATGACGCTGCTGCGGTCGCGGACACGTACATGACGCTGCTGCGGACACGCTCATGGCGCCGGTGCGGTCACAGACCCCCTGAAGCACGGCAAGCCGATCGCCGGCGCCCGAGCCCACAGCCAGCTCAATTAGCCGATCATCGGCACCCGGGCCCACAGCTCACTCAGCCGATCATCGGCACTCGGGCCCGCGGTCCGCGGACCCCTCAGCCGATCGCCAGCAGGATCACCAGCAGCACGGCGCCCGCGACGACCGGTCCCGCCACCTCGTAGGCCCAGCGCACGGTCACCTCACCCTGCGCGGACTCCGCGTGTTCCCCTTGCTCCAGCAGTTCCCGCAGGTCGTCCATGACCTTGTCGGTCTCGGCCCGCATCGGACCGTCCGCGTCGACGTCCCCGCGCGGCGCGCCGAACCCGAGCCCGCCGAATCCCGCGCTGCCGCCCGTACGGCCGCCGCGGTCACCGCGTCCCGAGGCCGCGCGGGCCGAACGCTGCGCGGCCTTCTTGCGGGCCCGCAGCGAGACCGGAATCGCCCACAGCTGGAACTTGGTGCCGGACTTGGCGACGACCTCGTTCGAGTAGCCGGAGCGCAGCGCGGCGACCTGTCCCCAGGGCAGCACGATCACGCGAAGCGGATTGCGGATGCGCAGCCGGTCCTCGTTGGCGTGGACGGCGGGGCGCATGGTGAACGCCGTCACCAGCGGCACGAGGAGGATGAGCGCCGCGAGGGCCAGCCACTGGGTGTGTCCCTCGCCGCGCAGCAGGGCGTCGAGGCCGAGCCAGAGCACGATGACCAGCAGGGCGACTCCACCGACGATGCCCATGGGTGAGCGGTACACCCGGTCCTTCGACGTGGGGTCCGGGGAGGGGGACGGGTGTTCGGGGGTCGTCATGGGGCCGATTGTGCCGTACGGCTGTGCCGCTCGGCCGATCGCCCACTCGCCGTGAGGGAGCATGTCCGGTGCGCGAGCGCGAGTCGACCGTGGCCGGTCGCGCGGTTCCCCGCTCCCCCGAGGGCATGACGGCCCCGGACTTTCCAGTCATCCGTCCCCTCGGGGTGTACAGCCGCTACGCGCGTAGATATGCTCGTCTGGTGACCATGCCCACCAATGCATCTGCCGCAGCTCACGCACTCACGGACGTCACCGCGTCCGACAGCACGCTGCGCCGCTTCCTCCACGGGCTGCCGGGTGTCGACGCGGTCGGCCTGGAGGGGCGGGCCGCGTCCCTCGGTACCCGTTCCATCAAGACGACCGCCAAGGCGTACGCCATCGACCTCGCCATCTCGATGGTCGACCTGACGACGCTGGAAGGCGCGGACACCCCGGGCAAGGTCCGGGCGCTCGGCGCCAAGGCGGTCCACCCCGACCCGACCGACCGCACGACGCCCTCGACGGCCGCCGTCTGCGTCTACCCCGACATGGTGGCCACCGCCAAGGAGGCCGTCGCCGCCTCGACCGTGAAGGTCGCCTCCGTCGCCACCGCCTTCCCCGCGGGCCGCGCACCCCTGGCGGTGAAGCTGGCCGACGTCCGTGAGGCCGTCGCCGCCGGCGCCGACGAGATCGACATGGTCATCGACCGGGGCGCGTTCCTCGCCGGGAACTACATGAAGGTGTACGACGAGATCGTCGCCGTGAAGGAGGCCTCCGGGGCGGCCCGCCTCAAGGTCATCTTCGAGACCGGCGAGCTGTCGACGTACGACAACATCCGGCGGGCCAGCTGGCTCGGCATGCTGGGCGGCGCCGACTTCATCAAGACGTCCACCGGCAAGGTCGCCGTGAACGCCACGCCCGCGAACACCCTCCTTATGCTGGAAGCGGTGCGGGACTTCCGCGCCCAGACCGGCATCCAGGTCGGTGTGAAGCCGGCCGGCGGGATCAGGACGACCAAGGACGCCATCAAGTTCCTCGTGCTGGTCAACGAGACCGCCGGCGAGGACTGGCTGGACAACCACTGGTTCCGCTTCGGCGCCTCCTCGCTTCTGAACGACCTGCTGATGCAGCGGCAGAAGCTGGCCACCGGCCGCTACTCCGGCCCCGACTACGTGACGGTGGACTGATCACCATGGCATCGGTATTCGAATACGCACCGGCCCCCGAGTCCCGCTCGATCGTCGACATCGCGCCGTCGTACGGCCTGTTCATCGACGGCGAGTTCGTGGAGGCGGCCGACGGCAAGGTCTTCAAGACCGTCTCGCCGTCCTCCGAGGAGGTCCTCTCCGAGATCGCCCAGGCCGGCGAGGCGGACGTGGACCGTGCCGTGAAGGCCGCCCGCAAAGCGTTCGAGAAGTGGTCGGCGCTGCCGGGCTCCGAGCGCGCGAAGTACCTCTTCCGCATCGCCCGGATCATCCAGGAGCGCAGCCGCGAGCTGGCCGTCCTGGAGACCCTGGACAACGGCAAGCCGATCAAGGAGACCCGCGACGCGGACCTCCCGCTGGTCGCCGCGCACTTCTTCTACTACGCGGGCTGGGCCGACAAGCTCGACCACGCCGGCTTCGGCGCGAACCCGCAGCCGCTGGGCGTGGCCGGCCAGGTCATCCCCTGGAACTTCCCCCTCCTCATGCTGGCGTGGAAGATCGCCCCCGCGCTCGCCACCGGGAACACGGTGGTGCTGAAGCCCGCCGAGACGACCCCGCTGTCGGCCCTGTTCTTCGCCGACATCTGCCGGCAGGCGGGCCTGCCCAAGGGCGTCGTCAACATCCTTCCCGGATACGGCGACGCGGGCGCCGCGGTCGTCGCGCACCCCGACGTGAACAAGGTCGCCTTCACCGGCTCCACGGCCGTCGGCAAGGAGATCGCCCGCACGGTCGCCGGCACCCGCAAGAAGGTCACCCTGGAACTGGGCGGCAAGGGCGCCAACATCGTCTTCGACGACGCCCCGATCGACCAGGCCGTCGAGGGCATCGTCAACGGCATCTTCTTCAACCAGGGCCAGGTCTGCTGCGCCGGCAGCCGGCTGCTGGTCCAGGAGTCGGTCGAGGAGGAGCTGCTGGAGTCCCTCAAGCGCAGGCTCTCCACGCTCCGGCTGGGCGACCCGCTGGACAAGAACACCGACATCGGCGCGATCAACTCCGAGGAGCAGCTGACCCGCATCACCTCGCTCGTCGAGCAGGGCGAGGCGGAGGGCGCCGAGCGCTGGTCGCCGGCCTGCGAGATCCCGACCGCCGGCTACTGGTTCGCCCCGACGCTCTTCACCAACGTCACCCAGGCGCACCGCATCGCCCGCGACGAGATCTTCGGCCCGGTCCTGTCGGTCCTCACCTTCCGCACGCCGGACGAGGCCGTCGCCAAGGCCAACAACACGCCGTACGGCCTGTCGGCGGGCATCTGGACGGAGAAGGGGTCGCGGATCCTCGCGGTCGCGAACAAGCTCCGGGCCGGCGTCGTCTGGTCCAACACGTTCAACAAGTTCGACCCGGCCTCGCCGTTCGGCGGTTACAAGGAGTCGGGCTTCGGCCGCGAGGGCGGCCGCCACGGACTGGAGGCGTACCTCGCCCCGTCGAGCCCGGAGGGCGAGCGATGAAAAACACAGTTGACGCGACCCGACTCTCCGTCCTCAAGACCTACAAGCTGTACGTCGGGGGCAAGTTCCCCCGCTCCGAAAGCGGCCGGGTGTACGAAGTGACCGACTCCAAGGGCAACTGGCTGGCGAACGTACCGCTGTCGTCGCGCAAGGACGCCCGTGACGCGGTCGTCGCGGCCCGCAAGGCGTTCGGGGCGTGGTCCGGGGCGACGGCGTACAACCGCGGTCAGATCCTGTACCGCATCGCCGAGATGCTGGAGGGCCGGCGCGAGCAGTACGTCCGCGAAGTCGCCGACGCCGAGGGCCTGTCGAAGTCGAAGGCGGCGGCGCAGGTCGACGCGGCGATCGACCGCTGGGTCTGGTACGCGGGCTGGACGGACAAGATCGCCCAGGTCGTGGGCGGCGGCAACCCGGTCGCGGGCCCGTTCTTCAACCTGTCCTCGCCCGAGCCGACGGGCGTGGTGGCCGTCCTGGCCCCCCAGGAGTCCTCCTTCCTGGGCCTGGTCTCGGTCCTCGCCCCGGTGATCGCGACCGGCAACACGGCGATCGTGGTGGCGTCGGAGAAGTCCCCGCTGCCCGCCCTGTCCCTGGGCGAGGTCCTGGCCACCTCCGACCTGCCGGGCGGTGTCGTCAACGTCCTGTCCGGCCGTACGGCGGAGATCGCCACGCCGCTCGCCGCGCACCAGGACGTCAACGCGATCGACCTGGCCGGTGCCGGCGAGGAGCTCGCGAAGGAGCTGGAGATCGCGGCGGCGGACAACCTCAAGCGCGTCCTGCGTCCACAGCCTGTGGACCACACCGCCACGCCCGGCATCGACCGTATGACGGCGTTCCTGGAGACGAAGACGGTCTGGCACCCGACGGGTTCGCTGGGCGCGTCCGGCTCGTCGTACTGAGAACCGGCCGGCACGAGGACCGGAGAGCCGCGCTTCCCCGCCGTCCCGGGGAGGCGCGGCTCTCTGCCGCACGCCGGCACGGGGCAGCCGGGTGAACGCCACCTGCAGTCGAGGTGTGATCCGCGCATCAAACGTGGTCCGCCGGGTCGTTCACCGGCCCGTCGATGCCGCACACTGGTGTCCCGTGAGTTCCCAACCGCCCATACCGACGCGAGTCGTGCTGCTCTGCGGCCCCTCCGGCTCCGGCAAGTCCCTTCTCGCCGCCCGCTCCGGCCTTCCGGTCCTGCGGCTCGACGACTTCTACAAAGAGGGCGACGACCCGACCCTGCCCCTGGTCCCGGGGAGCTCCGACATCGACTGGGACCACCCCGGCTCCTGGGACGCCGACACGGCCGTCGCGGCGATCACCGAGCTGTGCCGCACGGGCCGCACCGACGTGCCGGTGTACGACATCTCGCTGAGCGCGCGCACCGGCGCGGAGACCGTCGACATCGGGCGCACCCCGCTCTTCCTCGCCGAGGGGATCTTCGCGGCCGAGATCGTCGACCGCTGCCGTGAACTCGGCGTCCTGGCCGACGCGCTGTGCCTGAGCCGCGGTCCGCTGCGCACCTTCCGCCGCCGCTTCCTGCGCGACCTGAAGGAGGGCCGCAAGTCGGTGCCCTTCCTGCTGCGCCGCGGCTGGCGCCTGATGCGCCTGGAGCGCTCGATCATCGCCCACCAGACGTCCCTGGGCGCCTACGCCTGCGACCGTGACGAGGCCCTCGGCCGGCTCACGGCGGCCGCCGCGGGCCGCTGTCCGGCGGCCACCCCGGCAGCCTGAACGAAGCCGGCGCCCACCCCGTCGTAGGACCGTGAAGAAACGCTCCTGTGTCCCGTGGAAGATGATGAAGGTCCGCTGAGCACACAGCGAAGCGGGACTGGACGGACCCCCCGGCCCTCCAGCCCCGCTGTCGTTGTGCTCCGCCCACGTCCCCCGTGGCGGAGCACCCCCCGTTCCCCCGTGGGTTCCCCGTGGGCCCCCCAGCCCCCGTGGATCCCCCCACTTGTGACCGCTCCCCCGCGGTCCCCCCCAGACCTTCAGGCGACAAGCTCCCCGAAGGCGTCCTCCTCGTCACGGCCGAAGCTGAGGACCTCGTCCTCGCGCAGCCGGCGGAGCGACCGCCAGATGCTGGACTTCACCGTGCCGACACTGATGTCGAGGATGTCCGCGATCTCCGGGTCGGTGCGGCCCTCGTAGTAACGAAGGACCAGCATCGTCCGCTGGAGTTCGGGCAGCCGGGCCAGCGCCTGCCACAGGACCGCGCGCAGTTCGGTGCCGCGCATCGCGTCCGTGTCGCCGGGCGTCTCCGGCAGCTCCTCGGTCGGGTACTCGTTCAGCTTGCGGCGGCGCCACGCGCTGATGTGCAGGTTCGTCATCGTCCGCCGCAGGTAGCCCCCTACGGCGGCCTTGTCGCTGATCCGGTCCCACGCCTTGTACGTCGAGAACAGCGCGCTCTGGAGCAGGTCCTCGGCCTCGAAGCGGTCTCCGGTCAGGTGGTAGGCGGTCGCGTACAGGGAGGCGCGGCGCTCCTGGACGTAGGCGGTGAACTCCGCCTCCGACAGCGAGCGACGACGCTCCCCCGAGTCCTCCCTGTACGCGCTTCCCCCGTGCGGTTCCCCCGTGAAACCGTCAACCACCGTCATGTACGCGGTGTGCTGACGCCCGGTGCCGCGAGCGCACCCCCGCCCTCCCCCACGCTCGAATCCGCTCGCGCGGGAGGGACCCCCATCAGCACCGGACTTCTCCGAACCCCGGCCCCCGTTCACGTCGTGCAGACGCGTGATCACTGCGCTGGTGCTGGTGCCGTGCAGCGTGTTCATCTCGCGCCCCCCGTCGTGGACTTCCGGTGTTCTGCCTGGTGCGTCCTGCTGTGTTGCGTCCTGCTGTGTTGCCTGTGCCGAAAAGCTTGCCCGGGCACTTTCATCGCCGTGTCCGCCGACTGTCACAGAGCTGTCACAGGGGCCTGTGTCAGAGCCCGCCCCCAGCGCCGGCACAGCGCGAACACAGCCGGCAGCGCTACGCACACGTATCCCTACTGCTCGTACAGGAGTCGAAAGACCACCCCCGCATGGGCCAGAATGACCCCCGTGCCTTCCCTGTTGCTGATCGAGGACGACGACGCCATCCGTACGGCCCTGGAGCTCTCACTGACGCGCCAGGGACACCGTGTGGCCACCGCTGCCACCGGCGAGGACGGTCTCAAACTGCTGCGTGAACAGCGGCCGGACCTGATCGTGCTGGACGTGATGCTGCCCGGCATCGACGGGTTCGAGGTGTGCCGGCGCATCCGGCGCACGGACCAGCTGCCGATCATCCTGCTGACCGCGCGCAGCGACGACATCGACGTCGTGGTCGGACTGGAGTCCGGCGCCGACGACTACGTCGTCAAACCCGTACAGGGGCGCGTCCTCGACGCCCGGATCCGGGCCGTGCTGCGGCGCGGCGAGCGGGAGTCGAACGACGCCGCGGCCTTCGGCAGCCTGGTCATCGACCGCGCGGCCATGACCGTCACCAAGAACGGCGAGGACCTCCAGCTCACCCCGACCGAGCTGCGTCTGCTGCTCGAACTGAGCCGCCGCCCGGGCCAGGCCCTGTCCCGCCAGCAGCTGCTGCGCCTCGTCTGGGAGCACGACTACCTGGGTGACTCCCGTCTGGTGGACGCCTGCGTGCAGCGCCTGCGCGCCAAGGTCGAGGACGTCCCCTCCTCCCCCACGCTCATCCGTACCGTCCGTGGTGTCGGCTACCGCCTGGACGCGCCTCAGTGACACAAGCGCAAGGGGGGGTCCGCGGCTGGTTCGCGGCTCGCAAGGGGGTGTGGTCGAGGCTGCGTTTCACGAGCCTGCGCCTGCGCCTGGTCGTCGTCTTCGGCCTCGTCGCGCTCACGGCCGCCGTGTCCGCGTCCGGCATCGCCTACTGGCTCAACCGCGAGGCGGTGCTGACCCGCACGCAGGACGCGGTGCTGCGCGACTTCGAGCAGGAGATGCAGAACCGCGCGGGCCTGCTGCCCGAGGAGCCCACGCAGGACGAGCTCCAGCACACCGCCGGTCAGATGGCCAGCAGCAGCCAGCGCTTCAGCGTGCTCCTGGTGGCCCAGGACGCCTACGGCAGCTCCGGCGGCCTGGACGGCTTCACCCTGGCGGACGTACCGAAGTCCCTGCGCACGGCGGTGAACGAGAAGCAGGAGGTCAACTCCTCCAACAAGGCCGAGTACCACCTGTACTGGCAGCGGATAGTGGAGGACGACACCCCGTATCTGATCGCCGGCACCAAGGTCAACGGCGGCGGTCCGACCGGCTACATGCTCAGGTCCCTGGAGCAGGAGGCGAAGGACCTCAACTCCCTCGCCTGGTCCCTCGGCATCGCCACCGGCCTGGCCCTGATCGGCTCCGCGCTGCTCGCGCAGGCCGCCGCCACGACCGTACTGAAGCCGGTCCAGCGGCTCGGCGTCGCGGCCCGCCGCCTCGGCGAGGGCAAACTCGACACCCGCCTGCGCGTCTCGGGCACCGACGAACTGGCCGACCTGTCCCGGACGTTCAACAACGCCGCGGCCGCACTGGAGAAAAGGGTCGCCGACATGGCCTCCCGCGACGAGTCGTCCCGCCGTTTCGTGGCAGACATGTCCCACGAACTGCGCACCCCCCTCACCGCGATCACGGCCGTGACCGAGGTCCTGGAGGAGGAGCTGGAAGCGGAGTCCGGCTCGATGGACCCCATGATCGAGCCGGCCGTACGCCTCGTGGTCAGCGAGACCCGCCGCCTGAACGACCTGGTCGAGAACCTCATGGAGGTCACCCGCTTCGACGCGGGCACGGCCCGCCTGGTCCTCGACCACGTCGACATCGCCGACCAGATCACGGCCTGCATCGACGCCCGGGCCTGGCTGGACGCGGTCGACCTGGACGCCGAGCGCGGCATCATGGCCCGCCTCGACCCCCGCCGCCTGGACGTCATCCTCGCCAACCTCATCGGCAACGCCCTCAAGCACGGCGGCTCACCGGTACGCGTGGCGGTCCGGGTGACGGACGACGAGATCGTCATCGCCGTACGCGACCACGGCCCCGGCATCCCCGAGGACGTCCTGCCGCACGTCTTCGACCGCTTCTACAAGGCCAGCGCGTCCCGCCCCCGCTCCGAGGGCAGCGGCCTGGGCCTCTCCATCGCCCTGGAGAACGCCCACATCCACGGCGGCGAGATCACGGCCGCCAACTCCCCCGAGGGCGGCGCGGTCTTCACCCTGCGCCTCCCCAGGGACACCTCGGAGGCAACGACCAACGCGGACGAGAACCCCGAGCACAATCCACAAAAGGGAGACGCGTAATGCCAAGGCGCCGCCTCCTGACCCTGACCGCCCTCTCCGCCACGCTCCTCACGGCCTGCGGCATACGCTCCACGGAGGTCCCGACCGACTTCGGTCCGGCCCCGTCCCGCGTGCACTGCTCCCTCTCCGAACCGAACGTCTCGACGCAGGCCGCACGGGGCCTGCCGGTCCAGGTGTTCCTGCTGTGCGGCTCCCAACTGGTGGCGGTGGACCGGACGGTACGCGTACCCGACGGCACGGCGGACTCCGCCCGCCGCGTCCTGGTGGCCCAGGGCCTCCTGGACGAACTGGAGGCGACCCCGTCGGCCGCGGAGAAGGAGGCCGGCTTCACCACGGACGTCCGGGGCGCCATGGGAGTCACCGGCCCACGCCCCGACGACCCCGACGAGACCCTCCGCCTGAGCACACCCCCCGACGACCTCACGTCGTACGCCCTGGCCCAGATCGTCTGTACCTTCTCCGACTCCTCGGCGGCCGAGGGCGACGGCTCGGTGATCCTGGGCGGCCCGACCCGGGACACCCCCCGCCGCTACGAGTGCACCGACGAGGTCCGCACCCGCCCCGGCAGCAACGAGCCCCCCTCGACCGAAGTGACCGACGGCTGACCCCGGTACGACGTCCGCGGCCGCATCGTGGCCGCTCGCGCAGTTCCCCGCGCCCCTCAAGGCAGGGCGTTGCAGAGGGCCCGCGCCAAGCCGTGACCCCCGCCGCCACAACCGCTCGCGCAGTTCCCCGCGCCCCTGAAAGCAGGGCGTTGCAGAGGGCCCGCGCCAAACCGTGACCCCCGCCGCCACAACCGTTCACGCAGTTCCCCGCGCCCCTGGGGCGTTCCAGCCGCGTACGGCGGCAAGGGGACGTGCCGGGGGGTGTCCGCCCGCAGCGGCGGGC